>JASGFO010000099.1:0-13355 GCA_047605505.1 Gordonia sp. (in: high G+C Gram-positive bacteria) | reverse complement strand
CCGGCACCATCGCCAGTGGCAAGCACAAGGGCCGGACCTGGTGGCAACTCAACGTGGCACCCGGGATGCCGCAGAATCCGCGATTGATCAACCGGATACCGGATTTACCGGCCGACTTCGAGAAACACCTCGCCGACGTCCGCAATGACATCCACCAGCGAGCCGACACCGGCCACCACCACCCGACGATTCTCATCGTCGACGACACCCGCCTACCCACCGGCACCGACATCACCTACCCCGACCACCCCGACGCCGCGTAGTCCTTGGCACGCTTGACGAATGGAGATCATGTTGACCAGCACGATGCGTGCCCTCATCGCGGGCCGCGGTCCGGAATGGGAGCTTGCCGAGCAGCCGATCCCTCGACCCGACCGGGGCCAGGTTCTGATCCGCAACCGCGCATCGGCCACCAACAACGCCGACATCCCGATGCTCGCGGCAGCGGATCCCGCCGCGGGCGCTGACACCGAGGAGTTCATCGCGGGCTTCGAGTACGCGGGTGAGATCGCCGCCGTCGGCGAGGACGCCGGCGATTGGCGGGTCGGCGACCCGGTGATGGGGACGTTCCCGTCGTCGTTCGCCGACTACCTCGTCGCCGACCACCGCTTTGTGCTGCCGCAGCCCGCCGAGCTGGCCGCAGAGGTCGCGTGCGCGCTACCGACCGCGCTGCTCACCGAATACGGGGCCCTGACGGTAGCCGGATTCCAGAGCGGCCAGAGTGTGCTGATCACCGGCGCGACCACGGGGATCGGGCTCGTCGGCGCACAGATCGCGAGAACCCTCGGAGCGTCGACGGTGATTGCCACCACCCGCAACGCCGCCAAGCGCGACCTGCTCACCGAACTCGGAGCCGACACGGTGGTCGTCACCGAGAACGACGACCTGACCGGAGCAGTGCTCGCCGCCACCGACGGCACCGGCGTCGACGTGGTGCTCGATCACGTCGGGGGCCGGACGTTCGCCGACTGTCTGCCCGCCACCGCCGTCGACGGGCACGTGGTCAACATCGGGCGACTCGCCGGTCCCGCGTCGGCCATCGATCTGGACGCGGTCTCGTACCGGCATCTCACCATCCACGGCGTGTCGTTCGGATTCTCGCGTGACTGGGAGACCGTCCCCATCCTCGAAGGCCTCCGCGCCGAGCTGCTGCCCGCAGTCGCACGCGGCGATATCCAGCCGGTCATCGACAGCACCGTCGACGTCACTGACCATCACCGAGCCGCCCGACGACTCCGCAGTGGACAGGCCACCGGCAAGGTCGTGTTCACCTTCAGGTGAAACCGAACCGGGCGAGCCCGTCAGCTCGACACCGACGGACTGGAGGGGACGGTGAACATCGAGGTGAACCGACCGAGGAGCGCCGCGTCGCCTGCCACGGCGGCGGTGCCATCGGCCACGGCGGTCGCCGGATCGACGGCACCGGCCAACAGATCCCGGAAAGCCGGCCCGCTGACGATCACCAGATCGGAGTCCGGGTACTCCCCCGGCCCCACCTCGATGACGCCGTCGCCGACGGGAGCATGCGCGGCGACATCGCCGATCCGCACCGTGTACGACGCCCGCGTCCGCGGCACAGTGGCCCCCGCGGCCGCCACTTGCAACGCCGGCACCAGGGACGCCTCGGTGACGATCTCCCCCTCGCGGGGCTCCCGCATCCCGGCCGCCCCCATCGGGCCAGCGCGTCGAGTACCGGCCGCATCGATCGGCGATCCGGGGTACCGCCGCCGGCGCACCAGCGGCATCCTCGCGCTCACCTGCTGCGCCACTTCTCCAGGCGCTGGGAGTGTTCGGGGTCCAGATGCGCCAGCGGCTGCATCGCGGCCGCCATTCCGAGCACGGATTCGAGTGCACCGGTGCGTGATTCGGCGAGCAACCGCTTGGCCATCCGCAGCG
Organism: Gordonia sp. (in: high G+C Gram-positive bacteria); assembly: GCA_047605505.1. Classification (GTDB taxonomy): domain Bacteria; phylum Actinomycetota; class Actinomycetes; order Mycobacteriales; family Mycobacteriaceae; genus Gordonia. The sequence continues at coordinate 11,459 of JASGFO010000099.1, read as the reverse complement.
CCTCGCTCGGGTTGGCGGCGATGCGCTCGGCGATGCCGGTGGCCGCCGGGAGCAGCTCATCGTGCGGGACCAGGGTTGAGACCAGGTTCCACTCCTTGGCGGTCGCCGCGTCGATGCGGTCACCGGTGAGTGTCATCAGCGCGGCCCGCTCGTACCCGATCGCGCGTGGCAGAAACCAGGTGCCACCGTCGCCGGGGATGAGACCGATCTGCACGAAGCTCTCGGCGAACGACGCACGCTCCGAGGCGACGCGGATGTCACACATCAGCGCCAGGTCGCAACCGGCGCCGACGGCCGCGCCGTTGACCGCGGCGATGGTGGCCACCTCCAGGCGGGCCAGCGCACGCGGGATCCGCTGGATCGAATCGACGTAGGCGCGGCGCTGGGCCCGCGGATCGAGACCGAACATGCCCTGCCGGTCGGCCATCTCCTTGACGTTGCCACCCGCGGAGAAGATCTTCCCCGCCCCGGTCAGAATCACGGCCCGTACGTCGAGGTTCCGGTTGGCCTGGTCGACGGCGGCCTCGAAGGCCTCGATGACGTCAAGGCCGGTGATCGCATTGCCGACGTCCTGTCTGTCGATGGTCCAGGTCTGGACGTGACCGGAGGTGGTGACGATCAACGGTGCGGTCATGGTCGGTGTCTCTCCTGTTCTCGCGAATGGTTGGGAGGTCAGCGGGCGGCCAGGCCGCGGGCCGCGAGCGCGTCGAGGACGGCGACGTCGCCACGGTAGGGCTCGGCGACCCGCGGCCAGTGCACGATCAGGTCGGTGAAGCCGAGTCCGGCGGCGCGCGAGGAGATCTCGTCGAATCGTCCGATGCTCTCGAGCGGATTGCCCGGTGCCGCGTTGATGCTGAGGTAGGTGTCGGGTGTCGACGCGTGGCCCGCGTCGGCGCGGGTCTGTTCGTAGACCTCACGGTTGTGCGCGACCCGGGTGAACCACTCGTCCAGAGTGTCGCCGGAGCCGCCGGTCGTGACCCAGGCGTCGCCGTGCCGGGCGGCGAACCGCACCGAGCGTGGGCCGTCGCCGGCGATGATCAATGGCACGCGCGGCAGCACGGATCCGCCGACGAGCCGCATGTCGTTGATCGCGAACCAGTCGCCGTCGACGCTCACGTGGTCCTCGCTCAGGGTTCGGCGCAGCAGTGTCGCGAACTCCTGGAAGCGGCCCACCCGTTGCCCGGGAGTCAGCTTCTCGCCGCCGAGGAGCTGATCGTCGGGGCTGCCGCCGGAGCCCAGGCCGAGCAGCAGACGGCCGTCGGAGATGTCGACCAGCGTCTGTACCTCGCGTGCCAACGCCGCGGGATGCCGGAAGTTCGGTGAGATCACGAAGGACCCGAGGCCGATCCGCGTCGTCGCCATGGCGGCCGCGGTCAACGTGGGGATGCAGGAGAACCAGCGCGCATCGGGAAGACCGCCCCAGACGAGGTGATCGTAGGTCCACGCGTGATCGAAACCCATCTCCTCGGCACGTTCCCACAGCGGCCTCGCGGTGCGCCACGGCATGTCGGGCAGCAAACAGATCCCGTATCGCATGCCGTCGACGCTACTCGGGCACCCAGGCGGCGTCGGGGGATCCGAAAGAGCCGTTGGCGATCACCGGGGGCGATGCCCGCCGACCTCAGTCCCAGGGTTCGACGCCCAGCCAATCCACCTCGTCGGCCAGCTTCGGCAACAGCGTGTTGTTCCAGCTCCGCTCAATTCCGTTGCGGGCAAACTTCTGGCGCCGATCACTGATGTCGAATCCGCTCATGTGCAAGAGGATTCGCGTCCCCCGGCCGTGCGGGCGCAGTTGCCAGTCGATCAGCCACCGCAGCGGCGGATCGCCGCGGAGATCGGTCCAGCTGTAGGTGAGTTGACGTTCATCGTCGACGGCGACGACCTGACACGACATCTCCGCCGCCGGCTTGCGCGGCACGGCGACCTCGACGATGAACGTGGTGCCGACAACAGCGGCGAAACCTCGTGTGGGAGAAAGCCATCGGGCCAGCGATTCCGGATCGGTCAGTGCCCGCCATACCGTGGCCGGCACCTGTGCCACGAAGATCCCCAGCTCGATCACCGACGGGTTCCGTTCGACGTCAAACATCGTTCACCCCCCACGTTTCGGGAGCCCCGCGATCGGCGAGCCGGTCCGGGTGACCGCCCCCACTTCGCAGCCGACCCGTGGGCACGAGCCAAGGCTACAAGAGCATGGTCGGAAACACATCGCTTCGTTCATTGCCCCGGTCTCGCTCGTCGCGCCGCGAGAGCACCAAGTACAGGCTGAGCGGACCGCGACGACAACTATTGTGATGGCGATCCGCTCTGCCTGTACATAGGACCGTAGACCGCCGGGGCCGAAGACACCCAACTCACCGAGAGCCGGCAGCACGTCAAACACCACCGGCCGAACAGTCCGACCGGACCCGCCAACCACAAAGGCCAGGGCAGAGATTTCGCCCTCTGACCTGGACATTTATGGTCGGGCTGACAGGATTTGAACCTGCGACCACTTGACCCCCAGTCAAGTGCGCTACCAAACTGCGCCACAGCCCGTTGGCCCCGCAGGGCCGTTGAAAACTCTAGCCGAAGGCCGGTCGATCACGCGAATCGCCTGGTCACGGCGATATCGTCGCCGCAAACGTTGCTGTTTGCTCCGGGTTCCGGAGCAAACAGCAACATCGGGCGGCCACGTCTACCGTCGGCGCCGCTGTTCCCGCTTGTCGCGGACCCGGACGTTGATCCGCACCGGCGACCCGTCGAAGCCGAATTCCTCACGCAGCCGCCGCTCGAGAAAGCGGCGATAACCGGCCTCGAGGAAGCCCGTGGTGAACAGGACGAACGTCGGCGGCCGGGACGCCGCCTGCGTCGCGAACATCACCCGCGGCTGCCGACCGCCCCGCAGCGGTGGCGGGTTGGCCGCAATCACATCCTTGAGCCAGGAGTTGAGCGGACCGGTGGAGATCCGTCGATCCCAGGACGTCAACGCCGACTCCAGCGCAGGCACCAGCTTCTGCACGGCCCGGCCGGTCATCGCCGAGATGTTCACCCGGCGCGCCCAGGGCACCCGCGCCAGTTCCCGATCGATCTCCTTGTCGAGCTGGTAGCGGCGGTCCTCGTCCACCAGATCCCACTTGTTGAACGCGATCACCAGTGCCCGCCCGGACTCGATGATCATCGTCAGCACCCGCAGGTCCTGCTCGGTGATGGGCTGCGACGCGTCGATCAGCAGAATCGCGACCTCGGCGGCATCGAGCGCCGCGCGCGTGCGCAACGACGCGTAGTACTCATGGCCGCTTGCGGTGCGCACCTTGCGTCGCAAACCCGCGGTGTCGATGAACTGCCAGGTCTTGCCACCGAGCTCGACCAGCTCGTCGACGGGGTCCACGGTGGTGCCCGCGACGTTGTCGACGACCGACCGCTCGGACCCGGCGAGCTTGTTGAGCAGCGAGCTCTTACCGACATTCGGTTTGCCGACCAGCGCGACCCGTCGTGGTCCACCCAACACCGGGCCGTCCGCACGGGGCGTCTCGGGCAGTTTGGCGAGAATGACGTCGAGCAGGTCGGCCGCACCGCGACCATGCGCCGCCGACACCGGGAACGGCTCACCCAGCCCCAGCGACCACAGCGACGCCGCCTCGGCCTCCTGTCGTTCGCTGTCGATCTTGTTCGCCACCAACACCACCGGCGTCGTCGAGCGGCGCAAAACCTTTGCCACCGCTTCGTCGGTGGCGGTCGCACCGACGGTCGCGTCGACGACGACGACGATCAGATCAGCGACCCCCATCGCCCGCTCGGCCTGCGCGGCGACCGCCTGCTGCAAGCCTTTCGCGTCGGGTTCCCAGCCGCCGGTGTCGACGACGGTGAACTGCCGTCCCGACCACGACGCCGGGTAGGCGACCCGATCCCGCGTCACCCCGGGGACATCCTCGACGACGGCCTCGCGTCGCCCCAGGATGCGGTTGACCAGCGTGGACTTGCCGACATTGGGCCGGCCGACAATGGCGACCTCGGGCACCCGCGCCCCGGCGCCGGACTCGACGAGATCGCCGAACTCGTCGAGCTCCCACTCCGATTCCGCCGACCACGTGCCGTCCCCGGGAAGCGCGGTGACATCCGCGCCGTCGGTCTCCTGGCCGCCGATGCTCATGCGGCACCTCCGATGATCTCGCGGGTGAGACCGACGAGTCGGTCGAGGACCTGTTCCCGGGTCATGTCGCTGGTGTCCACCAGGGTCGCGTCCTGCGCCGGCCGCAAGGGTGACACGGCCCGGGTGGAGTCGAGGTGATCGCGCCGGTTGACCGAGGCCAGCACCTCGTCGTAGTCGCTGGGGCGGCCGGCGTCGAGATTCTGCCGGTGCCGCCGCTCCGCCCGCACCTGCGGCGACGCGGTCAGGAACACCTTGACCAGCGCATCCGGGAAGACGACGGTCCCGATGTCGCGACCCTCCACCACGAGAAGATCCCGCTGGGCCTGGTGTTGCTGCAGCGCCACAAGCTTGGTGCGGACCGCGGGGATCGCCGACACCGCCGAGACCGCCGCGGTGACTGCCTCGGTCCGGATCGCCCCGGTCACGTCGGCGCCGTCGAGAAGCACCTGCGATCCCCCGCCGGCGCCGCGTCGCAACTCGACGTTGGCATCACCGACGACCCGGGCGATCGCGGTGGCGTCGTCGAGGGCGACACCGGCACCGAGTACCGCCAGGGTGACCGCCCGATACATCGCACCGGTGTCGAGGTAACGGGCGCCGACCTTGTCCGCCAGCAGCTTCGAGAGCGTCGACTTGCCGGTCGCGGCCGGGCCGTCGATGGCGATGACCCCGGTGATCGGGGGGTCGGTGCTCACAGTCCCACCGCCTTGTAGAGCCCGCCGACCTCGTCGCGGCCGAGGACGCGGAGACTTCCGGGACGTTGCTCGCCGAGCGCGACCACACCGATATGCGTGCGGACCAACGCGACCACCGGATGCCCGACCGCCTCCAGCAGGCGTCGCACGATCCGGTTGCGGCCTTCGTGCAGAGTGATGCGCACCTGCGAAACACCTTGGTGTACGCCGAGGACCGTGAAGTTGTCGACGGCCACCGGGCCGTCGTCGAGCTCCACCCCGGCCTTGAGCGTGCGGGCGAGTGTGCGCTGGACCTCACCGCGTACCTCGGCGAGGTAGGTCTTGGGGACCTCGAAGGAAGGGTGCATCAGCCGGTGGGCGAGCTCCCCGTCGTTGGTGAGCAGCAGCAGGCCCTCGGTGTCGGCGTCGAGGCGCCCGACGTGGAAGAGCCGTTGCCCCGACATCACCCGCTCGGCGACGATGTCCCCGATGCAGGGCCGCCCCTGATCGTCGGACATGGTCGACTGCCAACCCTTCGGCTTGTTCAGGGCAAGGTACTGGCGGGTCTCGTCGATGATGACGCGGGCGCCGTCGACGCGGATGATCGCGGTGTCGGGGTCAATGCGCAGCCCCTGCTCGGTGACGATCTCGCCGTCGATCTCGACCCGTCCGGCCGCGATCAGCTCTTCGGCACCGCGCCGCGACGCCACCCCGGCCTGCGCGAGCACCTTCTGCAAACGCACCCCGCCGGCGACGTAGGCGGCGCCCTCACCGGCGGATCCCGCTCGATCGGCCTGCTCGGCCGGATTCTGGTGCCGCGCCGGACGCGCGTTGTTCAGCCGGATCCGGCCGGCGTCGGCGTCGGGTTTGGCGCCTTTGCGGTGGGGTTTGCGGGTGCGCGGCGCACCGGCCCCCTTCTTTCCGCCGGATGTCGTGTGTGCCGAGCGCGGCCCGCCGGCAGCCTTGCTGCCGCGCTTGCGGGGTCCCGGTGAGCCATCTCGGCCAGCGGTTGCCATCGTCGTCAGTCCTGTGGGTCGGTGTCATGGGGATCGGCCCCGTCGACGGAGCCGTGCACCGAGTCTGACTGCTGACCCGCCAGTTTGGCGAATCGGGGATCGGCGTTGAGCTCCTCGTCGAGGTCGTCGATGACGTCGACGTCGGGCAGCAGCGGCGCCAGATCGGGCAGGTCCTGCAGTGATGCCAGGCCGAGCCGCTCCAGGAACATCTCGGTGGTGGCGTAGGTGAGGCCACCGGTGTGCGGGTCGGTGCCGACCTCGCTGATCAGCCCCCGCGCGACGAGCGTGCGGATCACCCCGTCGACATTGACGCCGCGGATGGCGCCGACCCGGGCACGGGTCACCGGCTGCCGGTAGGCGATCACCGCAAGCGTCTCGAGGGCCGCCCGGGTGAGTTTGCTGCGCGCTCCATCCAGCAGTAGCCGCTCGACGTAGGGCGCGTAGTCGGCGCGGGTGTAGAAGCGCCAACCGTCGCCGACGAAGCGCAGATCGATCCCGCTGCGGGCCGCGGTGAACTCGGCGGCGATCCCGGCGAGCATCTCCGCGACGCGACCCGCATCCGTCCCGGTCGCGGTCGCGAGCTCGGTCGCCGACACCGGCGAGTCGACGACGAGCAGGATCGCCTCCAGCGCCGAGCGCAGCTCGTGGTCGGGCAACCCGGATGCCTCGCCGTCGGGTGTGGTGCGGGCCGGGTCTCGCGGTGGGTCGGATTCGGTCATCCGTAGTCCTCCGCCCCTGCGAAGCTCATCTCGTCGCGGGCGCGCTCCCCGCTCCAGCTGACCCGCAGCTCCCCCAGCGCCTCGGGCTGGGAGAAGGTGATCGCCTGTTCGCGGTAGAGCTCGAGCAGCCCCAGGAAGCTGCCGACCACCTCGAGGGCACTCGTGCAGTCGGCAACGAGATCGGCGAAGCCGAGCCAGGCGCCGTCGGCCGCCGCCAGCAGATCGGCCATCCGGCGCGCCTGGGCGGGCACCGACACCTGGTGCACATCGTGGAGGTGATCGAGCCCGACCGACGGGATCGGCCGCGGCCGCAGGGCCGCCGCGGCAACTTCGGCGAATGCGTGCGGATCGACGCCGAGGCGCACCTCGGGCATCAGGCCGGCGTAGCGCTCCTCCAGCGCGACGGCCCGCGGGTAGCGGCGCAGGGCAGCGGCCTCGAGTTCGGCGAACAGCGCCGCCACCTGCTTGTACGCCCGATATTGCAACAGCCGCGCGAACAGCAGGTCACGGGCCTCCAGCAGCGCGAGGTCCTCGGGATCGTCGACCTCGCCGGCCGGCAGCAGTCGGGCCGCCTTCAGATCCAGCAGGGTGGCGGCGATCACCAGGAATTCGGTGGTCTGGTCCAACCCCAGCTCCGGGCCCAACTGCCGGGTGTAGGCGATGAAATCGTCGGTGACCTCATGCAACGCCACCTCGGTGACATCGAGCCGGTGCCGGCTGATCAGATCCAGCAGCAGATCGAACGGTCCGGTGAAGTTGGCCAGCCGGACCTGAAAGGGCACCGGCTGGGTAGCCGGGGTCCCGGCCACACCGTACCGGCCCGCCTCCGCCGACGAGGCGGCCGCGCTCATGCCTGCTTGATCATGCGGGCGATGACCTCGCGGGCCAGTGCCCGATAGGCCCGCGCACCTGCCGATTTGGGCGCCCAGGAGGTGATCGGCTCGCCGGCCACGCTGGTCTCGGGGAAACGGACGGTGCGGGCGATGACGGAGTCGAAGACCTTGTCGCCGAAGACCTCGACGACGCGTGCCATCACCTCCCGCGAATGCAGCGTGCGGGCGTCGAACATCGTCACCAGGATGCCGCCGACCTCCAACCGGAAATTGAGACGGTCGTGCACCTTCTCGATCGTGTCGGTCAGCAGGGCCAGGCCGCGCAGCGAGAAGTACTCGCATTCCATCGGGATCAGGACGGTGTCGGCACAGGCCAATGCGTTCACCGTGAGCAGCCCCAGCGAGGGCTGACAATCGATCAGCACCACGTCGTAGCGGTCGAGCACCGGGTGCAGCGCCCGGGCCAGCGCCTGTTCCCGCCCGACCTCGCTGACCAGCTGGATCTCGGCCGCCGACAGATCGATGTTGCTGGGCAGCAGGTCCATGCCCTCGACGCGCGTGCGGGTGAGCACGTCGTCGGTTCCCGCGTGCGGCGGCACCAGCAGGTTGTAGACGGTCTCGTCGAGCTCGTTGTGGGGCACCCCGAGCCCCGCCGACAACGCGCCCTGCGGGTCGAGGTCGACGAGGAGGACCCGACGGCCGTACTCGGCCAGCGCGGCACCGAGATTGATCGTCGAGGTGGTCTTGCCGACCCCGCCCTTCTGGTTGCAGACCGCGATCACCGTCGCCGGACCGTGCTTGTCCAGCCGCGCCGGCTCGGGCACCGGACGGTAGGGGCGTCCGGTCGGTCCGATCTCGGCCGGCGTCACGGCGGGCGCCGCGGCCCGTTCGGCGTCCGACGCCGGACCGGCCGGCACCACAAGCCGGTATGGATCGTCGGCGGGGGCGCCTGACTGTCCTGCCGACACACTCATGCCGCGGCTCCCCTTCCCATCGTGGTCGGTCCTGTCCAATCAGCCTAGTTGTCGTTGCCGGATCCGCGGCAACGACCGTCCCCGTGGCCGCGGGTGTCGCCGCGCCGTGCCGGCCACCGCAGCCGGTCGATCAGGCCCGGGGATGCGCGGTCGCATAGACCTCCCGCATCGTGTTGACGGTGACCAGCGTGTAGATCTGGGTCGTCGTCACCGAGGCATGTCCGAGCAGTTCCTGCACCACACGCACGTCGGCGCCGCCGTCGAGCAGGTGCGTGGCGAAGCTGTGCCGCAGCGTGTGCGGCGACACCGACTGCTGCAGTCCGGCGCGGTCGGCCGCGGCGGCGAGCACCTGCCAGGCACCCTGCCGGGTCAGCCGGCCGCCCCGGGCGTTGAGAAACAGCGCGGGTGTGCTGCGGGCGAGCAGGCTGGGCCGGCCCCGGACGAGATAGGCGTCGAGGGCCGCGACCGCGGGACCGCCCAAGGGCACGGCCCGCTCCTTGCCGCCCTTGCCACGCAGCAGGACCGCACCGGTCTCGGCCCCGGTGTCGAGGTCGTCGATGTCAAGGCCGGTGGCCTCGGAGATCCGGGCCCCGCAACTGTAGAGCAGTTCCAGCAGCGCCCGGTCTCGCAGGGCGCGGGGATGATCGCCCGCCGAGGCGGCCTCGAGGATCGCGACCACATCGGACACCGACAGCGCTTTGGGCAGCCGCCGTGCCGGCGCGGGTGGCCGGACCCCGCGGGCGACGTCGGTCTCGGTCAGGCCCTCGGCGGCCGCGAACTTGTGGAATCCTCTGGTGGCCACCAGGGTTCGCGCCACCGAACTGTCGCCGAGCGGCTCGTGTCCCCGCTCGGGGTCGCCCCGGCGCAAGGCCACCAGGAACTCGCGGATGTCGGCCTCGGCGATCTCGGCGAGCAGGCCGATCGACCGGTCGTCCAGATATTGCCGATACCGTTGGAGGTCACGGCCGTAGGAGGTCAGCGTGTTCGCCGCAGCACCGCGTTCGACGGTGAGGTGATCGAGGTAACGCGTGATTGCCTCGTCGATGGTCGTCTCGGCCGCCACCGCAGGCTCACTGTCGGAATCGGCGACGGGCGAACGCCGTCGGACGGTCGGGCCAGGGTGCCGCGACCGGACGCAACGGCAGCTCGCCCCGCCGGGCGGCTGCGGCGGCGAGCACCCCGGCGACGGCCGTCGCGTTGACGAACACAACGGCCAACACCGCGGCCACCGCGGCGTCGAGCGCCACCCATTCCACCGACATGTCAGCTTCCTCGTCGGTGCGTTCGGCCGCGGCGAGATCGGCGAGATCCTCGGCCAGGTACAGCCGCAGCGCCTCGTCGGTGAACCCGGGCGAGAGCGCGAGGTCGGCGAGCACGCGCCAGCGGTCGGCCGCCAGATCGGTCTCCTCGGCGAGTTCCCGGCGAGCGGCGGCGAGGGGGTCCTCGTCGGCGTGGTCGAGCAGTCCGGCGGGGAGTTCGAGGAGCCGGCGGCCCAATGGATGCCGGTACTGCCGGACCATCGCGATCCGGCCCTGCGGGTCGGCGGCCACGATGCCGACGGCACCGAAGTGCTCGACCACCTCCCGCGTGGCCACCCGCCCGCCGGGCATCGCGACGTCATCGATCCGCAGCGCGAGGATCGCGCCGCTGTAGATGGTCTGCGAGCCCCGGACCGCGAAGTCGTGGGCACCGGTGACGGCCGGATCTGCGCCGGTCAATCGACGTCGCCCCCCACCGGCTCCGCGGCGACCGTGCCGGCCGCATCGTACTGTCCGAGGTCGACGGGAAGCCGTTCGGCCGCCTTGTATCTCAGTGCCGCCTCGATGAAGGCACGGAACAGCGGATGGGGCCGGGTCGGTCGGCTCTTGAGTTCGGGATGGGCCTGGGTGCCCACCAGGAACGGGTGCAGCGTCGGCGGGTACTCGACGAATTCGACGAGATGTCCGTCCGGCGAGGTCCCAGAGAACACCAGCCCCGACTCGGCGATCTGCTCCCGGTAGGCGTTGTTGACCTCGTAGCGGTGGCGGTGCCGCTCGGACACCGACGTGGTCCCGTAGGCGGTCGCGACCACCGAGCCGGGCACCAGGGTGGCCGGGTAGGCGCCGAGGCGCATCGTGCCGCCCAGGTCGGCGTCCCCGGAGACCGCCCGCTCCTGGTCGGCCATCGTCGAGATCACCGGGTGCGGGGTGGCGGGATCGAACTCGTCGGAGCTGGCCTCGGCCAGCCCCACCGACCGGGCGGCCTCGATGACGATGCACTGCAGCCCCAGGCACAGCCCGAGCAACGGGACGCCGCGGCGGCGCGCGTAGCTGATCGCGCCGAGTTTGCCCTCGATGCCGCGGATCCCGAAGCCGCCGGGCACCAGGATGGCGTCGACGTCGCCGAGCGCCGTCTGCGCGCCGGCCGCGCTCGCGCACTCGTCCGAGGGCACCCACTTGATCTCGGTGCGGGCGTACGACGCGAATCCGCCGGCCCGGATCGCCTCGGTCACCGACAGATACGCGTCAGGCAGGTCGACGTACTTGCCCACCAGCGCCACCCGCACGGTCTCGCGCGGTTCGTGCACCCGGTTGAGCAGCTCACCCCATTCGGTCCAGTCCACGTCGCGGAACGGCAGTCCGAGCCGCCGCACCACGTAGGCGTCGAGCTGCTCGGAGTGCAACACCTTGGGGATGTCGTAGATCGAGGGCGCGTCAGGGGTCGAGATGACGCCTTCGACGTCGACGTCGCACATCAGCGCGATCTTCTTCTTCAGCGACTCGGGGACCTCGCGGTCACAGCGCAGGATCAGCGCATCGGGCTGGATGCCGACACTGCGCAGCGCGGCCACCGAGTGCTGGGTCGGCTTGGTCTTGAGCTCACCCGACGGGGCCAGATAGGGCACCAGCGAGACGTGCAGGAAGAACGCGTTGTCCCGGCCGACGTCGTGACGGATCTGCCGGGCGGCCTCGATGAACGGCAACGACTCGATGTCGCCGACGGTGCCGCCGATCTCGGTGATGACCACGTCGGGGGTCTTGCCGTCGTCGCCGGCCGCGCGCATCGCGAGCACCCGGGACTTGAGCTCGTCGGTGATGTGCGGGATCACCTGCACCGTCTCGCCGAGGTACT
>JASGFO010000098.1:0-13362 GCA_047605505.1 Gordonia sp. (in: high G+C Gram-positive bacteria) | reverse complement strand
CGCGGACTCCGTCCGCGCGGTGCCTGCGCCTTGATACCCCGCTCTTCGTCGTCGGTCCGCGACTGCCCTTGTTGCTCTGATTCGAGAGTTCGCGCTTGGCGGGGGCAGTTGCGGCCCTCCTCCTGTATCGCGGGGCCGGCTTTGGCACGGTGTTTTTGGCGCGGACTCCGTCCGCGCGGTGCCTGCGCCTTGATACCCCGCTCTTCGTCGTCGGGCCGCGACTGCCGTCAGGCCTGCGCACCCTCGCCGGTCTTCTCCGGGCCGAGCATGGCGACCATCACGGCCGCCAGCACGCCCAGCAGGATCGTGCCGGTGAACGCGGCCGCGTGCATCCCGTCGACGAAGGCACTGCGCGCGGCGGCGGCCAATGCGTCCCCGGCGGGGCCCAGCTCGCCGGCGCGATGCAATGTCTCGCCCAAGGTTTCGCCCAGATCGTGGCCGTCGCCCCCGTTGCGGAACACCAGGGTCGCCAGCGAGCCGAGAAGTGCCAGGCCCAGGGCGGTACCCAGCTCGAAACAGGTTTCCGAGATCCCCGATGCCGCACCCGAACGCTCGGGTGGCACGGATCCGACGACGATGTCGGAGACGAGGGAGAACTGCACCCCGTAGCCGATCCCGGCGATCGACGTCGCGACCAGATACAGCCAGAGCGGTCCCTGGTTGCCCAGCGACAGGAGTGCGAGGTTGCCGATCGCGGCGAACACCACCGATCCGATGAATGCCGCACGCATACCGAAGACCGCTGCCACGCGGCCGGAGCCGATGGAGAAGACCGCCACGGCCAGTGCCATCGGCAGCCCCGCGAGTGCTGCGGCCAGAACGTCGTATTCCAGTACCGACTGCAGGTAGAGGCCGGTGAGATAGGACAGACCGCCCAACGACATCATCCCCACCATGGCGGTGACGACGGCGATGGTGAACCGCGCGTTGCCGAAGAGTCGGAGATCGAGCAGTGGCGCGCGGCTGTTGCGCTGCTGTGCGATGAAAGCGGCGCACATGGCGACGCCGAACAGGCCGATGGCCGCGATCGGCAGGTCGGCGCCGTCGGCGGCCATCGTCTTGATCGCGTAGACGATGGGCAGGATCGCGAGCAGCGACAACACGACGCCGAGGACGTCGAAGGGGTCATGCGAGGCCGGCGCCCGATACTCGGGGACCAGGCGCGGGGCGACGAGGAACAGCACCGCGAGGACAGGCACGTTGATCAGGAACACCACGCCCCACCAGAAGTGGTGCAGCAGAATGCCGCCCACCACGGGGCCGAGTGCCGAGCCGCCGGCGAACGCGGCCGTCCACACGCCGATGGCCCGGGCGCGCTCGCGCGCGGCAGGGAACATGTTCGCGATCAGCGACAGGCTCGAGGGCATCAGGGTGGCCCCGCCGATACCCATGACGGCGCGTGCGGCAATCAACAGGGCGGCGTTCGGGGCGAAGGCCGCCACGACCGACGCGAGCCCGAACAGGGCGGCGCCCGCGAGCAGGATGCGCCGCCGGCCGATCCGGTCGCCGAGGTTGCCCATGGTGATGAGCAGGCCGGCGATCAGGAAGCCGTAGATGTCGAGGATCCACAGCTGTTGGGCCGCGCTGGGATCGAGGGCGTCGGTGATCGCCGGGATCGCGAGATAGAGCACCGAGAAGTCCATCGACACGAGCAGGACCGGCAGGGTCAGGACCGCGAGTCCCCACCATGCGCGGGGACCGGCACCCGGGGATTGCCCGTGCGCAGTGGTCTCGTTGATGCAGGTGGTGGACATGGTGGACTCCCGTGAGGGTTCGAGTTGCGGATCGGATGCGTACGTTGTACGCCACCACTGACGGTACGGACCTGAGTACGCTGTACGCAAGTGAGTTGTTCACGGGTGACGGACGGGAGTTGAGCGCCGGTGGCGCAGCAGGGAACACGGTTGACCGTGCCGGTGATCGTCGCCACGGCCATCGACCTCGCCGACAGTGACGGCCTCGACGCGGTCTCCATGCGTCGGATCGCCGACACGATCGGCGTCGGCGTCATGTCGCTGTACCGGCACGTGGCCGACAAGGACGCGTTGCTCCGTGCGATGGCCGACGAGATCGGACGGCGCTTTCCCTACCCCGTCGACTCGGCCCCGCCGTGGCGTGAGCGGGTCGCGATCGCCGTGGACATCGACTGGGGTCTCTATCTGCAGCATCCGTGGGTGGTGCTGGCCTATGCGGCGCCGCGCTACGCGTGGGGTGCCGACACGCTCGCCGGCCTGAATTGGTTGGCCGAGGGCTTCACCGAGCTCGGCGTCGACGCCGTGACCGCCACCCGGATGGGTCTGATGGTGTGGAGCTATGTCGACGGGATCGCGCTGGAGGCCGTCGCCGACGAGGTCCTGGGGGCGGGGTCGGCCACCGATCTCGCGGGCGGCCTTGCCGATATCGTGGCGGGCCGGGTGGCCGCAGACCTGTCCCACCTGCCGGTTCTTGCGGCGCTGGCCGGGCGTGCGACGGGGGATGCCGGGGCGAGCGCAGCGACGGGGGATGCCGGGGCGAGCGCAGCGACGGGGGGTGCCGGGGCGAGCGCAGCGCTTGATCCGCGATCGCTGATGGACCCGCGGTCGCTGCTCGATGCCGGCGTCGAATATCTGTGTGCCGGGTTTGCGGCAGCGGCCGCGGGTCGGTGATCGGCGGGCTCCTACCGTCGCGGCATCGACCCGGCGAGGACTGCACCCGCGGCCAGCAGTGCGATCATGACGACGAGGGCGGTCCGGTAACCGGAATGGAGGCCGTCGGCGGTCCTGATCGTCGTGTAGGCGGTGCCGATGATCGCGGCGCCGAGCGCCACCGAGAGGGCCTGGACGGTGTTGAACATGCCGGAGGCCGCACCGGCGAGGGCGACGGGAACGTCGTGGAGGACGAGGAGTCCCGCGGACCCGACAATCAGCCCGAAGCCGAGACCGCTGATGGTCAGTGCCGGCACAAACCACCATCCCGGGTGGGCCGACGACGCGGCGAACCACATCGCGATCATGCCGGCGCCGAAGACCGTGGCCCCGGCCGGCAGGACGAGCCGGCCGACACGGGGCGCGAGCAGCGTCGCCGACAGGCCTGCGGCCACCGGCACCGCCAGCGAGAACGGAATCCACATGAGGCCGGCGTGCAGCACCGACCAGCCCAGCGCGGTCTGGACGTACAGGGATTGGACGAGGAAGTAGCCACCGGTCGGAACGGTCAGTGCGGCAAAGGTCAGGATCCCGGTGGTGAACGAGCGCGTCGCGAAGAGCTGCGGCGGCACCATCGGCTCCATGCCGGCGCGGGCGGCGGTGACCTGACGGCGGGCGAAGATCACCAGGCCGCCGACTCCCGCGGCAATGGCAACGAATCCCCAGGCGGGCCAGTCATTCTCGGGGCCGAGGGTGATCGGCAGCATGATCGCGGCCAGTGATCCGCCGAGCAGGGCGGCGGTGCCGGTGGTGAGGGGTGCGGGGTGGCTGGCCTGCGTCTCGGGGATGAAGGCCAGCGCGCAGATGACGGCGATGACCGCGATCGGCACGTTGATGAGGAAGATCGGCCGCCACGACAGCCCGAACCAGTCGCCGGAGGCGATCACCGCGCCGAGCACCGGTCCGCTGACTGCGGCCAGACCGATGACCGAGGTGAACAGGCCCATCGCCTTGCCGCGTTCGGCGGGCGGATACAGCACCTGGATGCTGGTGAGGACCTGCGGAACCATGACGGCGGCCGCGGTGCCCTGGATCACGCGGAAACCGACGAGCTGTGCGGCGTCGGCGGCCAGGCCGCAGGCCAGCGATGCCATGCCGAATCCGATCAGGCCGATGATGAACAGCCGTCGCCGCCCGAAGCGGTCGCCGAGCCGCGCACCCACGATGAGCGCGACGGCGTAGGCGAGCGGATAGCCGGCCACGATCCACTGCCCGGTGGTGGCCGAGGTGGACAGGTCCACCTCGATCGTCCGCAGCGCGACGTTCACGACGGTGGCGTCCATGAGTTCCATGAACGATGCGACGAGCAGGCAGATCAGTGCGATCGTGCGTGCCCGGCCGGTGCCGGTCGGCTGCGGATCGGCGACGAGAGATGCTGCGGAAGAATCGATTTCCGGTGGCGTCGGCGTCGGCGACGCGGGCTGTTCGGAGATGACGGTCATGGTGGCTCCTCGTGGTGTGGTGTTCGGTGAGACCCACGCTATGGGCAATTGCGGACAGGATCGGTCCGCGATCTTCGCCGGGCACGATGCGGGAAATGGCACCGGGGTTGGTGGGTAGGGTCGGCACACATGGGCGAACCGTCATGGGTGGAACTGGTCGGGCGCAATGCTGCGGCCGAGGTCGTGTGGGTGTCGGGTGTCCTACGGATCACCGAACCCGTCGAGGAGTTCGGGTTCTGGCACGGGCCCGGCGGGCGGTGGCGGATCGAGCACGTCGGAGAGGTGATCTATCTGTGCGCGGCGGGACAGAAACCACTGCTGCGGCGCGACGGCGAGATGCGGGCGCTCGGCGGTGATCTCCGCGTCGCCACCTTCGGGACACCGGTGAGTCCGCTTGAGCTGCTGGGGGATTCGTCGCTGTTGCGGGGCATGGCTGCGGGTCTGGTGGTGGCGCGGGCACCGCAGCGGGTGGACCCGCAGGGCCGGCCGGCGTGGTCGACGATACTGGCGGGGCCGTCGGGGGACACCGGCGAGATCTGGATCGATGACGCGACCGGGTTGATCGTGCGCATGTCGGCGCCGTCGACGGCCGGCGTTCTGGAGGTGACCGGTCTCGCCGACCATGACACATTGCCCGACGAGCTCTTTCGGTGGGAGGGACCGATCGTCGCCGACGAAACCGGCGGGCCGCACGAGATCGGCCGGGCTCGCGTGGAGATCCTCTCGGCGCTCGTCGCCGCGCTTGACCGACCGCGCGAGGTCCTGGATGTGCTGACCCGGATCGACGACGATGCCGCAGCCCGCGCCGCACTGACGGAACTGCTCGGCGCCACCGACGACGGAGTCGACGCAGTGCTCGCGATGCAGCTGCGCCGCTTCCGGCCGCACGAGGCCGACACGGTGCGGGCGGAACTCCGGGCCGCGGGTCGGCACGATTGATGAGTTGCTGCTGTTCCGCCGCCGCTAGTCCGCGTCGAGGACGCCGTGATCGACGTCGCGGCAGAATTCAGTGACGCCGATGCGTGTGGTCGCCTGCCTTTCCGATGCCGTGCAGTCGCGATGGACGACTCCCGATCGCCTGCTGGCGGTCCTCGATGGTCGGCGTCGCCTCCGACAGCGGGCCTTCATCCGGTCGGTGCTTGTCCCTGATCTCAGATCGCGTGCGGATACACCGTGAGCATGTGGGCGCCGTACCATGCGCTGCCGATGATGATCGGGGTCAGCGCGGCGACCGCAGCGGCCGGGCGGGCGCGGGCGAGAAGCACCGCCAGGGGCAGGAGCAGCACGAACGCCGGGAGCAGCAATCGGGGTCGGCTCATCATCAGCCCGCTCGAGAGCACGACCGACGCGACCACCAGCGTCCCGTAGCCGAAGACCGGCCAGGGAACCCGCGCCCACGCCGCGACACCGATCAGGACGAGGGTGCCGACGATCATCCATGACGTGACCACCGGCGCGACCTCGCCGGAGTTCACCAGCATGCTGTTGACGAAGTCGAAGGCCGCCGCGCCCCCGTCGAACTCGGTGTCCCAGCCCTGGGTCTGGATGGTGAACCACCCGGTCGGGGATCCGGTGTGGGCCCACACCACCGACAGATAGCCGAGGTAGCCGAGCGGACTGACCATGATCGCGGCCCACGCCCAGTCCTTGAGCCAGGCCCGGGTGGTCGCCGACCGTGCCGCGGCCACCAGATGCAGCACCGCGGCCACGACGACGATGCCGATCACGACGATTGCGGTCGGCCGGACCATACCCACCAGCGCCGCGCACCCGCCGGCCAGGATCCAGCGCTGCCGCAGCACCCCGACCAGTGCCCACACACTCAACGCACAGAACAGGGCCTCCGTGTAGGCCATGGTCAACACGATCGACATCGGGGTGGCGGCGAAGATCGCGACGAGGACGAGACCGGTCCGGTGGTCGGCGCCGTCGGCGAGCGGCTCGGAGGACCGGGTCGCCATCAGCCGGGCGCACTGTTCGCCGAGCCGCGCGGTGCCGACCGCGGCGAGGCACCCGAGCACGAGGTTGAACCCGATCGCCGCGGCAAACGGGGAGACGAGCGGGAGCCGGGCCAGCCACCCGACCGCGTACGGATAGCCGGGGAAGAAGGCATAGGCGGTGTCGGCGGTGTGGATGCCCTGCGCGTCGGTCAACTCGACGGGGACCCCGGCATAGCCATGCTCGGCGATCGCGAGCATCCACTCGCCATCCCACGCCGACAGCGAATCACCCAGGGTGAACCCGTGCAGCACATCGAACCGGACGAGGACGAGAACACCGACGGCGCGGATCGCGAGGTACACCACGACCGGCGCGAGCCACGGCCCGAGGTCGATGGCCGCGAGGCGGGCCCGCACGGCCGGCGCCACGCGGTCCGGGCGCACGGGGCGGATCGGGTGGGCCTGCTCGGATCGTCGGGTCGTCACGCCGGGGGTGGACACCCCAGCGATGGTAGGCGAGCGTGCTGTGGCGGCGGTGATCCCGGCGGTGCCGGAACGACGGGACGGGCCGCGCCGGGCCGCCCGGGCGCAGTGGGCCCAGATGCCGTCCCCGGCGATGGTCGCCGGTAAGGTTGCCGGGGACCGAATATCGTCCGGACACACCTGGTAGGAGGGCAGCCGACGTGGCACTCGTGGTGCAGAAGTATGGCGGGTCCTCGGTCGCCTCGGCCGAGCGAATCCGTCGTGTCGCCGAGCGCATCGTCGAAACCCGCAAGCAGGGCAATGACGTTGTCGTGGTCGTCTCGGCGATGGGCGACACCACCGACGAGCTGCTCGAGCTGGCCCAGCAGGTCAATCCGGCGCCGCCGCCGCGTGAGATGGACATGCTGCTGACCTCGGGGGAGCGGATCTCCAACGCCCTCGTGGCGATGGCGATCAGCTCGCTGGGCGCGCACGCGCAGTCGTTCACCGGCTCGCAGGCCGGGGTCATCACCACCAGCAGCCACGGCAAGGCCAAGATCATCGACGTCACCCCGGGCCGGGTGCGCGCCGCGCTCGACGAGGGCAAGGTGGTGCTCGTCGCCGGATTCCAGGGTGTTTCCCAGGACACCAAGGACATCACCACGCTGGGCCGCGGTGGCTCCGACACCACCGCCGTCGCCCTCGCGGCGGCCCTGCACGCCGATGTCTGCGAGATCTACACCGACGTCGACGGCGTCTACACCGCCGACCCGCGCATCGTCTCCGATGCCCGGCGCCTGGAGACCGTCTCGTTCGAGGAGATGCTCGAGATGGCCGCCTGTGGCGCCAAGGTCCTGATGCTGCGGTGCGTGGAATATGCCCGCCGATACAACGTTCCCGTTCACGTGCGCTCGTCGTACTCGACCAAGCCCGGCACCATGGTGACCGGTTCGATGGAGGACATTCCCGTGGAAGAAGCGATTCTGACCGGTGTCGCACACGACCGCAGCGAGGCCAAGATCACCGTCGTGGGGCTCGAGGACAAGCCGGGATCGGCGGCCAAGGTGTTCCGGGCCGTCGCCGACGCCGAGATCAACATCGACATGGTGCTCCAGAACATCTCCAAGGTCGACACCGGCAAAACCGACATCACCTTCACCCTGCCGCGGGAATCGGGTCCGGTGGCGGTGGAGCAGCTGACGACATTGCGCGACGAGATCGGCTTCGCCGATCTGCTCTACGACGACCACATCGGCAAGGTGTCGCTCGTCGGGGCCGGCATGAAGAGCCATCCCGGCGTGACCGCCACCTTCTGCGAGGCGCTCGCGGGCGTCGGGGTCAACATCGAACTCATCTCGACCTCCGAGATCCGGATCTCGGTGCTGTGCCGTGACACCGAGCTCGACGACGCCGTGCGCGCCCTGCACGAGGCCTTCGATCTCGGTGGCGACGAGGAAGCGGTCGTCTACGCGGGAACCGGACGATAGGGACATGACGGGGCGAGTACAGCGACGGGAGAGGTAATGGTCAAGATCGGAGTCGTCGGCGCGACCGGGCAGGTCGGTGGTGTCATGCGGACGCTGCTGGCCGAGCGCAAGTTCCCGGCCGACGAGGTGCGGTTCTTCGCCTCCGCCCGCTCGGCGGGCAAGCGACTGCCGTGGGGGGACGGGGAGATCGTCGTCGAGGACACCGAGACCGCGGATCCGTCCGGACTCGACATCGCGCTGTTCTCGGCCGGTGCCACGATGTCGCGCGTGCAGGCACCGCGCTTTGCCGCGGCCGGCGTCACCGTGATCGACAACTCGTCGGCCTGGCGCAAGGATCCCGATGTGCCACTGGTGGTTTCCGAGGTCAACGGGCAACTCGCGCACCATCCGCCCAAGGGCATCATTGCCAACCCGAACTGCACCACGATGGCCGCCATGCCGGTGCTCAAACCGCTTCATGACGCGGCGGGCCTGCAACGGCTGATCATCTCGTCGTATCAGGCGGTCTCGGGCAGCGGCCTGGCCGGGGTGGCCGAGCTGGCCTCGCAGGCCCGGGCGGTCATCGACGACGTCGAGAAACTCGTCTACGACGGTTCGGCGGTCGATTTCCCCGCGCCCGAGAAGTACGTGGCGCCGATCGCCTTCGATGTGATCGCCCTGGCGGGTGCGCTCGTCGACGACGGGTCGGGTGAGACCGACGAGGATCAGAAGCTGCGCAACGAGTCCCGCAAGATCCTCGGGCTGCCGGATCTGCTGGTCAGCGGCACGTGCGTGCGGGTGCCGGTGTTCACCGGTCACTCGCTGTCGATCAATGCCGAGTTCGCCCAACCGCTCTCGCCCGCGCAGGCCACCGAGATCCTCGCGGGGGCCGCCGGGGTGGCGCTGGCCGAGGTGCCGACACCACTGGCCGCGGCGGGCTCCGACGATTCGCTGGTCGGGCGTATCCGCACCGACCCCGGGGTCCCGGACGGTCGGGGCCTGGCACTGTTCGTCTCCGGGGACAACCTGCGCAAAGGTGCGGCACTCAACACGATCCAGATTGCCGAACTGCTTGTCTGAGCAGCGGTGCGGAGGGGGAGGACGATGACCGAGCTGGATCCGGTGATCGCCGCACTCGCCGCGGCGGTGGCCGCACAGCCGCAGGTGCTGGATCTGCGTCTGCACCTGATCGAGTTGCTGATCGAGCGGGCCCGATTCGCCGAGGCGCTCACCGAGTGCGGTACCGGGCTGGGGCAGTTGCCGGGTGAGCCGCGACTGCTGGAGATGCTGCGTCGTGCCACCGACGGGGTCGCGTCGGCGGCCGGCCGGCACCCGACGCCGCGGCGGCCGTTCGTGTCGGCACCGGACCCGGCGACCGGGTTCGACTGGTCGGCGGCCGAGTCGCAGCTCGGGCGCGACCCCTACGCCGACGGCGGCGCGATGCGCCGCGACAATCCGGGTCGGCCGCTCGACGAGGCCGACACCGGGGTCCTGGATCTGTCGGTGACGACGCTGCACGACGTCGGCGGGATGCAGGAGGTCAAGCGGCAGCTGGAACTGACATTGTTCGGCCCGCTGCGCAATCCCGCGTTGGCGCGCGCGTACCGGACGTCCGCGCGGGGCGGACTGCTGCTCTACGGCCCGCCGGGCTGCGGGAAGTCGTTCATCGCCGATGCGATTGCCGGTGAGCTCGGGGCCCGGTTCTACAACGTCCGCATCAGTGACGTGCTGCACCCGACCTTCGGGCAATCCGAGCAGGCACTGCGCTCGATTTTTGTCACCGCCCGGCGCAATACTCCCTGCGTGGTGTTCTTCGACGAGCTGGATGCCTTGGGGCACAAGCGTTCCGCGTTGAACGCGGGCGGGCTGCGACCGGTGGTCAATCAGCTCCTCGTCGAGATGGATTCGGGTACCTCCGACAACGACGGCGTCTACATCCTGGGGGCGACCAACCATCCGTGGGACGTCGACGTGGCACTGCGGCGGCCCGGGCGCTTCGATCGCATGATCTTCGTGACCCCGCCCGATCACGAGGCGCGCGTGTCCATCCTGGGATTTCATCTGCGCGACCGCCCGGTGGTCGGGGTGGACCTCGGTGACTTCGCCGCCCGCACCGAGGGATTCACCGGTGCCGACCTCGCCCACGTCTGCAATCTGGCCACCCAGCACTCGATGGCCCGATCGATCGAGAGCGGGCAGGTGCAGCCGGTCACCACCCGGGAGATGAGTGCCGCCCTCGCCCAGGTCCGGCCGAGCTCGCGGGCCTGGTTCGATTCCGTGCGTTCGGTCCTCGAGTTCGCCAACACCGATGGGAGTTTCGACGATCTCGCGCGCTATCTGTCGCGTAAGCGCAAGTAGCGATGTCCGGGGATGCCGGCGCTCAGCCGTCGGGCACCGAGGTCCCGCAGCCGGTCCCGAGCACCCGCATCCCGACCTTCGGGAGGCCGCAGTGGACCGTGCCCGCCGTGCGTCGTCGTGATCGGCGCGGGGTGGTCGCCGGCAGCGACGACGAGGTGACGGCTTTGCGCCGCTTTGCCCAGATTGTGGCTGCAATCATTGCACAGTGAAATCGCGACCGGGGTTACATTCAGAAGCTACCGTGAGGTAGCTTACGTTTTCATGAGAAGGAACTCGGGTACTCCCTCAGGACGGCGACGCTGGTCGCACCGGATCGCGGCGGTGCTGACAGCCACGGCGATCGTCGGTACCGGTGCCACCGTCGCCGCGCCCACGGCGTCGGCCGCCGGCTTTTACACGCCGCCCGCCCACTTCGACAGCACGCCCGGTTCGGTGATCCGCACGCAGCCGTCGCCGCTGCTGCTGCAGATTCCCGGCGTGCCCAACCAGTGGCCGGGCACGGCCCAGCGCATCATGTACACCTCGACCCTGCAGGACGGCTCGCCGACCGCGGTGACCGGCACGGTGGTCCAGCCGACCGCGGCATGGACCGGACGGGGGCCACGTCCCACCGTCGTCATCGGCCCGGGAACGATCGGGCAGGGCGATCAATGCGCCGGGTCCAAGCTCATGAGCTTCCCGATGTCGATCGACGTGACCAAGCCGAGCATCGCCCTCAACTACACCGCGCTCGAGATGTATCTCTATCTCCTCAACGGGGTGCGGGTGGTGCTCACCGACTACATCGGCATGGGCACGCCCGGCATCCACACCTACGTGAACCGCGTGGAGTCCGGTCACGCCATGCTCGACGCAGCCCGCGCGGGCCTGCGCGCCGCCGGGGCCCGCGACGACGCGCCGGTCGCCTTTTCCGGCTACTCGCAGGGCGGCGGCGCGGCCGCGTCGGCGGCCGAACTCGCCGCGAGCTACGCGCCCGACCTCAACGTCAAGGCGACCTACGCCGGTGCCCCGCCGGCCGACCTGACCAAGGTGATGGATCAGATCGACGGCACACTGATCGCGGGGGCCATCGGGTACGCGATCAACGGTCTCGCCACGCGGTACCCGGAAATCCGTCCGATCCTCGAACGGGAGACCAACGCGGCCGGCAAGGCGGCGCTGCGTCGCACGTCGACGCAGTGCATTGGCGACAGCATCCTGTCGTTCGGATTCCAGCGCACCAACGCGTGGACCCGCACCGGCGCGCCGTTGTCGGCGGTGGTCGCCCGCTACCCGCATCTGCGCGACCAGGTCGTCGGGGATCAGCGTATCGGCCGGCTCAAGCCGAACGCCCCGGTGCTGATCTCGGGCAACATCAACGACGACGTCATCCCGTACAGCCAGGTGCATCAACTCTACCGGGATTGGCGCGCACAGGGCGCCACCGTGCGACTCGCCACGGACGCGACCTTGCCGATCTTCCCGGGGCTCATCGTCAACCACGGTCTGCCGATGCTGCTCCACCTGTTGCCGGCGACAAACTTCATCCTGAGCGAGTTCAATAGTTGAGCAGGCGTGTCGGTCGCGCCGGTCGCCCGTGACCTGCGCGGCCGCACGGATCTGCCGTGGGACACTGGTCACATGAGTGAGCGTGACGACGCCGACCGTGACGATTCCGATGGGGACGATCCCGAGGGGGACAATCCCGACCGCATCCCAACGCAGGCCGAGCTCGACGCGGAGGACCTCGCCGAGCTCGCCCGCCGGTCGCAGGACCGCGACGAGGCCCTGCTCTATCCCCGGCCGGAGGCCGATCCGGGGGAGCCGCCGGCCGAGCTCGTCCGGCAGGCGCGGGCGGTCTGGCTCGGCGCCGCCCTCGCCGGCCTGATCTGCCTGCTGTACGGCATCGTCGAGTTCGGGTCGATCGGCGATGCGCTCGCGGACCGGCTGCGGTCCGATGCGGCCGCCGCGCCCGCGGGGCAGCCGTCCGCGGACTCGATCGACACCTATGCGGTGGTGCTGCCGGTGATCGCGCTGGTCATCTCGGCGGTGCTGCTCATCGGTGAAGGGATATTCCTGCGCGCAACCTGGATTCACCACAGCCGCAACTGCCGCAACTTCTTCCTCACCATCGTGGTGGTGCACGTGCTGTGCATCCCGGTGGGGCTTGACCTGTTCTACGACTACCCGGGCCTCTGGCACGGGGCGGTCATCGTGGGTTGGGGGCAGTTGGGCCTGCTGGTGCTGGCCGGGCTGATGAGCCTGCGCCGCGCGGTCGACGACTGGTTGCCGACGTCCACGCGGCTGCGACCGACCCGGATGTTGGGGGCGCGGTAGGGGGTCTACACCTCCAGCGCCGCCAGCTCGGCGGTGAACTCCTTCTCGTCGATCCGCGTCGACCGCCCGTCGGTGATCACGACCCGGCCGTCGACCATCACGGTGTCGACGAGGCGCGGCGTCCCCGTCGTCAGCAGCGATGAGCCCGGATCGCGGACCGGCAGGGCGGCATAGTCGCGGTCGAAGCGGAGCAGTGTCAGATCGGCCGGCCCGCCCACGGCGACCCCGCCGGTCACCGCCGGCAGACCGAGCGCGGCGTTGGCCCCGCCGCAGGCGATGTCGAGCATCTCGCCTGCGCTGAGCAGATCGGCCCGACGATGTAGGGCGCGCTGGAGGTAGGCGCCGATCCGCAGTGTCTCCAGCATGTCCTGGGTGTCGTTGCTGGCGGCGCCGTCGACGCCGAGGCCGACGGCCAGCCCGCGGGCCAGCATCTCGGGTATCGGGGCGATCCCGCTGCCCAGCCGCATATTCGACAACGGGTTGTGCGAGATCGCGACCCCGCGTTCGGCGAGCACCTGCTGCCCGGCGGCGTCGAGCTCCACACAGTGCACCGCGAGGACCCGGTCCCACAGGAAGTCATGGCGGTCGAGGTACTCCACCGCACCCATGCCGGCATGCTCGTGGCACATTGCGTCGTCGGTCAGCGTCTCGAGCAGATGGATCGACACGCTCAGCTCGCGGTCGGCCGCGAACG
>JASGFO010000097.1:0-13509 GCA_047605505.1 Gordonia sp. (in: high G+C Gram-positive bacteria) | reverse complement strand
GCGATGCCGAGCGCACCGCGGAGTCCATGCACAACACCCAGATCGAGTACGACCGACAGCGTCGGGCCGTGGTGCGGCAACGGCGCGCGGCGGCCGCCGCGCAGGCATCGCTGGATCGGCAACAGGTTCGGCTCGCCGCCGTCCAGGAACGCTTCAACGCCGCGGTCCGGGCGACCTATATGGGTGGCCGCATCAACCGGCTCGAGGCGGTCCTCACCAGCGACTCGCCCCAGGATGTGCTGGATCGGATGTCGGGTCTGGAGATGGTGGCCCGGCGCACCGCGTCGGATCTGGCCGCGCTGAAGCAGGCGCGCGCCCAGCTGAGGACGACCCGTGACAACGCGCAACAGGCGACCGCCGATGCCACGCGCGCGGTCACCGCGGCCGAGCGGGTTCGCGGCGACCTGCAGCGCCGCCAGTCCGATCTGCAGTTGCAGGCCGCGCAGATCCGGGTGATCTACCAGTCGTTGACCGGGCGGCAGCTCGCGGCATTGTCCGGACCGCGCTACGACTTCGATCCCACGGCGCTGCCGCGGGGGACCGCGCCGGCGCTCGTCGCGGTGCAGGCCGCCTTGACCCGGATCGGCGATCCCTACGTGTGGGGGGCGACCGGCCCGCACGCCTTCGACTGTTCGGGCCTGATGTTCTGGGCATACAAGCAGGCGGGCAAGACCCTCCCGCGCTCGAGTGAGGCGCAGAACGCGGGCGGCACCCCGGTCAGCCGTGCCGCTCTCCGGCCCGGCGATCTCATCATCTACTACGCCGATGCCAGCCATGTGGGCATGTACGTCGGTGACGGCTTCGTCATCCACGCATCGACCTTCGGCATCCCGGTCAAGGTCGTGCCCGTCGACGACGCCGGTCCGTACAACCGCGCCCGGCGCTACTGATCCGCTCCGCGCGTGCTCGTCGTCCGGTTGTGTGCGGCCCTGCGGGCCGTGCTGCTCAGTGCCCTCCTCGTCGCCCTCGCCGCGTGCTCGTCGCCCGCGCCGCCGAGCACGTCCTCGTCGCGGCCGGCGAACCTGTTCGAGGCCGACCGGGAGGCGGGCGTGCAGCGGCTGCTCGATGCGCTGTCGCGGGTGCTGGTGTCCGGGTCGGCCGCCGATCTCGATGTCCTTCTCGATCCGGCCGCGGCGCCGGCCTTCCGGCAGCGGTTGCACACCGAGCAGGACAATCTGGCCGGCACCGGCCCCGATCACCTGCGGTTGAGCACCCTCCGCTATCGGTTGACGCCCACCGAGGAGGCCGAGACGTTGATCTCCGATGCCGTGCAGGCGCGCCTGGACGAGCAGGGCAGCAGCGATTCGTGGGTGGCGCCGGTCGAGATCCGCTATGCGCTGGGTGGGGCGACACTGCCGGGGATCGACGAGCCGGAGGTCACGGTGACGACCCAGCTCGTCGCGGCGCGCTACGGCGACGACTGGAAACTCCTCGGTGACGGTTCGCTGGTGGGCGAGCCGGCCACCGCGGCGCAACTGTGGGATGCGCCCGGCCTGGCTGTCACCGACGTCCGGACCGCGGGGGGCACCTCGGTGATCGCCCACTACGACACCGCATCCGACGGTGACCGGTCCGCCGCGCTCACCGACCGGTTGCAGGCTCTGCTGCCGGGTGCGGTCGACGCCGTCAGCGCCTTCTGGGGAACGCGGTGGGCCCGGCGTGCGGTCCTGGTCACGACCGCCACCGACGAGTGGTTCCGGGTGTTGGCCGGCGCGGCGGCCGACGCCCACGCGGCGGCCGCGGCGACGACCTTCGCCGCCGCCGATCTCGACACGCACACCGCCACCGGCCAGCGGGTGATGCTGACACCGGCGGCCGCGGACCTGCCCGCGCCGACCCTCGGCGTGGTCATCCGGCACGAGCTGACCCATGTGGCCGCCCGTGCGTACACGTCGACCTCGGCTCCGATGTGGCTGACCGAGGGGGTGGCGGAGTACGTCGGCCGCAAGAACACCTACACCCGCCTCGCCGACGCGGCCCCGGACCTGGCCGCGCTGGTGGCCGCGAATCAGACGCCCGCCACCTTTCCCGCCGACAGTCGGTTCACCGTGGATTCGGCGACCTCGCGACTGGCCTACCAGACCGGCTGGTCGATCGCCGCCTTCGTCGCCGACCGGTTCGGTGCGGCGAAGCTCAAGAGTCTCTACGTCGGGGTCGCGGCCACCGGCGATACCGCGCGGCAGGACCGGGCGATCCGGGCGAGCCTGGGCATCGACCGCGCGACGATGATCTCCCGGTGGCGGGGCTGGCTGGCCGGACAGGTGCGATGACGCGACGAACGCTCTTGGTGACCAATGACTTTCCGCCGCGGCCCGGTGGCATCCAGTCATATCTGCAGAATCTCGTCGACCGTCTCGACCCCGCCGATATCGTCGTCTACGCACCGCGCTGGCGATCGGGGAGCCACCGGCGGTTCGATGCCACGGTGCCCTATACCGTCCACCGGCATCCGACGACGCTGATGCTGCCGACGCCGGCCGTCGCGCGCCGGGCCGCGCGGATCGTGCGCGACGATCACATCGACACCGTCTGGTTCGGTGCCGCCGCCCCGCTTGCCGTGCTCGCTCCCCACCTGCGGCGCGCGGGGGCCGACCGCGTCATCGCGAGCACCCACGGCCACGAGGTGGGGTGGTCGATGGTGCCCGGCGCCCGGTCGGTGCTGCGGCACATCGGTGAGCACACCGACGTCATCACCTTCGTCAGCCGGTACACGCGGGGGCGGTTCGCGTCGGCGTTCGGCCCCAACGCGGCGCTGGAATACCTGCCGCCCGGGGTCGACATCGCGCGATTCGCACCAGACCCGCAGGCGCGCAGCAGAATCCGGGCGCAGCTCGGTCTCGTCGAGGATCGGCCGGTGATCTTGTGCCTGTCTCGGCTGGTGCCCCGCAAGGGGCAGGACATGCTGATCCGTGCCCTGCCACTGGTGCGCCGCGAGATCGCCGACACGGTCCTCGTGATCGCCGGTGGCGGGCCCCACGCGGACCGCCTGCACCGGCTCGCCCGCCGCGAGGGTGTCGCCGGGCACGTCATCTTCACCGGCTCGGTACCGGCCGCCGAGCTCGCCGCCTACCACGCCATCGCCGACGTCTTCGCGATGCCGTCCCGGACCCGCGCGGGTGGCCTCGACGTCGAAGGGCTCGGCATCGTCTATCTGGAGGCGTCGGCCACCGGCGTGCCCGTCGTCGCGGGACTCTCGGGTGGCGCACCGGAGACCGTGCGCGAGCAGATCACCGGCACCGTCGTCGACGGCACCGATGTGCCGGCGATCGCGCTGTCGCTGATCACGATCCTGGGCGACCGGGCGGCCGCCGCCGAGATGGGCCGACAGGGCCGGCTGTTCGTCGAGCAGCAGTGGCAGTGGTCGCGGATGGCGGCGCGCCTGCGTCAACTGCTCTGACCTGCGTCAACTGCTCTGACCGGGGGCCGCCGAGCCGGTCAGCGGGTGGTAGATCGCCTCGATGTCGTCGGCGAACTTGCTGACGACGATGGCGCGTTTGACCTTCAGCGTGGGTGTCATCTCGCCGGTCTCCTCGCTGAAGTCGTGTCGCAGGATCCGGAACTTCTTGATCGCCTCGGCGTGCGAGACGGCCTTGTTCGCATCGTCAATGGCCCTCTGGATCTCCGCGCGCAGGTCGGCGTCGTCGGCAAGATCGGCGACGCCGGCGTAGGCAGGTTTGCCGTTCCGTGCCTTCCACACCGCGAACGCCTCGTCGTCGAGGGTGATCAGGGCACCGATGAACGGTTTCGCATCGCCGACGACGACGGCCTGTGAGATCAGCGGGTGTGCGCGGATGACGTCCTCGAGCCCGGCCGGCGAGACGTTCTTGCCGCCCGCCGTGACGAGGACCTCCTTCTTCCGTCCGGTGATGCGCAGGAAGCCGTCGGGATCAATGGCGCCGAGGTCGCCGGTGTGGAACCAGCCGTCCTCGATGACGGTGGCGGTGGCCTCGGGGTTGCGCCAGTACTCGGTGAACACCACCTTGCCGCGCAGCATGATCTCACCGTCCTTGGCGATGCGAACACTATTGCCCGCCACCGGCTTTCCGACGGTCCCGATGCGGACGGCACCGGGTGTGTTGACGGCGAACGCGGCGGTCGTCTCGGTCAGGCCGTAGCCCTCGTAGACGGGGATGCCGATGCCGCTGAAGAAGAAGCCGAGCCGGGTGCCGAGCGGGGCGCCACCAGAGATGGCCAGTTCACACTGCCCGCCGAGCGCCGCGCGCAGCTTGGCGTAGACCAGTTTGTCGAACACCGCGTGTTTGACCTTGAGGACCAGCCCGGCCGGGCCCTTCTCGGTGGCCTCGGCGTAGGCGATCGCGGTGTCGGCGGCGGCGTCGAAGATCGTGCCCCTGCCCTCGTCGTGGGCCTTCTGCCGGGCGGTGTTGAACACCTTCTCGAACACGCGGGGAACCGAGAGGATCAGTGACGGTCGGAAGACTGCGAACTCGGGGACCAGATTCGGGATGTCGCTGGTGAAGCCGACCTCGGCACCGGCCTCCAGGGCCACGAGTGTGATCGCGCGGGCCAGGACGTGGGCCAGTGGCAGAAACATCAGCAGGCGCTTGCCGTCGCCCAGCAGCGTGCCCATCCCGCCGGCGAGGATGCCGCGGACCTCGGCGAGCAGGTTCGCGTGGGTCAACTCGCAGCCCTTCGGCCGGCCGGTGGTGCCGGAGGTGTAGATGAGGGTGGCGGAGGTACTCGCGCCGACGGTGGCGCGCCGGGCCGTGACCTCCTCGTCGGGGACGTCGGCGCCGAGACCATCCAGCTCCGCGATCGCCCCGGGGCCGTCGCGGTCGTCGATCTGGAACACCCGGACGTCGTGGTCGATGCCGGTCGCGGCCTCGAACAGCGCCCGATGTGCCGAGTCCTCGACGATGAGGGTGGTCGCCCCCGAGTCCTGCATGATCCATTCGATCTGGGCGCTCGACGAGGAGTCGTAGATGGGCACGGTGATCGCGCCCGCAGACCAGATCGCGAAGTCGAGCAGCGACCACTCCAGGCGGGTGCGCGCCAGCAGGCCGACCCGGTCCCCGGGCTTGATGCCCGCGCCGATCAGCCCCTTGGCGAGGGCGGTGATCGCTGCGGCGGCCGCGTCGGCGCGGATCGGCACCCATTGGTCGTCCCGCTTGTCCCGGTAGACCGTCTTGGCCGGCGTCCGCTCGGCGATCCCGAAGATGATGCCGGTGGAGTTCTCGTCCTCACCAATCGTGAACCTCGCGGGGACGCTGAACTCACTCATCTTCATGCAGACCTTTCAACCCTCGACGGTGGGATACCCCCATGGTAGCCACCGGCGGGCCGGGACAGATGCCGACCAGCGGTGGTGCGGATGGGCGGGCGCCCTACCGGTCGGGGCGGCCCATATGTGAAGCTAGGTGGCGTGACGAGCATTCAGGTGGCCGACGATACCTTTGTCGCCGCGGCCCCGGGGCTGGTGGCGGAGGTCGTCGGCGACCGGTCGCGGTGGCGTCGCTGGTGGCCGGACCTGCGCCTCGAGGTCGTCGAGGATCGCGGGCGCAGCGGGGTGCGGTGGCGAGTGCACGGACCGGTGACCGGCACCATGGAGATCTGGTGCGAGCCGGTCCTCGACGGCGTCGTGCTGCATTATTTTCTCCACGGCGAGCCCACCGCCACCCTGCCCGAGGGGCCCCGGGCCCGGGCCGACGCGCTGGCCGAGCTCAACCGTCGGCGCCGGGTGGCCGGCAAGGTGATGGCCTTCGCGGTCAAGGACACCGCGGAGGGGGCGCGGGCCGCCGGGGAGCCCGCGGCCGGACAGGCAGGCCGGTAGTGGCCGATCACACCGAACGTTCGATCGTGGTCAACGCCGACGCCGCGGCCGTCATGGCGGTCATCGCCGACTTTCCGCGGTACCCCGAATGGGTCGGCGCGGCCCGCGAGGTCGAGGTCCTCGAGACCGACGCCACCGGCCGCGCGAGCCGGGTGCGCTTTGTCCTCGACGCCGGCGTCCTCGCCGACACCTACGTGCTGCGCTACACCTGGGATGCCGACGGATCCGGTGTCTCGTGGTCGCTGGAGTCGAGTGATTTGCAGCGTGATCAGCAGGGCCGCTATGCCGTCGTCCAGCAGGTGCCCGGATCCACCAAGGTCACCTATTCGCTGATGGTGGACCTGCTGATCCCGATGATCGCCCAGCTCAAACGTCGCGCCGAGAAGGCCATCACCGATGCCGCGCTGACCGATCTGAAGAAGAGGGTCGAAGGCTGATCGATCTCACTCCCATTCATCTGGTGGCGGGACCGGGGGGTTCCGGGGTGTCCGTGCTGGCGGCAGCGGGCGCGCTGCACCACCCGGGCGCGCTGCACCACCCGGGCGCGCCGGCGCGTGGGCGACCGCTGGCGAGCCCGGACCGGCACACTCTGCTGATCACCGTCGACCGCCTCGCACCGACCGCGGCGGCGCTCGGTGTCTTCCGGGTACCCGGCGAGCCGGTCGTCGTCGCCTCGGGGCTGCACCTGCTCACCCTCGACGGTCTGGACCTGCTCGAGCAGGCGTGGTCGGTGTTCACCGCGCTGCTCGCCGGCGGCGCGCACAAGGGCAAGACGCTGCCGGGGGTTGCCACGGTGGCCGGCATCGATGCCGCCGAGCTGCCGGGACTGCCGGGGGTCACCGAGTT
This sequence comes from Gordonia sp. (in: high G+C Gram-positive bacteria), assembly GCA_047605505.1. Classification (GTDB taxonomy): domain Bacteria; phylum Actinomycetota; class Actinomycetes; order Mycobacteriales; family Mycobacteriaceae; genus Gordonia. The sequence goes on along the minus strand of JASGFO010000097.1, from coordinate 6,875 downwards.
CCTGCTGCTGCGTCGGATCCGCGACGAGGCGGTGTCGGGGTCCTGGCAGCGCATCGTCGTCGACGTCTCGGGGGTGGGCGATCCGTTCGCGTTCCTGCGGTCCGCGGCGGTTCTCGGGGGCGCGCTCGAACGGCTCTGGCCGCGGCACCGGCGGTTGGCCGTGGGTGCGGAGAACCCGCTGCTGGCGCCGCTGGCCGGGGCGCTGGACGCGATCGCCGCCGACTGCGCCGACATCACCGAGATCGTCACCGACCCGCAGGGTGTCGCCGTGCACCTGGTGGTCGGCGCCGACGACCGCGGCGCCCGGCTGGCCGCGGGCCACCTCGCGATCGCCGACCTGATGGGCCTGCCGCTCGCGTCGATCCTCGTCAACGAGGGCGTGGTCGCGGGCCCGGTCGGCTCCGGCACCGGCTCCGGCACCGACATCGGCACCGAGATGGCTGCCGGTGCCGATATCCCCGTCGTGAGTGTCGCGCGGGCGGCCGCCACACCGCTCGACCGGCCCGGCCGAATCCGCAAACTCGGTGTCACACTTGCTGATCCGGTCGGCCGCCCGCGCGGTGCGGCGGCCGCCGAGGTGATCACCGTCGGCGGGGCCGGACTCGAGACGGTCTTCGAGATGGCGTGGCGTCAGCGTGTCGACGATCCGACCCGGTTCGGGCTCGGCCGCAGCGGCGACGACCTGCTCGTCACCGTCGACGGCTTCCGGCACGCGGTCCGGTTGCCGTCGGTGCTGCGCCGGTGCGCGGTGACCGACGCCCGCTGGGACGGATCCCACGTGCGGGTGCGCTTCCGGCCGGATCCGTCGGTGTGGCCGCGGCGACCGCAGGCGTGACCGGGCCCCGCGTGGACCAACCCCTGGCGGAGCGCGCACCGGTCCACCGGGTAGCGTGACGCCGACGACGAGCAGAGTCAGGCCGACGACGAGCAGTGTCAGGAGGGCGTGCGCTCCCATGAGCACCGAGGACGACGATCGCGGCAGCGATCGGCACCGGGGGGCCGGTGCGGGTGGCGACGGCGCCGCCGGTGACCCGCTGTCGGACCTGTTGCTGGCGTTGGCCGCCCAGATCGATCAGGTGGCCGGCTGGATCGGGACCGGCCCGACCGATGTGCACGGTGTCGGGGCGGCCCTGGTGGGACAGTTCCTCAACGACCGGATCGGTGCCGAGGTCGCCGGCGAGATCACTGCCCTGCTCCGCGAGATCGGCGACCTGCTGGCCCGCCTGATCGCCGCGCTCATCGCCGTCCTCGAGGCCATCGCGACGGCGTTGCGCAGCGACCCGGCGACCACCCCGCCACCGGCCCGGCACTATCAGCCGATCGCGGTCCGGATCGACGCCGACCCGACGGCCGGCTGGGGGCGAGGTGCGTGGCAGAGCCCCGGCCGCACCCATCCAGGAAGTGGGCAGTGATGGGCGAGTTGACCATCGGTATCGACATCGGTGGCACGAGCGTGCGTGCGGCGGTCGTCGACGAGCACGGCAGCACCCTGGACACCCTGCGGGCGGCGACCCCGCCGACCGCACCCGCGCTCGAACACTGCCTGGACCGTCTCGTCGGCGAGCTCGCGGCCCGGTGGGCGGTCAAGGCCGTCGGCCTGGCCATCGCGGGCTTTCTCACCCCAGACCGTCAGGTCGTCCGGTTCGCCCCGCACCTGCCGTGGCGGGAGGCACGGGTGGCCGCAGAGATGACCGCGCGGGTCGGGTTGCCGGTGTTCACCGAACATGACGCGAACTCCGCCGCCGTGGCCGAGTACCGCTTCGGTGCCGCGGCCCGTGGCCACAACACGCTGGTCCTCGCGATCGGTACCGGCATCGGCGCCGGACTGCTCATCAACGGCGAGATCTATCGGGGCAGCTTCGGGGTGGCCCCGGAGATGGGGCATCTCACCGTTGTCCCCGACGGCCGCCAGTGCTCGTGCGGCAAACGCGGCTGCTGGGAGCGCTACTGCAGCGGGACGGCGCTCGTGGACACCGTCGTCGAGCTGCTGGCCGACGCCGATTGGGGGCGCAGCCAGCTCGCCGCCGACGTCGCCGCCGACCCGGGCTCGCTGACCGGTCGGCGGGTGGCCGGTGCCGCCGCCGATGGCGACGCCGTCGCACTCGCCGCGTTCGCCGCGTTCGCCGCCTCACTTGGGCAGGGCCTCGCCATGATCGCCGACCTCTTCGACCCCGACCTCATCGTCATCGCCGGCGGGGTCGGATCGGCGTCGGGGCCCTACCTCGACGAGGCCCGCGAACACTACGCCCGGCTCGTGACCGGCGCCGGACACCGCCAGCTCGCCCGGATCCGGGCCACCCAGCTCGGTGAGAAGGCCGGCGTGCTCGGTGCCGCCGAGGTGGCGCGTCAGGGCATCAAGGTCGGTTCGGATCAGCAGGCGGCGGCTGCGCTGACGCTCGTCCAGCAGACTGAGTAAAGTCAGCTATCGGGGTCGCCGGACGTGGAGCCGGACCCGGCTTATCGGGCGCCTGCGCGGCCGGAGTGAAAGGGTTCTGCCATGTGGTACTACCTGGTCAAATATGTGTTTCTGGGTCCGCTGTTGCGGGTGCTGGGCCGACCGACGATCGAGGGCTTGGAGAACATCCCCAAGCACGGTCCGGCGATCCTGGCCAGCAACCACCTCGCGGTCATGGACAGCTTCTTCCTGCCGCTCATGTGCCCGCGGCGCATCTACTTCCTCGCCAAGAGCGAGTACTTCACCGGGACCGGCGTCAAGGGAGCCTTCCAACGCTGGTTCTACACCGCCGTCGGCCAGATCCCGATCGACCGCTCCGGCGCGGAGGCGGCCGAGGGAGCTCTCACCGCGGCCACCCGCCAACTCGCCAAGGGTGAACTGATGGGCATGTATCCCGAGGGCACCCGCTCACCCGACGGCTGCCTGTACAAGGGCAAGACCGGTCTCGCACGGGTTGCCCTGGCCACCGGCGTTCCGGTGATCCCGGTCGCGATGATCGGTACCGACAAGTTCAATCCGCCCGGTACCGTGCTGTTTCGCCCCACCAAGGTCACCGTCCGGGTGGGCACGCCGCTGACCTTCGACCGCTACGAGGGCATGCAGGGCAATCGCTTCATCGAGCGTGCCGTCACCGACGAGATCATGTACGAGCTCCTGCAGATCTCCGGCCAGCAGTACGTCGACGTCTATGCCGCGACGCTCAAGAAGAAGAAGTCCACGACCACCCCGGTCGAGCCCGCGGCCTGACCCCAGACGGGCCGGTCAGACCGGTTCGGTCAGGCCGGCCGGTCAGAGTGCGGTGGTATCGGCGAGGTTGCGCCGATCGGCGTCCGCGGCCGCGGTGTCATCGCCGGCGAACGGCAGCCGCCAGATCAGGAGCAGCGCGGCGATCCCCCAGATCGAGTACGAGCTGCCGACGATGTGTCCGGCGACCGACCAGGTCGCGGCGTCCTTGGGCAGCAGCTGGAACGGTCCCAGCGCGACGAGGATCAGGCCACCGGCCGCCAGCGCGAGGTAGCCGATGCGGGCCGCGGGGAGCGTCGAGCGGGCGGCGACGGTCACCGCGGCCAGCATCAGCGGGATCGCCCACACCCAGTGATGTGCCCACGACGTCGGGGAGACCAGCAGACCCCAGACCGCCACCGCACAGGTTGCGAGGAGGGCGTTGAGCCGGTCCCGGGGTCCCGCGTCGGCGCGGAACGAGTGCACCGGGCGGCACGCGAACACCGCGCACGCGGCGAGTGCGGTGATGACCAGGGCGCTGATCGCCCATGCGATCTGGCCGTCGGCGCCGGGCAGGACACGGACCCACGCGGCATTGAGGTTCTGGTTGATCCGCCCGGCCGGGTCGCCGATGCGGGTGGTGTGGAACAACGTGTGCGTCCAGTAGCCGAGCGAGTCGCTGGGCAACCACACCCAGGCGAGCGCACCGGCCAACACGAACGACGCGGCCGCGGTCGCCGTCGCCCGCCAGCGCCGCGCGACGATGAACACCGCGATGAACACCAGCGGGGTCAGCTTGATCGCGGCGGCCACGCCGATGAGAATCCCCTGGGTTCGGGACCGGGGCCCGCGCAGCGCCGGGATGACGAAGATGTCGGCGATGATCATCGCCATCAGGATGATGTTCACCTGACCGAAGCCGAGCGTCATCCACACCGGGTTGAGCCACAGCGCGCCGGTGGCGACGATCGCCGCGAGCCACCAGCGGTTGGCGTGGGTACCGATCGACAGCAGCGACATCACCACGCGCAGGACGAGCATGAGCAACGCGATGGTGATCAGCGAGATCAGCACACCGGCCACCGGCAGCGGGATGGCCCCCAGCGGGACGAACCCGAGGGCGGCGAACGGGGGATAGGTGAAGGGCAGCCAGATGCCGTCGGAGGTGAAGGGCATCGAGCCGTCGGCGTAGAGGCTTTGCCCGTCCTGCCAGATCTGCGCGCCGATGCGATAGACGTCGAGGTCGATCCGCGTCCGGGTGCCGAAGCTCGAGGTGAACGGCACCCCGAACATCTGCATCAGTGCCGACAGTGTGAACGCCAGCCCGATCAGCGCACGCACCCGCGGCGACGGGGACCAGCGGCCGAGCCGCTCGTCGGTCGCGGTGAGGAAGGTCATCATGGCGCGCTCTATCGTTGTCGGTGTCGCCGCCCGCGTGTCCGGGGCGCCACCAGGTGGCGGATACTCGTCCAGTATGCGGTTCTTCTACGACACGGAGTTTATCGAGGACGGCACGACGATCGAGCTCATCTCGATCGGCGTGGTCGCGGACGACGGACGTGAATTCTACGCGGTATCGACCGAGTTCGATCCCGCGCGTGCCGGTAGCTGGGTCCGGGCCAATGTCCTGCCCAAACTTCCCTCGCCGTCATCGGCCGCGTGGCGTTCCCGCCGCGAGATCCGGGACGCGCTCCTGGAGTTCCTGACCGCCGACGGCAGCGCCATCGAGCTGTGGGCGTGGGTCGGCGCCTATGACCACGTGGTGCTGTGTCAGCTGTGGGGCGCGATGACCGCGCTGCCCCGGCCGATCCCGCGATTCACGCGAGAACTGCGCCAGCACTGGGAGGCGGCCGGGCGGCCCCACCTGCCACCGGCCCCCGACGACGCCCACGACGCGCTCAGCGACGCCCGCCACAACCACCGCAAGTGGCAGGCGATCGAGGCCGCCCGCTCCCGCGCGCACTGAGCAGGAAGGTGGGGCCGCGGCGCGAGGAGCCCCGGCAGCCCGGCAGGTCTCGCCGACCATCCGCTCTACTACGCTGAGCGGGTGGTGAACTGGACCGTAGACGTTCCTATCGACGAACTTCCCGAACTGCCCCCGCTGCCCGGCGATCTGCAGAGCCGCTTTGCCGACGCCATCAGTCGCCCGGCCCGCCAACAGCCGAGCTGGGATGCCGAGGAGGCCCGCCGCATGCGGACGGTCCTGGAGAGCGCGCCGCCGATCTGCATGCCCGCCGAGGTGCAGGCGCTGTCGGAGCGGCTGGCCGAGGTGGCACAGGGGCGGGCTTTCCTCCTGCAGGGCGGCGACTGCGCGGAGACCTTCGCCGACAACACCGAGCCGCACATCAAGGGCAACATCCGCACCCTGCTGCAGATGGCGGTGGTGCTCACCTACGGGGCGAGCCTGCCGGTGGTCAAGGTGGCCCGCATCGCGGGCCAGTACGCCAAGCCGCGCTCGTCGGACACCGACGCCCGCGGGCTGCCCAGCTATCGCGGCGACATGGTCAACGGCTTCTCGCCCGCGGCCGCGGTCCGCGCCCACGACCCGTCCCGGCTGGTCCGGGCCTACGCCAACGCGGCCGCCGCGATGAACCTGGTGCGTGCGCTGACCAGTTCCGAGGCCGATCTGCACCGGGTGCACGACTGGAACCGCGAGTTCGTCCGGACCTCGCCGGCCGGGGCCCGCTACGAGGCGCTGGCCGGCGAGATCGACCGTGGCCTGCGGTTCATGGATGCTTGCGGCGTCACCGACTCGGGCCTGCACTCGGTCGACATCTTCGCCTCCCACGAGGCCTTGGTTCTCGACTACGAGCGGGCGATGCTGCGGCTCGCCGACGCCCCGGACGATGCCGTCGACCAGGTCCTCTACGATCTTTCGGCCCACTTCCTGTGGATCGGTGAGCGCACCCGCCAACTCGACGGCGCGCACATCGCCTTCGCCGAGCTGATCCGCAACCCGATCGGCGTCAAGATCGGTCCCTCGACCACGCCCGAGCAGGCGGTCGAGTACGTCGAACGTCTCGATCCGCACCGGCAGCCGGGCCGGTTGACGCTGGTCGCACGGATGGGCAACGGCAACGTCCGGTCGGTGCTGCCGCCGATCGTCGCCGCGGTCGAGGAGACCGGGCACAAGGTGATCTGGCAGAGCGACCCGATGCACGGGAACACCCACGAATCGTCGACCGGCTACAAGACCCGGCACTTCGACCGCGTCGTCGACGAGGTGCAGGGTTTCTTCGAGGTCCATCATGCGCTGGGCACCCACCCGGGCGGTATCCACATCGAGCTGACCGGTGAGGACGTCACCGAATGCCTGGGTGGCGCCCAGGACATCTCCGACGTCGATCTGGCCGGCCGCTACGAGACCGCCTGCGATCCGCGCCTGAACACCCAGCAGTCGCTGGAACTGGCCTTCCTCGTCGCCGAGATGCTGCGCGGCTGACCCGGCCCGGATCAGATCAGGACCGCCCCGATCCACCAGCCGACACCGGCGGCGCCGGCGGCGGCGATCAGCACCACCAGGATCCACGCCAGCGCGCGGATCTGCCCGCCACCGAAATCGGCCACCAGCTCGTCGCCGTGGTCGGGTTCGGGCGGTGCGGGCTCGTCGAGTACCGGGGCCCTGCGCGTCGGCGGGACCTGCGGCGGTGCGGGCGGCGGGGTGTCCGCGGCGGTGGGCCGCGCCTGTTCCCCGGTG
>JASGFO010000096.1:0-13634 GCA_047605505.1 Gordonia sp. (in: high G+C Gram-positive bacteria) | reverse complement strand
TCTTCACGATGCCAGTCTAACAAAAATCACGAGAGTCCACTAGTCACGTTTTCTATTAGTATCGACGGGCACAGCCTCACCACCGGCATCAGCGAAAACTGACCTGCCCGGCGTGTCGTGGACAGTGGCCCTACTACGGTGGGGGTGAGCTGGAGATGGAGTACTGGTATGCCTCGGAGGTTTTCGGTGGAGTTCAAGAATTCTGTTGCGCTTGAGGTGATCGAGCATTGTCGTCCGGTCGCTCAGGTCGCGAAGGAGAATTCGGTGTCGGAGCAGTCGGTGTCGCGGTGGGTGAAGAGTTATCGGGAGGAGCACCCGGAGTTGACGGAGCGGCTTGACGAGTCGGAGCGTGATGAACTGTTGCGTTTACGGCGACAGGTGAAGCGTTTGGAGACGGAGGTCGAGTTCTTGGGAAAAGCTACGGCCTTCTTCGCCCGGAAATCTCAACCGTAGAACGGTTCGAGGCGATTTCAGCCGAAGAAGGCAACTACAGTGTTTCCCTGATGTGTCGTGTGCTGGGGGTGTCGCGGTCAGGGTTTTATGAGTGGAAGGGTCGGGTCGAGTCCGAGCGGTCCCGGCGCCGTCGGGAACTCGGCGATCTGATCGAGAAGTTTTTCGAGGCTTCGGAGCAGACGTACGGGTATCGGCGGATCCACGCGGATCTGGTGTTCGATGGGTACTCGGTCGATGACGACACGGTGCGGTCGATCATGCGGGAACGCGGCCTGTGGCCGTGCCAGCCAGGGCCGAAGCGGCCGGTCACCACGGTCGCCGCCGACGCGGCCGGGCTGCCGGACCTGGTGCGCCGCGATTTCACGGCCGCGGATGTCGGGGTCAAGCTCGTCGGTGACATCACCTACATCCGAACCTGGGAGGGTTGGTTGTTCCTGGCGACCGTGCTCGACTGTCACAGCAAGAAGGTCGTCGGGTATGCGATGAGTGACCGGATGACTGCGGACCTGGTGTGCCGGGCACTCGACAAGGCAGCACAAAATATTCCGTTCCGGCCGGGTGAAACGATCTTCCATAGTGATCGTGGTAGCCAGTACATGTCGGAGGAGTTCGCCAGGTGTGCGCGTCGTCATGGTGTTCGCAGATCGGTCGGAAGAACGGGTGTCTGTTACGATAATGCGTGGGCGGAGTCGTTCAACGGGACGTTGAAGAATGAGTGTGTGAACCGGAAGTCGTATGCTACGCGGGACCGCGCCCGAAAGGATGTGACGCGGTACATCGAACTACGCTACAATTCGCGACGGCGGCATTCCGTGCTTGGCTACTTGACGCCGAATGATGTAGAATCGGAGTGGTTCAACCGGCGTCATGCGGGTTGACCATTCGTCTTGGAAATCAGCTGTCCAAGACTCGCCGGGCACCTCACGGGTCAGACCCGCCGCATCCAGCGGCGGCACCCTATCGATACGTTCCCACGCCTTCCGCAACGTGACATCCCACCCGTCAGGGAGATGCTTCACCGATTGTTGGGCAGGAAACGTACGAGGCGCCGCCGCAACCGGGGATGTGGAGATCGCCAACACCGCAACCATGATCACCCCGGCAACACCGACAGCCAGAATCCGAACCAGGGCACACCGCAACATCACCACTCCACTTCCGTCACCGAACACAAAATTTCCGCAGAACACACCCCCACCCTCGGTGAGGTGCGCATCACATAACGGACGAACGGGCAGAAACGCACATCAACCACACGGGACTGTCCACCCCAACGAACCAGAAATTCACGACCCCAAAGTGTCGCTGACCATGATGCTCGCAACACGAAACCATTCGGCCCGGAAATGCCGGCTTGTACCACATGGACGGGGTATCCATAGCGACAGGATCTGCTCAGATTAACAAAACTGTAACGCATGGCTCGCAGTGGCGATATATGGCGGCGAACCCGCGCACGAAGGCGTGCGGATGTGCGTATCCAACGCCGCTGTGCCATCGCTTTTGGTCGGCCGCGCGACTCCTCGTTCGTACGAACATCCACGCCACAATTCATCCGTATGGGTGACACGGCGACGCCGCCTCGATGACGTCGGAGATCATCCCGACACGGCCGCCGCTGACGATGCCCCGTCGGGCACGACGCGCACCTCCCCGCCCAATTGGCGTCGGCGCTACTTCTCAGGAACTCTTCTCACCGCCCCGGATCGGCCCCCCGAGGATCTGCGACGCCCGGTAGAGGTGTCCCTCCACGGTGCGCACCGAGAGCACGAGACGTTCGGCGATCTCCTTGTTCGTCAGTCCCTGCGTGGCCAGCCGGACGATCTCCCGCTGACGGTCGGAGAGCCTGTCGTCGGATTGCACGGCCCGCAACGTCGGGGTGTCGGCACCGCTGCGACGGGCCAGCTCGCGCGCCTTCTCCACCGCGGTGAGAGCCGATCCGGCCCGCCCCGCACGCCGGTAGGCCGCCGCGGCCTGTGCCGCGGCGTCGACGGCGGCACCGAGATCGCCGATGGCCTCATGCGTGGAGCTGACCTGCAGCAGGAGATCGCCGTCCCCCGCCGCGAGCGCCCGCGCATGGACCAGGGTGTGCTGCGCCCGACCGACGTCCGGCAGCTCCCGGGCCAGCTCGGCGAGTCGCCCGGCACAACCCGGATCGCCGAAACGGACGGCGATCTGCAGACACATCACCTCAGAGGTGAGCTGACCGGTGCCGCGCGCGATCTCGGCAGCCTCCCGCGCGGCGGCGGCCGCCACCGAGGTGGCGCCGTCGAGTGCCTCCGCCCAGGCCGCGATCACGGCCGCGCGTGCGGACCGGAAACCGTAACCCCGTCGGGGATGGGTGGCGAGCCGGGCGAGCAGGTGCGTCACCTCGTCGGCCCGGCCGCGATTCGCGGCGACCTCGGCGGCGTTGAGGCAGAACGGATACCACATCTCCGGTGGTGCAGACACCGAGTCGAAGGCGGCCAGCGACCGCGCGAGGGTCCGCGCCGCACCGTCGTAGTCGCCCACCGAATACTGGGCCACCCCGCGGAATCCGACGATCCAGCCCTCGACGTCCGGTGTCGTGGCGGGCACCCGCCCGGCGATGTCGGCGGCCACCCGCTGGGCATCCGGTCCCCGCCCGGCCAGGTGGCAGGCGCGCAGATGGACATCGCAGAGTGTCATCCGCCAATAGGTTCCCCACGGGCTGTGGTCGGCGAAGGCGTGGGCGCGCTCGGCCACCAGATTCGCGCGGCGGATCAGCCCCAGATCACCGAGGGCCGTGATCTCGGCCCAGTCCGCGGCGATGCGTGCGGCATCGCCGACCGGGCCCGCGTGCGCCAGATCGTGCGATCCGGCGAGTACCTCGGCCGGGCGCGAACACGCCGCGTCGATCATCATCTGCGCCGCGATCACCGCGGCCGAGACAAGCCCGGCGGCGCGGGCCTCGCCGACGATGGCCTCGGCGCCTGCGAGATCATCGCACGCCCACAGCCGATGGTAGCTGTCACGGAGCACGAGCTCGGCGCGTTGCGGGGCGGTCAGCTCCCTGTGGCGCACACGCGCCAATGCCCGCTCGACCGACTCCGAATCACCCCGCAGCGAACAGATATGGGCCAGCAGAAGCTGGGCATCGACGTAGTGGGAACCGGCCCTGACCTGACCGGCAAGCTCCGCGGCGAGCGGCAGCGCAACCATTCCCACCGCAGCCCGCGCACCCTCGACGAGGATGCGCTCACGGCCCTCGAACGCGTCGGCGGTCAACGCGAGCACACCCTTGAGCCCGGCGATTTGCATCCCGGGGATCTGTTGGCGGTCCAACTCGCGGACGAGCAGGGCCCGCAGCCGGCGCAGCCGCGAGGCCGGCGCACGGGCACACCGGACCTCGCCGTAGAGCGGATGCGCCAGCCGGACCCCGTCGTCGACGATGACCAGGCCGGCGATCTCGGCGCCCTCCAGCGCGACGGCCGAGGTCAGCGCGGTGATGACGGGCACCGGAATGGGTTCGGCCAGGGCCACCAGGTCGATGACATCGGCGATGGCGTCGGGAAGATCGCCGATCCGCGTCGAGACCACCTCGGCCAAGGTGGCGGGAACCCGCAGCCGGCCCGTAACCGACCAGCCGGCGTCCCACACCGACACCGCGCCCAGCGCGTCGGGATCGGCCAGCAGCTCGGTGACGTACAGCGAGTTCCCCTGCGTCAACCGCCACAGCTCGTCACGGATCGGCTCGTCGACGTCACCGCCCAGCGCCTGCACCGCGAGCTCATCGACCGCCGCCCGGGACAGCGGCTGGAGATCGATCCGGATCACCTCCGCCTTGCCCAGGGCCTCCGCGACCAGGGACGTCGGCAGATCGTCGGTCCGGTAGCCCAGCACGACGCGCACCCCCGGCGCCGCCATCAGCGCCTGCAGCACGACCATCGACATCGGATCGAGCAGCTGGATGTCGTCGACCGCGACCACCCTCGGTTTCCGATCGGAACCCGTTGTCGTCGAGCAGAACTCGTCGATCAGGGAGCGGATTCGCAAGAGCGGGTCGACGACGGCGGGGTCGACGAACTCGGCGAAGGCACCCAAGGGGATCCCGGCGGCGGCCAGCGACGGGTGGACCCAGCGAACGGGCCCGATCTCCGCGAGCGCCTCGGTCATCAACCGGGTCTTGCCGATCCCGGCAGGCCCCGCGACGACCACCGTGGCCGCGGACGCGGCGCGCAGCTCATGCAGGATTGCCGCGCGCTCCTTTCCCCGCCCCACCATCGACCACCGCCCCACAGTCGGAGATGGTAGTGCCGGTCAGTCCGGTGGACCGTCCCCCCGGTGATCGAATGTGCCGGCCAAGGAGTGTGATCTGCGTCCACCAACTTTTATTTCGGTTACCGAAGTATTAGACTCGCTAAATGTGATGGTCACCCGTTCCGACAGCCAGGCAATTGCCCGGGAAATCCGCCCCTCGATCACCCGGCTGTATCTGATGCTGCGCCGTCACGCGCCGATCCCGGAGTACTCGGCAGCACAGGCCTCGGCGATGGCCACCCTGCTCGATCACGGTCCGCTGCGGATGGGTGAACTCGCCGACCGCGAGTCCATCGGACTGTCGACGGCCACCAGCGTCGTCGACGGCCTCATCCGCAGCGATCTGGTCGAGCGCACCGTCGATCCCGCCGACCGTCGAGCCGTGCTGGTGTCGCTGACCAGTCGCGGCCGCGAGGTACTCACCCGGGTCCGTGATCGACGCGACGACGTCCTGCGGGACGCCATCGCCGAGCTCACCGACGACGACCGTGCCGCGCTCGCCGCCGCCGCACCGGCCCTGAGAAATCTGCATTCCCTGCTCGAAGGCCGCGACCGGGCCTGACCCGCCACCGTCGACCTTCCTTATTCACCTTCGAGGAGACTCATGACACTGCCCACCCCTGCGCCGACCACCGGCCAGACCCCCGACGACGACCATTCCCTGCTCGCGACCTTCGCCCACCAGCCCCGCGCCGTCTGGGTGACGGCCTTCGCCGCGGTCATCGCGTTCATGGGGATCGGCCTGGTGGACCCGATCCTCAACAGCATCGCCGAGGCGCTCAACGCGCCGCCGGACAAGCTCACCCTGCTCTTCGGCGTCTACGTGGGCGTGCAGTGCATCGCCATGCTCATCACCGGCTGGGCGGCCTACCGATTCGGCCCCAAGCGCACACTGTCGGCGGGTCTCACGATGATCGTCATCGCGGCGGCGGTCTCGTCGTTCGCCAACGGCATCGACCAGCTCATCGCCTACCGCGTCCTCTGGGGACTCGGCAACGCCCTGTTCCTGGCGACAGCACTCGCCTTCATCGTCAGCTCGGCGACGGGCAGCCGGCACGGCGCGATCATGCTGTACGAGGCCGCACTCGGCATCGGCCTGGCCGTCGGCCCGCTGCTGGGCGCCGTGCTGGGTGAATGGTCCTGGCGGGCGCCGTTCGGCGGTACCGCGATCCTGATGTTGATCGGCGCGATCCTGTGCGCGGTGATGCTGCCCGCCGACGGACCGCACACCGACCGACCCGCGGTCTCCCTCATCGACCCGATCAAGGCACTGCGCAACCGGACCCTGCTGATCACCTCCATCGGCTCCGCGTTCTACACCGGAGCACTGTTCACCGTCATCGCCTGGGCCCCCATCGCGATGGGGCTGCGGCCGATCTACGCCGGCATGATCTTCTTCGGCTGGGGTTTGCTGACCGCACTCGCCGGAGTGTTCGTGGCACCCCGGCTGGCCGAGGTGGTCGGTCAGCGCGGCGGGGTCATCGCGGCGATCTCCACCTATGCAGTGGTGATGGCCCTGGCCGGGATCGGCACCCTCGAACACCAGGTGTGGCTGATCGGTCTGGCCGTGATCGTCTCCGGGCTGCCCTCGGGTGTGCTGAACACGCTGTTCACCGACGTCGCGATGGCCTCGGGCGATGACTCCACCCCGCGGTCGGTGTCCTCGGCGGGCTACTCGTTCCTGCGCTGGGCCGGCGCGGCCGCGGCCGCGGTGCTCGTCGCCCACCTCGCCGAATGGTTCGGCTCGCACGCCGCCCCCTGGTGGTTCGCCACCGGCTACTGCATCATCGCCGTGATCGCCGTGTCGTTCGTGCGGACCACGACGTCGTCGGTCGACGAGGAGGCCGTGCTGGTGGGCGCCGAGGAGTTCTGATCCGGCGTGCCCTAGGCCCACCTAATCCAGCCAGTCCAGCACCGACGCCGCAGTCCAGCTCTGCTGCATGCTGCCCAGCGGCTCACCGGTGAACGGCTCGTAGTATTCGGCGAAGGTTCCGTCGTTGGCCTGCCGCAGGCCCTCCTCGCGCAGTCGCGCCGACCGCTCCGGCCAGCCCCGCTTCGCGAACGCCCAGCTGAACAGCCACGTCATCACCGGCCAGACCGGGCCGCGCCAGTACTCGCGCGGCTTGAAATGTGCCGAGATCGGCGACGTCGACGGCGGCACCGCGTAGCGCAGATCCGGGTGTCCGCAGAACCGGGGGCCGTCGAACAGGCGCAGCAGGGCACGTTCGGCGTCACGGGACAGCCCCCCGCACAGCAGCGGCGCAAACAGTGCGATGGTTTCGGTGTTGACCCATCGGTTGGCGCGCAGATCGAAGTCGCGGGCGGTGCCGTTGCGCTCATTGGCCGACGCGACGACGCCCACCCGGAAACGATCGGCCCATGACCGCAGATCGCGGACATCGGCACGCGGTTTGGAGTAGTCCTCGCCGATCGTCGCGAGCACATCGCAGGCCAGCGCGAAGATCGCGCTGACGAAGACGTCCTCGACGGCGAAGCTCATCGCCTTGGGCAGCAGATCGTCGTCGTAGTTGACGCGCTTCATCTCCTCGATGAGCCAGATGTAGCGGTCGTACTCGAGGTTGCTGGGTCGCATCGAGGTGTCGGTGACGTGCGCGAGGTCGGCGCGGGTGTAGGGCGGGAGATCGTCGCCGGGCACCACCCCCGCGTAGGGCGCGTCCCAGCGCGGCGAGTTGTCCATGCCGGACTCCCAGCCGTGATAGATCGTGATCCGGCCGCGCCCGTTGGGGTCGCGCGCGTGGGCGAGCCAGCGATGCCAGCGCACCAGGGCCCCCCAGCGGCGATCGATGAACTCGTTGGCCACCGCCCGGGTGGTGCGGCCATGCCGTCGCGAGTGGTCGAGGATGCGCTGCACGGCGATCGCATGAACCGGCGGCTGGGTGATGCCGGAGGTGTCGGGATAGTCGGGCGCACACTCCGCCAACCGTGCGCACTCCCAGCGTCCGGGCCCGGGAAAGTAGCCATCGCGGCCATTGGCGAAGACGATGTGCGGGATCATCCCGTTGCTCCACTGCGCCGAGAGCAGGGTGTCCATCTCGATCACGGCGCGCTCGACCGACAACGGGGCCAGCCCGACGGTGACGAAGGCCGCATCCCAGCTCCACATATGCGGATAGAGCCGGGGGGCGGCGCTCGTCATCGCACCCAGGTCGTTGCCGCGCAGGAGGTAGGCCGCGCGCGCCGCCAGCTGGGTCGAGGTGAATCCGTACCGTGCCACGCGTTGATTCTGCCTTGTGGTGCCCTCCTCTGCTCGGCGCATACTGGTGGTCGTGCCTACCGCCCTGATCACCGGGGCGAGCCGCGGCCTGGGTGCCGCGATCGCCCGGCAGCTCGCATCCACCCATGACCTGATTCTCGGCGGCCGGCCGTCGGCGGGACTCGATGCGGCCGCCGCCGAGCTCGGTGCCGCGACCTTTGCCGTCGACGTGACCGATCACGACGCAGTCGCCGCGGCCGCGGCGTCGATTCCGGTGCTGGACGTGCTCGTGCACAACGCCGGGATCGGCAGCAGCCTGTCCCCGATCGCGGCCACGCCGGTGGCCGAATGGCGGGCGGTCCTCGAGGTCAACCTCATCGCGGTGGCTGAACTGACCCGGGTGCTGCTGCCTGCGCTGCGCCGCGCCGACGCCGGGCACGTGGTGCTCATCAACTCCGGCGCCGGGATTCGCGCCAATCCGCGCTGGGCGTCATATGCCGCGAGCAAGTTCGGGTTGCGGGCCTTCGGCGACGCGCTGCGACTCGAGGAACCGGACCTGCGCGTGACGTCGATCTTTCCCGGCCGGATCGACACCGACATGCAACGCGAACTGATCGCGATCGAGGGCAAACCCTACGACGCGTCGCAGTTCCTGACCGCCGAGACGGTGGCGGCGGCGGTGGCCACCGCCATCGCCACCCCCGCCGACGCCCATCCGACCGAGGTGGTGCTGCGGCCGACCGGGAGGTCGCCGGGGGTGCGGGGCCCGGTCTAGAGCGGTCTAGAGCTGCTTGAGATCCGACGCCTGCCAGACCGCACGCATGGAGGTGATCTTGCCATCGGCGTCGAAGACCATGATGTCGACGGGGGTGATCTCGAAACGCAGCCCGGAGGTGCCGGTGACCAGCGTGAACTCGAAGACCGCGGTGTCGCCGGCGACCTTCTTCCAGCTCAGGGTCGCGGTCCGCTCGTCCATCCCGGTGATGACCGAATAGAACTCGACGAGCGCCTCCCGGGTGTCGCGGATGTCGGCGCCGATCGGATCCTCGACGGTGGCGCCGGGCGCGTACAGGTCGGCGATCTGCTCAGCGGTGCCGTTGGTCAGATACTCGATGTAGCGCTCGACGACGGCATCGATCGTGCTGGTCGGGTCGGCGGTGTCCTGCTCGACGGTCATGGTTGCCTCCTTCGGCCCAAAACGAGAACGTGTTCTCGTTGTCACGGTAGCAGTTCGCGCACTCGGCCCGGGCCGGATTGTCCGAGGCGTTTGGTAGGTTCACCCTGCCACCGAACCTGGCCGGAGAAGAGGAGTCGCGATGACCCAGCCGCCCGGGGAACCGCACCCCGCCGGGTCACCGTCCCCGGGGTCGCCGATGCCGGGTCCGGCGTGGGACAGTGCGATCGGCTGCCCGGCATGAGGATCGCGGCCCTTCTCGCCGACGGCCTCGCCCCCGGCAACGACGAGGCCCGCCGCTGGGCGCGTGACGAATTGTCACGCCCGGAATACCAACCGGTGCACCATAATTGGTTTCAACGATGGGCCGAGACAATCAGCGGCTGGTTCGGGGCCCGGCTCGCCGACCTCAGCCGACTCGCCGACAACGCGTCGATTGTCATCGCGATCATGCTCGCACTGGCCGTCCTCGCGGTGCTGATCTTCTCCCTGCGCCATGTCCGGCGGGTTCCGCACACCGATCCGAGTGCCACCCCGAAGGAATCGGTCCTGGCCGGCAACGCCTGCTCCCCCACGGAACTGCGGGCCAGATCCGAGGCGCTGCTGGCCGCCGGCAACCCGGGCGGCGCGCTCCGCGCGGCGCTGCAGGCACTGACCCGACGCGCCGTGGACCGCGCCCTCCTCGACGACCTGCCCTCGCTCACCGCCCATGAGGTGTCCGTCCGGCTGGGTCGGCGATTCCCCCGGCATGCGCCCCGGCTGGCCGATGCGGCGATGCTGTTCGACGCCGTCGTCTACGGCAACCGCGCCGTGACGCCGGCGCAGGCGCGCTCGGTACTCGATCTCGATGCCGAATTGGCCGCCACCCGCCCGGTCGGGGATGCCGATTCCCGCGCACTGCGCCCCCTGGCGGCACCACGATGACCAGCACATTGTCGGCATCGCGACGCACGCGCCGCGTCCTCGGCAGCGGTGCCGCGGTGCTCGGGTTCATGGTGCTGGTGCTCGTCGTGCTCGTCGTCATCGGGACCGCGGGCCGCGGCGACGACGAGACCACCGTCGCCTATGACCCGGCCAATCATCGGCCGGACGGCACGTCCGCGCTGGCCGGGATCCTCGGCCGGCACGGCGTCGACCTGCGCATCGTCCGAGGTCTGGCCGATCTCACCGTCACGCCGCGGCCCGGCGGCGACACCACCGTCGTCGTCACGAATCCCTCCTGGATGACCTCCGCGACCGCGCCCGCAGTCGCCGGACGCATCGCCGGGGCGCACCGCATCGTCGTGATCGCTCCCGAACGCACCACGCTCGACCTTCTCGGGCTTCCCATCGCGGAGGCCTTCGGCCCACCCCTGGACGCCACCGCGACCGCCCGATGTGCGCGCCCCGGCATCGCCCCCGACGACGTCGTCACCGCCGGTACCGGCTACCACGCGGGAACCGAGACCGCGACATGCTTCGGGGGCGACGACGGTGCCCAGCTCGTCGTGGTCCCGGCCGATGCCCGCCTGCCCGAGACCGTCGTCGTCTCCGGGCCGCTCACCACCAACGCCGAACTCGGCAGATACGACAATGCGGGGGTCGCGGTGCGCACGATCGCCGCCACCGACCGGGTGCTCTGGTACCAGCCCATCCTCGGTGAGACGGTGCCGCAGAGCGACGACGGGGACGATCCGTCGGTGTTGCCGCGGTTTCTCGGTCCCCTGGTCTTTCTCGCGTTTTTCGTGGTCGTCGCGCTCGCCGTGTGGCGGGGCCGACGCTTCGGGCCATTGGCCCGTGAGCCCCTGCCTGCGGTTGTGAAGGCGATCGAGACCACGCAGGCGCGGGCCCGGCTGTATCGACGTGCCGGCATCGCCGACCGCGCTGCGGGCACGCTGCGCATTCACACCCTCGACCGGCTTGCCGACCACCTCGGGTTGCCGTATGACCCGGGCCGGGCGCTCGACCGCCTCGGCGCCGACGCCGCGCACCCGCCGGATCCGGCGGTGCTGGCGATCATCGCCGCGGTGACCTCGGTCACCGGCCGCGACGGCCGGCAGGTCGCCGACATGCTCGCCGGTCCCCCGCCCACCGATGACGCCGCACTCGTGACCTTCACCGCCACTCTCACCGCCCTCGAGAAGGAAGTCCGCCGCATACCATGAGCCCCGAGAATCCGCCCAACCCGCGCCAGGCACTCGCCGCGGTCCGCGGCGAGGTCGCCAAGGCCGTCGTCGGCCAGGACCCGGCCGTCGCCGGCATCCTCATCGCGCTGCTCTGCCGCGGCCACATCCTGGCCGAAGGGGTTCCCGGCGTCGCGAAGACCCTGCTGGTCCGCTCGGTGGCCCACGCCCTGTCCGTGGACACCAAGCGCGTGCAGTTCACCTCGGACCTGATGCCCGGGGACATCACGGGATCGTTGATCTTCGACACCGCCACGTCGGATTTCACCTTCCGCCCGGGTCCGGTGTTCACCAATCTGCTGCTGGCCGACGAGATCAACCGCACCCCGCCCAAGACCCAGGCCGCGTTGCTGGAGGCGATGGAGGAGCGTCAGGTCTCCGTCGACGGTGTGGCGCACCCACTGCCCGAGCCGTTCCTGGTGGCGGCCACGCAGAACCCCGTCGAATTCGAGGGCACGTATCCGCTGCCCGAGGCGCAGCTGGATCGGTTTCTGCTGAAGGTGACCCTGCCGCTCCCGCCGCGCGAGGATGAGATCACCGTGCTCGCGCGCCATGCCGCCGGGTTCGATCCGCGGGATCTCACCGCGGCGGGACTGCGGGCCGTCGCATCCGGGGAAGACATCCTCGCCGGGGCCCAACAAGCCCGTCAGGTGTCGGTGGCCCCGCAGGTCATGGCGTACATCGTCGACATCGCCCGGGCGACCCGGGTATCGCCGTCACTGTCGCTGGGGGTCAGCCCGCGTGGTGCGACGGCCCTGCTGTCGACGAGCCGGGCCTGGGCGTGGCTGTCGGGACGTGATTTCGTCACCCCCGACGACGTCAAGGCGCTCGCGCAGCCGACACTGGCCCATCGGCTGACACTGCGGCCCGAGGCCGAGCTGGAAGGGGTGTCGGTGGCCGCGGTACTCGACGCGGCGATCAACTCGGTGCCGGTGCCGCGCTGATGGTGCTCACCGGCCGCTTCGTGGCGCTCGTCGCGCTCGGTGTTGTGCCCGTCGTACTGTTCCCCCGCGGCTGGGTGGTGCTGCTGTGGGTGGTCGTGTGTCTGGTGTTGATGGGGATCGATCTGGTTACTGCGGGGCCGGTGAAGGCCCTGATCCTGCAACGGCTTCCGTCGGCGCCGGTTCGACTCGGCGACACCGGCTCGACAGGCCTGCTGGTCACGAATCCGTCGGCGCGGACCGTCCGCGCGGTGATCCGGGATTCCTGGCAGCCGTCGGCGGGTGCCGGTGACAACATCCATCGGGTGTCGATCCCACCCAGTGAACGACGCGTGCTCACCACCGCCCTGTGTCCCACCCGACGTGGTGACCGGCGGGCGTGGCGGGTGACCGTACGCCGCTTCGGCGTGCTCGGGCTGGCCGGCCGGCAACGGAGTTTCGTGATCGTCGGGACAATCCGTGCGCTGCCGCCGTTCAACTCCCGCAAGCAGCTCCCGTCCCGGTTGGCCCGCTTGCGCCAGCTCGACGGCCGTTCGTCGGTCCGTATCCGCGGGCACGGCACCGAATTCGACTCGCTGCGTGATTATGTCGAGGGCGACGATGTCCGCAGCATCGACTGGCGCGCCACCGCCCGCCGCCGCGCGGTGGTGGTGCGGACCTGGCAGCCGGAGAAGGACCGGCACATCGTCTTTGTCCTCGACACCTCGCGGACCTCGGCGGGGCGGGTCGGTAACGCGCCGCGACTTGATGCGGCGATGGATGCGGCCCTGCTCTTGGCCGCCCTCGCCGGGCATGCCGGTGACCGCGTCGATCTTCTCGCCGGTGACCGCATCATCCACCGGCGCGTCCTGAGCTCTCCGCGTACGTCGCTGCTCGCCGACCTCGTAAACGCGATGACACAACTGGAACCCGCACTGCTGGAGGCAGATTGGCCGCTGCTCGCGGCCGAGGTCACCAAGCTCGCGCGGCGCCGGGCGCTCGTGGTGCTCCTGACACCGCTGGAACCGACGGCCGTGGAGGAATCGCTGCTGGCGCCGCTGTCGGTCCTGGCGCAACGCCATCGGGTGATCATCGCGTCGGTGCGTGATCCGGCGCTGACCCAGATGAGTGCCCGCCGCGCCGACGCCGACGAGATCTACGGCGCGGCCGCCGCCGCCCGCTCCCTGCTCATGCGCGAGCGAACGGAGACTGCGCTGGGCCGGCTCGGTGTGGACGTCGTCGACGCCGACCCCGAACATCTGCCCGCAGCGCTCGCCGACCACTATCTGACCCTCAAGTCGCGGGGGATGCTGTAGGGGCGACCGCTGTCCAGGACACCCCGGCAGGTCGACGAACGCGCGACGACTACGCGGCATCGGGCTGGTACGGGAAGGTGATGTCGGTGCCGCGGGGCACCCGCGTGTTGTCGACGA
>JASGFO010000095.1:0-13912 GCA_047605505.1 Gordonia sp. (in: high G+C Gram-positive bacteria) | reverse complement strand
CGGCATGGGCGTCGGGGCCGGTGATCTCGTCGGGAACGGCGAGATCGGCCAGGGTGTCGAGGAGTTCCTCGACCCTGGTGGCGATCTCAGTGTGGTTCATGACACTATTATAGAAGTATGTGCATTCTATACATGAGAGCAACCTGAGAGTTGGAGCTCCTTGGGATAACGGCGGGAGGCCTCCGTGCTGCGATCGGCGTCGCCTCGGAGACCGGTCGCCCTACCGTGTCGGGTCGGGAGTGCGATCTCGTCGATGGCGGCTGCGAACCCCAGTGGCCAGTCGGTGGATCGCCAAGGCGGCGTTGATCGCCGGCGGCCGAAAGCCCTGCGCGCCCTTGCATCCAGCACCGGGCGCGTGACAGGATTCACGGCGAGACGAAGCACATGAACGTACCCCCTGACGATGACATCGCGCGCTTCGACCGACGCGTCCGCCGATTCAGGGTGTTCGCTCGGATCGGCGCCACCGCATTCATTGCCGTGGGCCTCTGCCTGACCCCGGTCACCGTCATCGCAGGCGAACCGGAGGCGGCGATACCGGTGTCGACGTTTGCCATCCTTGGCCTTGGCCTACTTCTCATGAGTACCGGGAAAGCCGACATCGCCGAGACCCGATCCTACTTCGCGGTCACGCAAGGACGTGCGTGGTGGAATGGCATGAGGATCCTCATCCATCTCCTCGCCCTCACTTACACCAGTTTTGCCGTCGGCGTGGTCACCGACCCCCAGGTGCAGATGGCGTCCAGCATTGCTGCGCAGATCTCATTTGCACTCTATTCCGCAGTCGCGATATCCAGTGCGGTAGCGTCAATCCTCTTCGACGGCAACTACTTCCGACGTCCGGCACTCGAGGTCTCCGCGCGGGGACTCACCGTGCAGTACTTTCGGCGACGGTTCCACATCCCGCTGGCCGACATCGGGACGATCGCGCCGTCCCCGTCGCGAACCGGAGAACTCCACGTCTGCCCTGCACCAGGCCGACGCATCCAGCGCGAGATCCGCGGCTACTTCGAACCGTCCACCACGGACCGGTCGATGCCGATCTACGTACTCCGCCACGGTGTCACCGCGACGCATCTGATCCAGAGCCTCTCCCAATTCAGCGACTCACCAACCGATCCTGCCGATGCGCGCCCGCATGCCGAATGACGAGTGGGCGGGGGTGCCGCTCCCTCCTCAGTCCGTGTAGTCGGGCGCGATCCGATCGAGCATCCGCAGCAAGGCCGCCCAGGCCAGCTCATAGGCCGCGTCGTCGGTGAACTCGTCGTCGGCGTCGCCGGCGAACTGGCTCGCGGTGTACGCAGCGAGTTCGGGCGACGGCAGCCGCAGCGGGCCACCGGCCTGGGCGGTCACCTGGATCTCGCAGGCCTTCTCCAGGTAGAACATCCGCAGGAACGCCTCGGCCGGCGTCCGGCCGACGGTCAGCAGGCCGTGATTGCGCAGCACCAGCGCGATGTTGTCGCTGCCGAGATCGGCCACCAGCGACTCCCGTTCGGCCGTGTTGAGCGCGATCCCGTGGTAGTCGTGATAGCCGACCTTGCCGTAGAACTCCATCGAGATCTGGTTCACCGGAAGCAAACCCGACTCCTGGGCGGCAACGGCACACCCGGCACGGGTATGCGTGTGCAGCACGCAGTGCGCGTCGGCGCGCTCGGCATGGACGGCACCATGAATGACGAAACCGGCCGGGTTCACCCGGTACTCCGACTCCCCGACCAGTTCACCGTCAAGGCCAACCTTCACCAGGCTCGAGGCGGTGATCTCGTCGAACATCAGCCCGTAGGGATTGATCAGGAAGTGATGGTCGGGGCCGGGCAACCGGACCGAGACATGGGTGAAGATCAGATCCGTCATCCGGTAGTGCGCGAGGAGGCGGTACACGGCCGCCAGCTCCCGGCGAAGCACGGTCTCCGGGTCCGGCTCGCCGGCGGTCGCACGCACGGGCAGCGCGGGCGCAATCGTCACGGTGTTCCCCTCTCGTCGGCACGATGCCGTTAACCATATCAGACGATATAAATAAAAGGAAGACTCCGCCGGGGCCCCGTCTCGACTGGCAGGCTCGAATCACCTCGCCCACACTGGGAGGATGCGCGAGATCCTGCCTGCCCTCCTCGACCATCTCGCCGATGGCCCGGTGGCGTTGGCGCGGGTCATCGCGACCCGCGGGTCGGCGCCGCGCGAGGTGGGGTCGGCGATGGCCGTCACCGGCGACGGCCAGGTCCTCGGGTCACTCTCGGGCGGCTGCGTCGAATCGGCGATCGTCGGCGTCGCCGAATCGGTACTGCGCGACGGCATCGCGGCCTGCGAACACTTCGGGATCGCCGATCCCGACGGCTTCGCCATCGGGCTGACCTGCGGCGGCGAGCTCGAGGTCTTCGTCGAACGCATCGGTACCGATCTCGCGCCCGACCTGCGCCGGCTGGCCGATGCGTGCGCGCAGGGCACCCCGACCGCCTGGGCGACCACCCTGGGCGGGCACCCGCGGCGACAGCTGGTGACCGCCACCGACCGCCACCGACCCTGGCTACGCCTCGACGCCGACGTCGGGGACCTGCTCGGCACCGGCCGCAGCGGCATCATCGGCGTCGATGACTGCGACGACGCCGTCGGCACCGGCCGGCCACGCACCTTTGTGCACACCTTCGCCTCACCGGCACGACTGATCCTGGTGGGCGCCAACGACTTCGTGCGCGCACTGAGCTCGCTCGGCGCGACCCTCGGCTACCGGGTGACCGTGGTCGACGCACGGCCCGTCTTCGCCACCCGGACCCGGTTTCCCGACGCCGACGAGGTGATCGTCGACTGGCCCGGCCGGTACCTCGCCGCCGAACGCGACGCGGGCCGCCTGGACGCCCGCACCTGTGTGTGCGTGATGACCCACGACCCCAAATTCGACGTCCCCGCGCTGCAGGTCGCGCTGTCGGACAACGTCTGTGGCTTCGTCGGCGCCCTCGGCTCCCGGCGCACCGTCGCCGACCGCAATACCCGCCTCCGCAAGGCCGGGGTGACCGCCGAGCAACTGGCCGCCCTGCGCTCCCCACTGGGCCTCGATCTGGGTGGCCACACCCCCGCCGAGGCCGCGGTCTCGATCGCGGCGCAGTTGATCGCCGAGCGCAACGCCGGATCCGGTGCAGCCCTCTCCGCGATGCCCGGAGAGATCCACCGCAGGCTCGACTGACCGGCCGGACATCTTCGTCGACCCACCGCCCGTTCGGCGGTAGGCCGACGAAGATATTGCCCGGGACGAAACCCGTCCGGCTACGCGGTCGGGATGTCCGTCGTACCCGACGTCGGCTTCTGTTCGGGCAGAACGTGTTCGCCGCTCTTGTCACACGAGAGTGCCAGCGAGCTGATGTACTGCTTCGCCCCGTTCGGGCCCGGGACCGCCGAGGCGATCATGTCGGGACGCTCGAACTCGATGCCGGTCACACAGCACAGCAGCTTTTCGTCGCTGGGGTTGCCGTACTCGTCGTACATCGGGATGTCGATGCCGTCGTCGGTGCGCCGCAGGTAGTACTTACCCTTGGTGGCGGTGGCCAGGATCGGCGGCAGCACCACCGCGAGGACCAGGGCGACCAGCGGCGAGTACGGCTGGATGGCGTCACCGAAGGCATGGAAGTACACCAGGATCGACGCCCCGGCCGCCACGATCAGCGACCCGAAACCGACGGGGTTGACGTTGTAGAGCATGCCGCGACGGAACTCGGGCTGCTTCGGCGAGATGCCGAGCAGGAACTTGTTGATCGCGATGTCGGAGGCGACGACGGCGATCCAGGCGATGCCGCAGTTCGCGTAGAAGTTCAGCAGGTTGTTGAGGAAGCTGAACATGTCGGCCTCCATCAGCACGATCGCGATCACCACGTTGAACACCAGGAACACCAACCGCCCCGGGTAGGTCTTGGTGACGCGGGTGAAGCTGTTGGTCCAGGCGAGCGAGCCGGAGTAGGCGTTGGTCACGTTGATCTTGATCTGGCTGATGACCACCAGGATCACCGCGAGGGTCAGCGCCAGCCAGTGCGGCAGGAAGTCCTGATAGATCTCGACGAACTGATGCACCGGCTGATTGGCGATCCCCGCGTTATCGACGCTGACACCGATCAGGTACACCGCCAGGAACAGGCCGACCACCTGCTTGAGCGCACCGAAGAACACCCATCCCGGACCGGCGGTCAGCATCGCCAGCCACCACTTGCGGCTGTTCTCGGGGGTGCGCGGCGGCATGAAGCGCAGGTAGTCGATCTGCTCGGCGATCTGCGCGATCAGCGACAGGCACACACCGGCGGCCAGCATCGTGCCCGCGAAGCTGACGCCCTTGCCGAGCGGATTGCCGTCGGCGTCGACGCCGCTGAAGGCGAAGAAATCGCCGATCGCGTCGGGATGGCTGATCACCAGATACGCGAACGGCAGCACCATCATGATCAGCCACAACGGGGTGGTCCACACCTGCAGTTTGGCAAGGGTGTTCATCCCGTAGATCACCAGGGGGATCACCATCACCGACGACACCAGATAGCCGGCCCACAACGGCACGCTGAGACCCAGCTTCAGGCCCTGCGCCATGATCGAGCCTTCGAGCGCGAAGAAGATGAAGGTGAACGACGCAAAGATCACGTTGGTCAGCACCGAGCCGTAGTAGCCGAAGCCGCTGCCGCGGGTGATGAGATCGAGGTCGATGTTGTAGCGCGCGGCGTAGTACGCGAGCGGGTAGCCGGTCAGGACGATCACGACGGCGAAGAACAAGATGCCCCACAGGGCATTTCCGGTGCCGTTGGCGATACCGATGTTGGCGCCGATGGCGAAGTCGGCGAGGTAGGCGATACCGCCGAGCGCCGAGATCGCAACGACGCCGGGGCCCCACTTGCGGTAGCTGCGGGGCGCGAACCGGAGCGTGTAGTCCTCGAGCGACTCACGCGCAGCGGCAGCCGCCGCCCCGGTCGCGATTCCCGCCTCGGCCGTCGCGACCTCGCCATGTTTGTGTTCGGACACCATCTCCCCTTTCGTGGATGGACAAAAGGTAGAGATGATTCATTGCCACGACACTCCGATCAGGTGTCGAGCATGTTGCATGTCCGAATTATGACCGATATGCCGGGTAATTGCTGAAGTGATTGCACCGGCCAACCACGCAATTCGGACGTTGAATTACCGTCCGGTGAACCGCGGCGCCCGCTTCTCCGCCCGCGCCGCCCGGCCCTCGGCAAGATCGGCACTGTGCCACGCCCGCAGCATCGCCTCGACCCGATCGGCCGGAGCCTGATCGCGGGCACCGTCCCCGTTCAGGACGAGCTTGTAGTGATTCAGCGTGAGCGGCGCCAGCTCGGCGATCTGCGCGGCCCAGTGCTGCGCGTCGGCGAGGTCACCGATCCGGTTCGCGAATCCGAGCGCGTGGGCACGATCGGCCGACAGCGGCTCACACCCCATCAGCATCCCGCGGGCCTGCCCGCCGCCGACCAGCGACACCAGTCGGCGAATCGTCCACTCGTCCACGGCGACACCCAGCTTGGCCGCCGGGATCCCGGCGATGGCACCCGGATCCATCACGCGCAGATCCGCCGCCATCGCCAGTTGCAGTCCCGCACCCATCGCCGGACCGTTGATCGCCGCGATGACCGGCACCGGCACCGCCTCGATCTGGATCAGGGTCGCGATCAGCTTGTCGAGGAAACCCTGCTCGTAGACCGGCCCCGACAGATCGGCACCCGCACTGAAGACGGTGCCGCGCCCGGTCAGCACGATGGCCCGGGCATCGCCCTCGGCCGCGGCGGCGAAGGCCTCCCCGAGGCCCTCGATCACCGCGTCGTTGAGGGCATTGCGCTTGTCGGGGCGATCGATCTCGATGGTGGTCACGGCACCGGCACTGGAGCTGACAATCATGGCGACCACAGTAGTGGTCGGCCTGGTCGCGGTGTCAGCCGGTTGACACCGCGGGTGACCGAGGTGAGCCGCCCGGCGGGCGGCCGGCCACCGCACCGTCGTCGTCGGATCCCGAATCGGCGAAGAACTGCAGGACGAACCAGCCTGACAGGCCGACGAGCACGCCCAGGAGCAGCGGTACGGAGATGTCCGGGTGCGCGGCGATCTCGCCGGCGAGATGGCGGTAGGCGAACAACAGCCCCGCGAACATGGCAACGCCGACAGCCACCAGACCCACTCGCGCGCGATCCCATCCACGCCCCGGATCACGCAACGCCGCCTCGATGGTCAGCGCCAGCACGGCACCGGAGATGAGGTCGGCGCCGTAGTGGTAGCCGAAGCCGAGCGTCGCGAGCAGCGTCGCCCCGAACCAGAAGGCGCCGCCGTAGCGCAGCCACCGCGGGCCGCGGCGGCTGTGGAGGAAGATCGTCAGCGACCACGCCGTATGCAGGCTGGGCATACAGTTGCGGGCGGTCTCGGCATCGAACTCGAGCCATCCTGGCTGGGCCGGCATCACCGGCAACGTGTGCGGCCAGGCATTGACCACCGCCCAACCCCCGCCCTGCGGTCCGTAGGCGAAGACCGGACCGACGACCGGGAACAGCAGATAGACGAACGGTCCGAGGATGCCGATGGCGAGGAAGGTTCGGATGATGTGATGGCGCGGCCAGCGCAGCGCACCCCGCGACACCGCCCGCAGCTGCCACAGCGCCACCACGATCGCACCGATCGGCAACGCGATGTAGACCGCGTGCAGGACGGCGGTGGGAATCGGGCCGAGGACCTCAAGGGCCCGGCCGACCTGCCAGGACGGCTGGCCCAATGCCTCGTCGACCGTGACGACGAACTCGTCGAGCACCCGCGGTCGCGCGGTGGCCGAGATCGCGAGCCAGGTGTCGGCGAGTTTCGTGGCGAACGCCAACAGCAGACCGATCGCGATCGACTTCGCCGCGCGCCGCTGCTCCGCACCCCGGAGCACCACGGCCGTGGCGATGGTCAGCCCGAGCAGCGCGTACAGCGCGCCGTCGCCGAGCGCGAACGGCTCGGACCGCAGCCAGCGGCCCACGCTGAACACCGCCTGCAACGCCACCGCCGAGACCACCGCCGCGAACCGGTAACGCGGGGTCAGCCCCACCAACGCGATGACCAGGGCCGCGAGGTAGGTCTCGGCCGATCCGGGGACCCCGGACACATCGTCGGTGATCCGCACCAGCGGACCCTTCACGCCCACCCGCAGGGCGATCACCTGCATCGACACGGTCGCGAGGAGCACACCCAGGCCGGCAATGATCAGCCACACCGGAATCCGGGTGCCCCGCACCCGGACGCTGCCCCGGAGCCGGGTGGCGACCGTCGATCCTGGGGCTTTCCTGAGCATGAGATCCGATGTTACGCACTGGTAGTCGCGAGTTCGTCAGCACGTAACCCGAAGGCCGTCACCGGACCGCCACATAATGTATCTGCTTGACAAATCGTTGGGTTTTTACAACACTTGGTTGGGTGAGTCCGGTCCGGCGAGGTGAGCAGCTCCCGATTTTCAATCGCATCGGGGTCCTCCGTGCCGAACGACGGATGTCCCGGGCCCACCTGGCCGCACTCACGCACGTCAACGTCCAGACCGTGGGCGCGCTCGAACGCGGCGATCACTACCCGAGTCTTGATCTGGCATTCCGAATCTGCGACGTCTTCGGGCTGCCCGTCGAGGCCGTCTTCTCCCGCACCGAGTTCGGCGCGATGTCGGCCGAGCTCTACCACCGCCCCTCCGAGAGCAGTTCTCCCGGTTGAACGCGGCGGTCCCCAACCCTGTGGAGGACACCATGCACGACACCGGCCCGGCGACATGCCCGGTCGCCCCGCCCGCACCCGGAACACCGGGCAGACTGACCATCGACCGCCTGTCGAAGCGCTTCGGCGACGTCACCGCCCTACGCGACCTGAGTTTCACCGTCGAGCCCGGCGAGATCTTCGGATTCGTCGGCAGCAACGGCGCGGGCAAGTCCACCACCATGCGTATCGTGCTCGGTGTGCTCGCCGCGGATTCCGGGCGGGTCCTGCTCGGCGCCGATCCGGTGGACCTCGCCACCCGCCGACGCATCGGATACATGCCCGAAGAGCGCGGCCTCTACCCCAAGATGACAGTCGGCGATCAACTCTGCTTCCTGGCGCGACTGCACGGGCTCAGCGCCGCCGACGCCGAGGACGGCGCCCGCCGATGGACCGAACGGCTCGGTGTGGCGCAGCGATTCGACGACAACGTCGCCGATCTCTCCCTCGGCAACCAGCAGCGCGTTCAGCTCGCCGCAGCACTCGTCCACGACCCGTCGGTGCTCGTCCTCGACGAGCCCTTCTCCGGTCTCGACCCGGTGGCGGTCGACGTGATGAGCGATGTGCTGAAAGAGAAAGCCGCCGAAGGTATTCCGGTGGTGTTCTCCTCCCATCAGCTCGAGCTCGTGCAGCAGCTCTGCGACCGGGTCGGCATCATCGCGCGCGGCGAGATGCGTGCCCTTGGCCGCGTCGACGAGCTCCGCGCCCGCGACGGATGGACCCTCGAGATCACCGGGCCCAACCCCGCAACCCGGTGGGCCGACGGCATTCCCGGCGTGCTCGACGTCGACTACGGTGCTGTGACGTCGGTCCGCGTCGACCCGGACCGGATCGACGACCAGCAGATCCTCGCCGCGGCCCTCACCGCCGGACCCGTCCACGGATTCGTCCGCACCACACCGTCCTTGACCGAACTCTTCCGGGAGGTGGTCGGATGACCCGCCCAGCGTCCGCGCCCACCACGTCCGCGCCCACCGCATCCCGGTCACCCCGGAGCGAGCCCGGCACGCTGTCCACGATCGCGCTCGTGGCCCAGCGCGAGATCAGGACCCGGGCCACGACCCGATCGTTCCTGATCAGCACCGGGCTGCTGATCGTGGTGATCATCGTCGGCGCGATCGTCTGGTCGGCGTTGACCGGCGGCGGCCCGGACACCACGAAAATCGGTGTCACCGGCGCCACGACGGCGATATCGGCGGCCCTGGAACAGACCGGTGCGGCCGCGGGCACCCCGATCGACGCCATCACCGTGGGTTCCGAGGCCGACGCGCGGCAACGCGTCGACGACGAGGATCTCGATGCCGCGCTGGCCCCCGGGCCAGCGGCGACGTCGTTCGTGGTGATCAGCCGCGACGGCCTGGATCCGGACCTGACCGGGCTCCTGCACGCGGCGGTCGAGCAGGCCGTCCAGGCCCGTGCGCTGGCCGAACGCGGCGTCGAGCCGGGTTCACTGCCGCACGCGGAGCTCACCGGGATCCAGACCAATCCGCAGCGATCAGATGAGGGCCAACGCACCTCAATCGCCCTGATCGGTTCGATGCTGCTGATGATCGCGGTGATGACCGGCGGCTCGATGGTCGCGGTCGGTGTTGTCGAGGAGAAGACCTCCCGCATCGTGGAGATCCTGCTGGCCACGGTGAAACCGCTGCATCTGTTGTGGGGCAAGATCATCGGCATCGGCGCCATCGCGCTGGCGCAGGTGGTGTTGCTGGGTGCGACCGCACTGATTGCGGGCATCGCGACCGGATTGCTGACCATTGCCGGCACCGCGCTCACCATGTTCGGCGCGGTGATCGCCTGGTTCATCCTCGGGTTCTTGTTCTTCGCGATCCTCTACGGCGCGACCGGTGCCCTGGTGGCCCGGCAGGAAGAGCTCAACTCCGCGTCGGCCCCACTCACGATGCTCGCACTCGCCGCGATCTACTCGGGCACCTTCGGCGTCGCCGCACTGGATTCGACGCTGATCAGCGTGCTGTCGTGGATACCACCGTTCAGTGCGGTGCTGATGCCGATCCGGATCGCGACCGGGGACACCGACACGCTCCAAGTGGTCGCGACGTTCGGCATCATGATCGTGGTCTGCGCCCTCGCGACCTGGATGTCGGCGCGCATCTACGAACGCTCCATCCTGCGCACCGGCAGCCGGGTGCGGTGGTCGGAGGTGCTGCGGCTGATGCGGTGACCGACCACCCACCGACCCCATACCGCAGGCAACCGGCCCAGGTACAGGCTCAGCGACACGCCACGACAACTATTGCGATGGCCCACCGGGCGAGCCTGCACATAGGCCGGTGATCGCGTCTGGTCGGGGGTGTCAGGTAGCCCTAGCCCGCCCTAGCCCACACCGAGCAGGTCGATGACGAACACCAGGGTTCGGCCGGACAGGCGGTGTCCGGCGCCGGCCGGGCCGTAGGCCAGCTCGGGCGGCACGGTCAGGCGTCGCCGCCCGCCGACCTGCATGCCCGGGATGCCTTCCTGCCAGCCCGGGATCAGCCGCTCCAGCGGGAACCGCGCCGACTGGCCGCGGTTCCACGAGGAATCGAACTCCTCGCCCGACTCGAAGTCGACGCCGACGTAGTGCACGTCGACGACGCCACCACGTCGTGCTTGTTCGCCGTCACCGATGATCAGATCGGTGATCTCCAGTTCGGTGGGTGCCGGGCCCGCAGGGAATTCGACCTCGGGCTTTTCGGTGCTGGTCACTTCTCGGACTCTCCTTTGAGTCGTGGAAACCGGGTTCGGTCAGCGGGGACGCTCAGCGATCGCCCATCGCGACATAGTCGCGTTCGGTGTGGCCGATGTAGAGCTGACGCGGACGCCCGATCTTTCCGGTCGGGTCGGCGTTCATCTCCCGCCAGTGCGCAATCCAGCCGGGCAGCCGGCCCAGCGCGAACAGGACGGTGAACATCCGGGTCGGGAAGCCCATCGCCCGGTAGATCACGCCGGTGTAGAAGTCAACGTTCGGATACAGTTTGCGGGAGATGAAGTAGTCGTCGTTGAGCGCGACATCCTCGAGGCCCTTCGCGATGTCCAGCAGATCGTCCTGAACGCCCAGCGACTCGAGGATCGTGTCGGCGGTCTTCTTCACGATGGCCGCGCGCGGATCGTAGTTCTTGTAGACGCGGTGGCCGAAGCCCATGAGCTTGACTCCGGCCTCCTTGTTCTTGACCTTCGTCATGAACGCCTTGGTGTCGCCGCCGGAGGCCTTGATGTCCTCGAGCATCTCCAGCACCGCCTGGTTGGCGCCGCCGTGCAGCGGACCCCACAGCGCATTGATGCCACCGGAGATCGAGGTGAACAGGTTGGCCTGCGACGAGCCGACGAGCCGCACCGTCGACGTCGAGCAGTTCTGCTCGTGGTCGGCGTGCAGGATGAACAGCATGTCGAGGGCCTTGGCGACCTCGGGGTTCACCTCGTAGGGCTCGGCCGGGAAGCCGAAGGTCATGCGCAGGAAGTTCTCCACCAGGCTGTACGAGTTGTCCGGGTAGAGGAAGGGCTGGCCGACCGACTTCTTGTAGGCGTAGGCCGCGATGGTCGGCAGCTTGGCCAGCAGGCGGATCGTCGAGAGGTCGACCTGCTCGGGATCCTTGGGGTCCAGCGAGTCCTGGTAGTACGCCGACAGGGCGTTGACCGCGCTGGAGAGCACCGGCATCGGGTGCGCGTTGCGCGGGAAGCCGTCGAAGAAGCGCTTGAGGTCTTCGTGCAGCAGCGTGTGGCGCTGGATCTTGTCGGTGAAGTCGGCCAGCTCCGCCGGCGTCGGGAGCTCGCCGTGGATCAGCAGGTAGCTGACCTCGATGAAGGTCGACTTCTCGGCGAGCTGCTCGATCGGGATGCCCCGGTACCGCAGGATGCCGGCGTCGCCGTCGATGTAGGTGATGGCCGACTTGGTCGACGCGGTGTTGACGAAGCCGCCGTCGAAGGTCGTCAGTCCCGTCTGGGACAGGAACTTCCCGAGCTCCACCGAGTCGGTGCCGTCGGTGGCCTGCAGGATCGGGAGCGTTACCTCCCCGCCCGGATAGGTGAAATTGGCCGACGCCGGCTCGGCAGCCGTCGCATTGCCGGCCGGAACAGTTTCAGCGGACACTCGTGGACCCCTTTACTCAGGTGTGCGAGATTTCCCTCATCGTCACATTTCTGGACTTTCGGATACTCAACTTAGTCGCTTCTCAGCTCGCTCGCCCACGGAGGGTCCGCGCCCGGGCGCGCCACGGTGCGTGCGGCGACATCGGCGGCGAACTCGGCGACCCGCCGCCACGCGGACGCGTCGAGGGCACGCACCGCCGACCGAGACAATGCGCCATCGCGCTCGAGGCGGTGCATCACCGCACCCATGACGCTGTCACCTGCACCGATGGTGTCGGCGACGGTGGTCGGCGGGGCCGGCACGTGCACCGAGTCGGTGGCGGTGGTCACGGTGATCCCGGCATCGCCTGCGGTCATGACGACCGCGGCGACACCGGCGGCGAGCCAGTCCGCGGGACCGCTGCCATCGGGACCGGCGACGAGCCACGCCACATCCTCGTCGGAACACTTCAGGATGTCGACCGCAGGCAACCAGGAGGCGAATCGACGACGGTAGGCGTCGGGATCGCCGATGACCGCGGCCCGGATGTTGGGGTCGACGGCGACGAGACGATCCTCGTCACGGCAGCGCCGCAGGATGGCCTCATAGATGCTCGCGCCCGGTTCCAGGACCAGCGACAGCGTGCCGAAGCAGACCGCGGCGACCCCCGGCGGGAAGGGGCCCGGGTCGGCGACGAGCGCGTCGGCGGTGCCGGTGACGTAGAAGGTGTAGCGGGCGGCGCCGTCGGGGCCGAGGGTGGCCAGCGCCAGCGAGGTGGGCTCGGCACGGCGCTGGGTGGGCGCGGTGTCGACGCCGCTGTGCCGCAGTGCCGCGACGATGGCCTCGCCGTAGTCGTCGGTGGACACCGCCGAGCAGAAGGACACCGTGCTGCCGAGTCGGCCGAGGGTGACCGCGACGTTGAAGGGTCCACCCCCCAGCGCGGGCTGGAGCGGCGGGAGCGCGGCAGGTGTGTCCGGGGCAGGTGACGCGGCCGCCACCACGTCGACCAGCGCCTCGCCGCAGACGACGATCGCGCTCATCGCCCCGCGCCCCGATACCCGGTCATGATCGGTGTCGACCCCGTCAGCGCATTCGCCCGCACCATTCGCCCGCACCCGGCCAGTCTGCCAGGGGCGCGGGCCGCGGATGCGGGGATTCGGCGGGTAGATTCACCGACATGGACGCGTTGCCCGCGGGACCGGATGCGGTGCTGCTCGACTTCGCCGACGAATCGAATCCGTCGACGCTGGTGCGCCGGGCCGCGTCGGCGATGCGGGCCGCGGTCGATGCGGGTGCGCTCGCACGGGTCGCCGAGGTGATCCCGGCTGCGACGACCCTGCTCGTCCAGTTCGCCATCGGCTCCGGCGCCGACGTTCTCGGCGTCCATCGGGCACTACGCGAGGGGGCCGCCGACGACGCCGAGGCGGCCGAGGCACCCGTCGTCGAGATCGGTGTGCACTACGACGGCGCCGATCTGGCCGAGGTGGCCGCGACCCTCGGCGTCGACGGCGCGCAGGTCGTGGCGTGGCACACGGGCACAACGTGGCGGGTCGAGTTCATGGGGTTCGCACCGGGCTTCGGATACCTGGTGCCGGAATCCGATTGCCCCTTGACGACGGTCGGGCGGCGCGCCGAGCCGCGCACCCGGGTCCCGGCCGGTGCGGTCGCCGTCGCCGCCGGATATTCCGCGGTCTATCCACGCAGCAGCCCCGGCGGATGGCACCTCGTGGGCCGCACCGATCGTCGACTCTGGGATGAATCGTCGACGCCGCCGACGCCACTGGGACCGGGCACCCGGGTCCGCTTCCGCGACCTGGCCGGGACACCGTGACCACGCTGACCGTCGTCGCGCCCGGCCCGTTCGCGTCGATCCAGGATCTGGGCCGGGGCGGGCTGGCGCATCTCGGGGTGCCGGGATCCGGTGCCGCGGACCGTGATTCGATGCGGCTGGCCAATCGACTGGTCGGCAATCCCGAGTCCGCCGCGACCATCGAGACCACCCTGGGCGGGCTGCGTCTGCGCACCGACGCCGACGCCCTCGTCGTGGTCACCGGGGCCCAGGCGACCGGCGACGTCGACGGCAGGCCGGTCGGGGTGGCCGCGGCCCCGCGG
>JASGFO010000094.1:0-13932 GCA_047605505.1 Gordonia sp. (in: high G+C Gram-positive bacteria) | reverse complement strand
CCGTCGACCACATGCACGCGCAGGGCCAGCTCGCCGACTACGTCCGCGAGCACTACGGCACCGCCAACATCTGCGTGGTCTCCCCCGACGCCGGCCGCGTGAAGGTCGGCGAGAAGTGGGCCGACGCCCTCGACGGTGCACCGATGGCGTTCGTGCACAAGACCCGCGACCCCGACGTCCCCAACCAGATCAAGTCCAACCGCGTCGTCGGCGAGGTGTCGGGCAAGACCTGCGTGCTGATCGACGACATGATCGACACCGGCGGCACCATCGCGGGTGCGGTCAACATCCTCAAGGAGGCCGGGGCGGGCGACGTCATCATCGCCACCACCCACGGGGTGTTCTCGTATCCCGCCGCCGAGCGCCTCGCCAACTGCGGTGCGCGCGAGGTGATCGCGACCGATACGTTGCCGATCCCCGCCGAGAAGCGGTTCGACAATCTCACCGTGCTCTCGATTGCCCCGCTGCTCGCGCAGACCATCCGTGAGGTTTTCGAGAATGGTTCGGTGACCAGCCTCTTCGACGGACACGCGTAACCCGGTACACCCGGGCCGACGACATGCCCCCCTCCGGTACCACCGGCACCTCGGCCCGTGGCTGGGCCGCCGTCGCCGCGCTCGGGCTGGCCATCTTCACGGTCACGACCACCGAGATCATGCCGATCGGGTTGCTCCAGCCGATGGCCGACGATCTCGGCGTGAGCGAGGGCCTGATCGGCGTGACCGTCACCTACGTCGCGTTCGTCGCTGCTCTCGCCGCCCCGACCCTGTCGGCGGCCACCGGTCGGCTGGATCGGCGACCGCTGTTCCTGGTGGTGCTGGCGATCTTCGCCGCCGGCAACGCGGCCACCGCTCTCGCGCCGAACTACGCCGTGCTGGTGGTGGTCCGGATCATCATCGGCGCCGGGATCGGGCTGGTGTGGGCGGTCGTCGCCCCCTGTGCCGTCGCCCAGGTGCCGCCCCGATCGGCCGTCCGGGCCACCACCATCGCCTACACCGGCGGGTCGCTGGCCTCGGTCCTCGGCATGCCGGTCGGCACCGCTCTCGGCCAGTTCCTCGGGTGGCAGAGCACCTATTGGGCGCTGGCCGGGCTGAGTGCGGTCACGCTCGCGGCGCTGGCGGTGCTGCTGGCCCCGACCCCGCCGTCGGGCAGCTCATCCCTGCGTTCGCTCTGGCGCACCCTGCGCCTGCGGGATCTGCGGACAGTGCTGGTCATCACCGTCCTGGTCATCACCGGCGCCTACGCCGCCTACACCTACGTGACACCGCTGATGGTCGACGGCATCGGTATCGCCGAACACCTCGTCAGCGTGCTGCTGCTGGTGATGGGTGCGGCCGGGGTGGCAGGCAACCTGGCCTCGGGTGCCCTGCTGGACCGGATCACCTCGCCGCGGATGTCGCTGGCGCTCCTGGTCGGGCTCCTCACCGTCGCATTGGTGGCGGTGCTGGCGTCGACGTCGCTGGTCCCGGCGGCGATCGCGGCCCTGCTGGTGTGGTCGGTGGGCTATGCCGCCCTCCCCATCGGACTCCAGACCACGGCGATGCGACTGGCCCCGGCCGACCGCGGGGCCGCCAACACGCTCTACTCGACCGGCGTCAATCTGTCGATCGGTCTCGGTGCGCTGGCCGGGGCATTCGCGATCGACCGGGCCGGGCCCACCGCCCCGACCGTGGTCGGGATGGTCTGCGCGCTGCTCGCGCTCGCACTGACGTTTCTGCTGCCGACGGCCGGCCCGCGGCGTACCCGGGCCGAGACCACACCGGGTGCTGCGGGGGACCCTACGGCAAGATGAGAACGTGGACGCCACGATCTATCACAATCCCCGCTGCTCGACCTCCCGCACCGCGCTCAAGAAGCTCCGCGACGCCGGGATCGAACCGACCGTCGTCAAATACCTCGACGAGCCGTTCACCCGCGACCAGCTCGTCACGCTCTTCGCCGACGCCGGGCTGACCGTGCAGCAGGCCGCCCGCCGACGCGAAAGCCGGTACAAGGAACTCGGGCTGGCGTCGGCCGACGACGCCACCGTGCTCGACGCGATGGTCGAGCATCCGATTCTGGTGGAACGGCCGTTCGTCGTCACCGCCCGGGGCACCCGCCTCGCCCGGCCGATCGAAGCACTCGACGAGATCCTCTGACGTCGCGTGGTCATCAGATCGCCAGGATCAGGCGCACGGCGGCCCACGCCAACCAGGCGGCGACGATGATCTTGGTGGCCCGGTTCCACACCAGGCGAGTGAGATCCACCGGTGGCCTGCGGGTGACGCGCCGGTAGCCGACCGCCACGATCAGCACCAGCACGGCACCCAGCAGCGGGGCACCGAAGGGATGGGCCGCGAAGGACTGCGACCAGTCGCCGTGCATCGCATACACCCACGACCTGGTCAGCCCGCAGCCCGGGCACGGCAGGCCGGTGAGCAGCCGGAACGGACACACGATCGGCCCGTTCTCGATACCGGCCGGAGGCAGCAGGGCAGCGGCGGCCACGGCCGCCAGGCCCCCGCCCGCGACCCATTCACTGGTCGCGAGCCGGGGATCTTCGGCGTCGCCATCGTGCGGTCCGACGGCGGTGGTCCGCCTACTTGAGTGGTCGCCCTTGTGCATCGGTCACTTTGCCGGTCAGCATCATGATGCCGTCGATCAATGGCCAAATCGCACCAAACCCGCACGTCAGCCACGTCACCGCGATCTGCGCGATCGCGAGGCCCGTATGGCCCGTGTAGAAGCGCCCTACGCCGAAGCCCCCAAGGAAGATCTGCAACAGACCTGCGGTCAGCTTCTCCTTGTCCGAGAACAGTCCCGGGAGTTGCCCCGCTGGGTAGGGATTCGCATAGTCCGCTGACCGGACCAGGGTCTGGGCGTCGATCTGGCCCGCGAGTGCCATCTGTTGGAGTTCGCCAACACTCACCGGACCCTGCTCCTGCCCCATCACATTGACGTAGAAGCCGCCACCGTGTGGCGCACCCTGTGCCGGGTACTGCTGATATGTCATGTCCGGGATGGTAGGCCATATCCCACCCCCCACGGCACCCCGTGGTCATTCAGCCGATGCCCCGAACGGGTCGATGTCAGGTCGATGCCGGGGCCGCCGATGTGACGTCACCGGCCGTCATCGACTACTCTGTCTCGCGTTGTCTCGGCGAGGGTGATGCGATCACCGTGATCGGCGCGACCACCGCAGATCTCCGGCGCACTGTCGTGCGCCCGGGTTCGATGGTGCTCCGCGTCGCGTCGAGCGCCACCGAACAAGGAGATGAACCCATGAGTACCCAGGCCAATACCCTCACGGTCACCGTCCGGACCGACAAGGGCAAGGGCGCGGCCCGCCGCGCCCGCCGCGCGGGCCAGGTCCCCGCCGTCCTCTACGGCCACGGCACCGCACCGCAGCACCTCAATCTGCCGACCCGCGAGTTCGCCGCGATCCTGCGTGCCAACGGCACCAACGCGGTCATCGAGCTCAACATCGAGGGCACCAAGCAGCTCGCGCTGACCAAGCAGGTCGACGTGCACCCGATCCGCAGCTACATCGAGCACACCGATCTGCTCGTCATCAAGCGGGGCGAGAAGGTGACCGTCGAGGTCACCATCGTCGTCGAGGGCGACGCCGCCCCCGGCTCGCTGGTGGTCCAGGATGCCAACGTGATCGAGATCGAGGCCGACGCCATGTCGATCCCCGAGCAGATCGTCGTCAGCGTCGACGGC
Organism: Gordonia sp. (in: high G+C Gram-positive bacteria); assembly: GCA_047605505.1. Classification (GTDB taxonomy): domain Bacteria; phylum Actinomycetota; class Actinomycetes; order Mycobacteriales; family Mycobacteriaceae; genus Gordonia. Next base: position 10,230 of record JASGFO010000094.1, on the reverse strand, counting down.
GTCGCCCCGGGCACCGCGATCCACGCCGGTGCGCTCACCCTGCCCGACGGTGTCGTCCTGACCAGCGATCCCGAGCTGCTCGTCGTCGCCGTCAACGAGGCCCCGGCCGGCTCGGATGCGGCCGACGCGGACGCCGACGCCGAATGACCTGCTGATCAGTGAAGCTCATTGTCGGGCTGGGTAATCCGGGCCCGAAGTACGAGCGGACCCGACACAACGTCGGCGCGGTGGTCGCCGACCGTCTGGTCGCCGCCGCCGGCGGGCGGTATTCGGTGCACAAGCGCTCCGGCGCCGAGGTGGCATCGATATCGCTCGCCGGCGGTTCGGTACTGGTCGCCAAGTCCCGCACCTACATGAATGTCACCGGCCGCCAGATCGGCCCGCTCGTGGCGTTCTACAAGATCGCGCCCGCCGATCTCATTGTGCTGCACGACGAGCTCGACCTCGACTTCGGCGTGGTCCGGCTCAAGTCCGGCGGCGGCGAGGGCGGCCACAACGGGCTGCGCAGCATCAGCCAGGCGCTGGGCACCCGCGACTACCAGCGGGTCCGGCTGGGCATCGGCCGCCCCCCGGGCCGTCAGGATCCGGCCGATTATGTGCTGAAACCCTTTCCCGCCGCGGCCCGGGCCGAGGTCGAGCTGCTCGTCGAGAACGGCGCGGATGCGACCGGGCTGCTCGTCGAGCACGGCCTCGAGGCCGCCCAGAACATCGTTCACGCATGGTGACAGCGATTCGCACTATTGTGACACTTTTGTGATGTTTCGGTTCCCGGGGACTACCATCGACGGGGGATCCCTATCCGCGCGGGCGCGGATCAACGAACGAGGAACACGAACGTACATGGCACATCTCGCGGTACCCCAGGCCGGACCGGACAACGTGGCGATGCTGGGCATCGGCGCCTACCGGCCGAAGCGGCTGATCAGCAACGACGAGCTGTGCTCGACGACGCTGGACTCCTCCGACGCGTGGATCTACGAGCGCAGCGGCATCCGCAACCGGCGCTGGATCTCCGGGGACGAGACCAACCGCCTGATGTCGGCGACGGCCGGTGAACGCGCCATCCGCAACAGCGGCATCGACCGCGCCGAGATCGACGCGGTCATCCTCGCAACCAACACCTGGCCCACCCTCACCCCACACGGCGCACCCACCATCGCCACCGACCTGGGCATCAACGGTGTCACGGCCTTCGACCTCGTCTCCGGCTGCGGTGGCTTCTGCTACGGCGTGGGGCTGGCGTCGGCGATGATCCGGTCCGGCAGCGCGCGCACGGTGCTCCTGATCGGCAGTGAGACGATGTCGCTGAGCCTGGACAAATCCGACCGCGGGACCGCGTTCCTCTTCGGCGACGGCGCGGGAGCGGTCGTCATCGGCCCGTCCGAGGACAACGGCATTTCCCCGACGGTGTGGGGCAGCGATGGCGAGAGCGCCCATGCGATCCGCCAGACCCCCGACATCGCCGAGTACATGGATCGTGCCGTGGCGATGCAGCACGTCGATCCGGCCGTCGAGCCCGTCGGCCGGATGACGTTGACCATGGCGGGCCAGGCGGTCTTCCGGTGGGCGGCGATCACCCTGCCCAAGGCGCTGTCGGGGGCCCTCGACGCCGCCGGCCTCAAGACCGAAGACGTCGAGGTCTTCGTCCCGCACCAGGCCAACGCGCGGATCAACGAGCTGATGCGCAAGCACCTGGGCTTCGCCGACGACCTCCCGATGGCCGGTGACATCGAGAACACCGGCAACACCTCGGCCGCGTCGATCCCCCTCGCGATCGAGGAGATGCTGGCCACCGGCAAGGCCAAGGCCGGACAGACCGCACTGATCCTGGGCTTCGGTGCGGGCCTGTCCTACGCCGCGCAGGTCGCCACCCTGCCGCCGGCGCCGAGGATCACGAGCTTCGATGAGTAACCGGCCGCACCAGATGGAGTCCGCGCCAGATGGAGTCCGCACCTCACCGGACCCCTCCCCCGCCGATGATCGCCGACCACCCAAACACCGGCTACTTCCGAGTAGGGCCAAGATGTGAGAGCGTCAGATCCCATGACGGACATCGCTGAACGGACCGGCACCACCACCATCGGCATGCTCGGGATCGGCGCCTACCGGCCCGATCGCGTCGTGACCAACGACGAGATCTGCGAGCACATCGATTCCTCCGACGAATGGATCTACACGCGCACCGGCATCAAGACCCGCCGGTTCGCGCGGCGCGACGAGACCGTGGTGGAGATGGGGGTCAACGCTGGCCGCCGCGCCATCGCCAACGCACTGCTGCAACCGACCGACATCGACGCGGTCATCCTGGCCACCAACACCCACCTGCTGTTGACCCCGGCCGGGGCGGTCAAGATCGCGACCGAGCTGGGTGCCGGTGGCGTCCCCGCGTTCGACGTGACCGTGGGCTGCGCCGGGTTCGGCTACGGGATGGCTCTCGCGTCGGACATGATCCGGGGCGGCAGCGCGGCGCACGTCCTGGTGATCGGGGCCGAGCAGCTGTCGGTGGCCCTCGACATGACCGACCGCACCAACAGCTTCATCTTCGGCGACGGCGCCGGGGCCGTGGTGGTCGGCCCCACCCCGACCGCCGAGCTCGGTCCGGTGGTGTGGGGCAGCGACGGCACCGGCTTCGACGCCATCCGCCAGGACATCGACTGGATCACCTTCCTCGACAGCGACCGCAGTGAACGCCCCTACCTGCGGATCGAGGGCACCACGGTCTTCCGCTGGGCCGCCTTCGAGATGGGCAAGGTCGCCGAGCGCGCGCTCGAGGCCGCCAAGGTGGGCGCCGAGGATCTCGACGTGTTCGTGCCGCATCAGGCCAATTCGCGGATCAACGAGCTCCTGGCGCGCGGGCTCAAGCTGTCCGAGCGGGTCGTCATCGCCAACGACATCGAGCACACCGGCAACACCTCGGCCGCGTCCATCCCACTCGCGATGGAGGAACTGCTCTCCACCGGCCAGGCCGGGCCGGGCGATACCGCACTGCTGCTCGGCTACGGCGCCGGACTCTCCTATGCCGCGCAGGTCGTGAAGCTGCCGCCGATCCCGTTCGAGTGACCATCGGACGGGGTCGCCGACCGTTTTGGCGCCCGCGACCTCGACCGATAGCCTCGATGGGTGAGTTCTGACGTTGCCGGGCAGGTGCGCCGCCGCCGCACCTTCGCGATCATCTCCCATCCCGACGCCGGTAAGTCGACGATGACCGAGGCACTGGCGCTGCACGCACGCATGATCAGCGAGGCCGGCGCGATCCACGGCAAGGCCGGACGCAAGTCCACGGTGTCGGACTGGATGGAGATGGAGAAGGCGCGCGGCATCTCTGTCAGCTCGACGGCGCTGCAGTTCACCTACACGCCGGCCGGTGCCGGACCCGACGCCGAGCCCGCCGTCATCAACCTCGTCGACACCCCCGGGCACGCCGACTTCTCCGAGGACACCTACCGCGTGCTCACCGCCGTCGACGCCGCGGTGATGCTCATCGACGCGGCGAAAGGCCTCGAGCCGCAGACCTTGAAGCTGTTCCAGGTGTGCCGGCATCGGGGCATCCCGGTGGTCACCGTCGTCAACAAGTGGGACCGGCCCGGCCGCTCGCCGCTGGAGCTGATCGACGAGATCACCGAACGCATCGGGCTGACACCCACGCCGCTGTACTTCCCGGTCGGTATCGCCGGCGACTTCCGGGGGCTCCTGGACCGGCGGACCGGCCGCTACATCCATTTCACGCGCACCGCGGGCGGCGCCACGATCGCGCCCGAGGAGATCATGGACGCCGACGCCGCGGCCGCCCGCGAGGGCAACGAGTGGACCGCCGCCGTCGAGGAGGGCGAACTGCTCTCCGCGATGGGCCAGGATCACGACCAGGAGCTGTTCCTTGCCGGCGCCACCTCGCCGATGATCTTCGCCTCGGCGATGCTGAATTTCGGCGTGCGCCAACTCCTCGAGACCCTCGTCGAGCTGGCACCGCCGCCGGCCGGGCGCACCGGCATCGACGGCACCGTGCGCGCGGTCACCGATCCGTTCAGCGCGGTCGTCTTCAAGGTCCAGGCGGGTATGGATTCCTCGCACCGGGACCGGCTCGCGTTCATGCGCATCGTGTCCGGGGAGTTCGAGCGCGGCATGGTGGTCACACACGCGCAGACCGGGAAACCCTTCGCCACCAAATACGCCCAGGCCGTGTTCGGGCGCGACCGCTCCACCGTCGACACTGCCTATCCGGGTGACGTCGTCGGGCTCGTGAACGCGACGGCGCTGGCTCCCGGCGACACCCTGTACACCGATCCCACGATCCAGTTCCCGCCGATTCCGTCCTTCGCGCCCGAACACTTCTCGTCGCTGCGGGTGACCACCGCCGACAAATACAAGCAGTTCCGCAAGGGCATGGAGCAGCTCGACAGCGAAGGTGTGGTGCAGGTGCTGCGCAACGACCTGCGGGGCGACGCGTCCCCGGTGTTGGCCGCGGTCGGCCCGATGCAGTTCGAGGTGGTCACCGCGCGGATGAAGGCCGAATTCAACGTCGACACCGTGATCGAGCCGCTGGGCTATTCACTGGCCCGGCGCACCGACGCCGAGAGCGCCGACGAACTGGGTCGCCAGCGCGGCGTCGAGGTGTTCACCCGCACCGACGGCGCGCTGCTCGCCCTGTTCAGCGACAAGTGGCGGCTGCAGTACATCGAGAAGGAACACCCGGACCTGACGCTCGAACCGCTGGTGGCCGCGGCCGACTGACCTTTTTCGGCCAGCGCGGCGGGTTCCTACTCCCCCACGATCGCGGCGACCGCCGCGGCCGAGACCTCGTCGACCGTCGCGGGCGAGAACGATGGGTTGCGGTCCTTGTCGACGAGCACTGCCCGCACACCTTCGGCGAAATCGTGGCCGGCGGTGATCGTCTCGGCCGCGTGCAGCTCCCGGTCGAGGCATTCGTCGAGGCCCGAGCCGGCGCCGAGCTCGAGCATCCTTGCCGTCACGAGCAAGCTCGTCGGGGAGTTCCCGGCAAGCAGGCCGAGCATTTCCTCGGCCCATTCGTCGCCGACCGCGCCGCGCAGGCCGCCGATGATCCCGGCGACATTGCTGTCACCGAAGTACGCGCCGACCTTGTCCAGCGGCAGCGCCGGATGATCGGGATCATTCGGGGTGTCCGACGCGGCATCGACGCGCAGCGCCTCGGCCAGCGGTACCCCGGCCCGGAGGTCGTCGGCGACTGCGCCGAGCCGATCCGAGCGCACGAAGTGGGTGGCCAGCCCCAGCGTGAGCGCCTGGCTGCCGCGGACGCGGGAACCGGTGAGCCCCAGCCACATTCCGACGCCGTACGGCAGTCGGGGCAGGAAGTAGGTGGACCCGATGTCGGGGAAGAAGCCGATCGCCGTCTCCGGCATGGCGATCAGGGCCTTCTCGGTGACCACCCGGATCTCGCCGTGCACGCTGATGCCGAGACCACCGCCCAGCGCCGGTCCGTCGATGAGCGCGACGTACGGCTTCGGGTAGTCGGCGATCAACTGGTTGAGGCGGTACTCGTGGGCGAAATAGCGCGTGATCGCAGCCGCGTCACCGGCGAGCGCGGCATCCCGGACCGCGCGGATGTCGCCGCCCGCGCAGAAGGCACGCGCGCTCGACGAGGTGACGAGAACCGTCTCGACCGCGTCGTCGTCGGCCCAGTCGACGAGCACGGCATAGAGCTCGTCGACCATCGACTGGTCGAGCGCGTTCAGGGCTTTGGGGCGATCCAGGACGATCTCGCCGACGCCGTTGGCAACACTGGTCCGGATGTACGACACGGTGTCACCTTAACCCGTGGCGGATTCGCGGCCGCGTCGCTATCGTGGGTCCGCGTGAGTCCACGGACCTAACCGTCTTCAGGGGCGCCCGTCGCCCTGGACCACTGACCTTGTCGTCGAGCGCAGGAGTTGATCGCCGGAATGAACCACTGAAATGCCCCGACCGTGATGTGCACCCGCACGTCATCCCTCGAGACATTTCCGGAGTCGTCATGTCCGCTCATTCCTCGCATTCCTCGTCGGCACCCGCGCTCGTCGTCTCCGATCTCGGTTTCACGTGGCCCGACGGCACCGCCACCTTCTCCGGCGTCTCCTTTTCGGTTGAGCGCCGGACACATTCGCTGGTCGGCGCCAACGGCGCGGGCAAGTCGACGCTGCTGCGACTGCTCGCCGGCGAGCTGACACCGACGGCCGGCAGCGTGAGCGCGACCGGCGCGGTCGTGCTCGTGGACCAGGCCCCGCACGCCGATCCCGGGCGCTCGGTCGCCGAGGTCCTCGGGGTCGGCGAGGTGCGATCGGCGATCACCCGGGTCGAGGCCGGTTCCGTCGATCCGGTCGATTTCGAGGTGATCGGCGACGACTGGGATATCGATGAACGCGTGCGCGCCGAACTGTCGGCGGCGGGCCTGCCGTCGGCCGATCTGGACCGCCCGGTCGGCACTCTCTCGGGCGGCGAGGCAACGCTGCTGGCGATCCTCTGCGCCGTGCTGCGCCGCCCCGGTGTGCTGCTGCTCGACGAGCCGACCAACAATCTCGACGTCGATGCCCGGGCTCGGCTGTTCGAGATCATCGATCATTTCGGCGGGGTCCTGATCGTCGTCACCCATGACCTCGAGCTGGCCGAACGCGTGAGTGCCACACTGGAATTGCGCGCGGGACGGGTCCGGCTGTTCGGCGGCCCGTACCCGGTGTACCGGCAGATCGTCGATGCCGAGCAGGCGGCCGCTGCCGCGGCCGTGTCGGCGGCGCGGTCCGATCTGGCCAAACAGAAGCGGGAGAAGGAGGACGCCAACATCAAGCTCGCGCGGCGCGAACGCACCGCGCGCAAGGCCGAGCAGGAGAAGCGGGTGCCCAAGATCGTGGCAGGCCTGCGCGCCAATGCGGCCGAGGTGGCGGCCGGGAAGCTCGCCAATCAGCATGCCGCGGATGTCGCGGCGGCCGACGAGCGGCTCTCGGCCGCGCGTGACGAGGTGCGGTCGGATCTGTCGGCGCGCATCGTGTTGCCGCCGGTGAGCGTGCCGCCGCGCGGACAGGTCATCGTCGACGAACGGCTCCGCATGGACGGGCCCGACCGGGTGGAGCTCGCGGGCTGCAACGGCGCCGGAAAGACGACGCTGATCGAGTCGCTGATCCGCACCGACGGCGCCATCTGTGTGCCGTATGCGTATCTGCCGCAATGCATCCGGTTCCCGGCGGAATCGATGTCGGTGGCCGCGGCGGTCGCCGCCGCCAACCCGCGGGTGAGCGGCAACGAGATCCGCGCGCATCTGGCCCGGTTCTTGTTCCGGGGCCGCGCCGGTGACCGGCCGCTCGCCGAATTGTCGGGTGGCGAACGGATTCGGGCCGCCCTGGCGGCCGCTCTGCTGCGCGATCCGGCACCACGGCTGCTGATCCTGGACGAGCCGACCAACAATCTCGACCTCGACACCGTCGAGCAGTTGGCCGCCGCGCTCCACGAATGGCAGGGCGGGCTGCTGCTGGTGTGTCACGATGCAGGCTTCGTCGAGCGGGTCGGCGTGGACCGCGTGGTGCGGATCGGTTGAGCGGATCACGCAGGTGAACACTCAAAGCGGTGGTCCGGTGCCATCTGGCGGCAGCAGATCACCGCGGTGTCGGCGGCGGGCAGTCGGGGCAGTGCGTGGGGTTACCGGCCCAGCCCTGCCGGCGTAGCAGGAGCGCGATCTTGTGGGCTGTGACGCAGGGGCGGTCGACGACCTGCCCCCAGCCCAACCGGATCGTGCGGGCGTCGGTGCTCACGGCGGCGTCGAGATCACGTTCGAGGTCGCGGTCGCGGGCGGTTGCGGTGTCGTGGGCCAGGCGACCGTCGAGTTCGACGACGAGATGCCAGTGCGGGTACTCGATGTCGCGAAATCCCCGCCGCCCGGCAGTCGTCGGCCGTTGGCGGTCCGGGGTGGGTAGTCGGTGCCGCCGTTCGACCCGCGTCAGATACTCGTGCTCGAGCACCGAGCACGTGCCGTCGTCGATATCCTGTAACACTCCGACGAGGAAGGCCCGCCACCGCAGCCGGTTTCGATTGTCCACGGCGGCCAGCAGGCGTCGCGGAGTGGTCTGACGAGCCTGTACGGCGTCGGCGAGGCAGGCGATCACGCGGACCCGGGTCGGCACGGACTCGGCGACATCCAGCAGGGCATCCTCGACGCGGATCCTCGGCGGCGACGTGTGCCAGAGCACGTGATCGGTCAGGTGTCGCCGCCGGTGGATGACCACGCCCGGCGGGGTGCCGCGGTGGCGGCTCCCATCGACCGCGACATGAATGGGCCCAGGCTCCGAACCGCCGGTCGCTGCGCACAGCGCCGAAGTATGGCTCAAAGCCGCGGGCCACGCGTCGAGGACCGCAACCCATGCCCGTTGCCGCCAGGACAACGGGCCGGTGTGGTCGACGTAGATACCGCGAATCGGCGACGCCCACTCCCGACGCCGCAGCTTCCGTCGAATATCCGCGGGCGTGCGACCACATTCGAGGACCTGCGAGCGTGCGATCACGCCGGCCTGATGGTGCATCAGGTCCTCGATCACGATCCGGGCTGTCATGCCCGCCAGCATCGCGCCGACCGGGCCGCAAGAACAGGGGCCCGCCGGACACTGTGGATGAATCATCGTCAAATCCCAGATCGCGGTGATCCGGTGCCATCTGGTGGCAGCAGATCACCGCGGTGTGCCCAGCAAGTGAGTTGTCCACAGGCCCCTCAGTCACCACACAAAACTGTGACCCACGACATAGACTGGCGGCACGAGGACCTGGCACTGCCACCGGGGGGACCGCAATGACCGACTTCTTCCTGCTACCCGAAGACCGGGTACCCCTGCCCAGCGGCGACGCCGACATCGCCGTACCCCACGGACCACCCACCTACCTCGGCCTCCCGCAGCCCGCCGGCCCCGACGACGGCATCGTCGCCCTCACCGCCACCGAATGGGACGCCCGCGCACGGGTGGCCCGTGACGGGGCGGCGCGGTTGGAGGAGGTGATCTACGAGTTGGCCGGAGTCAACAGTCACAACTGGTACGGCGAGACCATTGAGGGCCGGGACTTCTACCAGCGGGTTGAGCTGTTCCTCGACAACTGGCGCAACCAGATCAAGGCACAGATCACCGCATTGAACGATCTTGCGCGCGATTGCGAACAAGCCGGCAGAGACCTCGTGGCAACCGATGTCGACAACGCGCGCCCCTTCGAAGTCTAGCTTTCGGACCTACGCCCGAGCGCGCGTCCTGGCGGCCATCGTCGCGCTTGAGCTTGTCTTGAGCGCGTGTGCTGAGTCGACCGATGATGAGCCTCGTGCATCGGCCCCGGGCTCTGGCAACGACGCAAATGTGCCGCTACCGACACGACAGACGGACGCGCATGGTCGCCCCCTCCCCTTCCGGACCGAGCATCCGCAGCGCTGGAGTGATCTCAACAATGGCACCGACTACGAACCGTGCACCGCATTGACCATGGCCGAAATCCACGCGCTCGATGTGGATCCCGACTCCGTGAGAGACGCAGCAATTGCCAATCATCAAACCGCACGCGGTTGCATATGGAGACTCCGCAACTCAGCAGGTGGCGGCCTCGTGCAGGCCCTCGGCAACGACCTCCCCCTCCAGCAATACAAGGCGAAGCGAGCGGTGGTCGTCGACTGGCAGCCGGACATCGTCATCAACGGCCGGACAGTGGCCGTCGGTCACGGCCTCGGGGACACCGAGTGCCACACCGAGGTGCAGTCCGGCACCGCCATCATCACCACCACCGTCTCCATCCCCACCGACACCCCGCCCATCGACGAGATCTGCGCCCGGGCGATCGCATTCACACGCGCCACGATCGTGCACATGCCGGTGTGAACGCGACCCGCCGCCACGCCCCCGGGGACCGCAGCTCAGCCCTGACGGGCCTTGAACCGCGGGTTGAGCTTGTTGATCACGTAAATCTTGCCGCGCCGGCGCACGACCTGCGCGCCGGGCTGGCTCTTCAACGACCTGATCGAGGCACGGACCTTCACGAACGACTCCTAATCGGTAACGGTTATCATTATCGACTATACCGGGCGTCGAGGCGCAGGGAACAACCCCTACGACGATCCGTTCCCGGCCTGGGCACCGCGTCCGAGCAGAGCGAGCAGACCGCACCCGTCGTCAGTGCGCGAGGTTGAGGTGGACGCGGTGGCGATCGCCCTGCTCGATGAGGTCGACGAATCCCAGGGCGTAGTCGGCACCCGAGATCGCACCGCCG
>JASGFO010000093.1:0-13991 GCA_047605505.1 Gordonia sp. (in: high G+C Gram-positive bacteria) | reverse complement strand
CACCTGCACGACTCCGCCAACTCGCGCTGGGTGTTCTACGCGCTCGGCACAATCCTGCTGATCGTGCTGATGCAGCGCTTCTTCCGTGGCTTCCTGTCCACGATCGCGATCCTGCTCGCACTGATCGTCGCGACCTTCGTCGCATGGCTGTTCGGCGACGCCCACTTCACCACCGTCAGCGAGGCGAGTTGGATCGGGTTCACCCCGCCATTCGCCTTCGGCTGGCCGCGCTGGGATCTCGTCGCCATCGTGTCGATGATCGTGGTGCTGCTGGTGGTGGCCGTCGAGTCGACGGGGTCGATCTTCGCCACCGGTGAGATCGTCAGCAAGCGCATCAAGGCCGCCGACGTGGCCGCCGCGGTCCGCGCGGACGGCCTGGCGACCGTGATCGGCGGTTCCTTCAACTCGTTCCCCTACACGGCGTTCTCGGAGAACGTGGGCCTCGTCCGGATGACCGGGGTGAAGAGCCGCTTCGTCGTGGCCTGCGCCGGCGGCATCATGATCCTGCTCGGCCTGTTTCCGAAGATGGCCAAGATCGTCGAATCCATTCCGGCTCCGATTCTCGGTGGCGCGGCACTCATCATGTTCGCAACCGTCGCCATCGTCGGCATTCAGACGCTGACCGCGGTGGACTTCACCGATCACCGCAACCTGATCATCGCCTCGACCTCACTCGCGGTGGCGCTGTACGTCCAGTTCTCGCAGTCGTCGGCGCCGAGCCAGGTCATCGAGAAGAGCGGTGAGATCGTCGACGTGCCCGCCCTGCCCGGCGTCGACGAGGCGATGCCGAACATCATCTTGCAGATCCCGTTCTCCACCGGCATCACGATGGGCGCGATCACTGCGATCCTGCTGAATCTGCTGTTCTTCCACATCGGCAGGCGGGGGCCGGCCGTCGCCGGCGGTGGCGCGATCACCCTCGACGAGGTCAACACGATGACCGAGGAGCAGTTCGCGGCCACCTTCGGCGGGGTGGTGCAAAACGTCGACTGGGTGGTCCAGAATGCGTTCGCCCAGCGCCCGTTCGAGAATGTCCACGATCTCCGCAGCGCCTTCCAGGAGGCGATGCTCACCGGCAGCGACAACGAGCAGTTGGCCCTCATCCAGGCGTTCCCCGATCTGGGTGTCGAGGACGAGGCCACCGGCGAGCTCACTGCCGTCGACCACAAGGGCCTGTCCCACCTGGAGGAGAGCGAGCACGAGAACATCGTCAGCCTGTCGTCGGCCTACCGCAAGCACTTCGGCTTCCCGCTGGTGATCTGTGCCCGGGAGACCGAACGCTATGATCGCGTTCTGCGCACCGGCTGGGCCCGTATGGACAATTCCGCCAAGTCAGAACGCTCGTTCGCGCTCATCGAGATCGCCAAGATCGCGAACTATCGCTTTGACGATCTCGTCGCCGACGCCAATCCGCTCACGTCGGCCCGCTTCGGCCGGACGCCGGAACTCACTTAGGGTGGAGCGGTGAGAAGAATCGACTGGCGCGGTCTGAGCAGTTTCAACGAGTTGACCGAACGACAGGCCATCAGCGCCCTGTATCGGTGTTGTAGCAGTTCGATCTGGGCACTACGGGTGGCCAAGGCCCGCCCGTTTGCCGATGAGCAGGCGTTGCTGGACTATGCCGACCTCATCCTGGCCGAGCTGACCGAGGCCGATATCGATGAGGCGCTGGCGGGGCATCCGCGCATCGGGGAGCGCCCCGACAATCCCTCGTCGACACGAGAGCAGGCCGGTGTGGCCGACGCCGACCCGGCGGTGCTGGCCGAGCTCGCGGAGCTGAACAAGGCCTACGACGACAAGTTCGGGCATGTCTATCTCGTGTTCGCCAACGGCCGGCCGGCCGCCGAGCTGCTCGCGATCCTCAAAGAGCGCATTCGCAACGATCCGGACACCGAACGCCGGGTGATGCGGATGGAACTGGCCAAGATCAACCGGAAACGCCTGCAGCTGATGCTCGCGCCTGCCGTCGAATACGTCGACGACTGATTCTCACCAGAAAGGAACCGACCCAATGACGGGCCTGTCCACCCATGTCCTCGATGCGGTCTCCGGCGCCCCGGCGACCGGCATCGAGGTAACCCTGCAGGATGCGGCCGGGGCGCCGCTGGCCTCGGGGACCACCGACGACGACGGCCGCATCGGCCAGGTCAACACCGAGGCACTCGTCCCGGGCACCTATCACCTCGTGTTCAACACCGGTGACTGGTTCTCCGAGAAGGGCGTCGACGCCTTCTACCCGGAGGTCGACATCTGTTTCGCCGTCGACGATCCGTCCCGGCACTATCACGTACCGGTACTGCTGAGCCCGTTCGCGTACTCGACCTACCGGGGCAGCTGAGTCTGCCGGATATCCCCTCATGGTCGCCGCGACTTCTCACGGAGAGGTCGCGGCGATCGGCGAGAATTGTCGATCACAGCCGGCTGGACGCCCGCCACAGGTCGATTCCCGACTCGACGGCGTCGGCGTCGATCGCAGCCAGGTCCTCGTCGGTGAACTCGGGTCCGGCCACTGCGGCCAGGTTGTCGTCGAGTTGCGCGACGGACGACGCGCCGATCAGCACCGACGACACCCGCGCGTCGCGCAGCGCCCACCCCAGGGCCAGCTGCGCCAGGCTCTGACCACGTTGCGCGGCAATGTGATTGAGCCTCCGTACCCGGCCGAGGATTTCCTCGTTGAGCTGTGCGGTCGTCATCGACCCGTTGCGTGCGGCCCGCGAACCCGCCGGAATCCCTGACAGGTAGCGGTCGGTGAGCAATCCCTGGGCGAGGAGCGAGAACGCGATACAGCCGACGCCCAATTCACCGACGGTGTCGAGCAATCCGTCCTCGATCCACCGGTTGAACATCGAATACGACGGCTGATGAATCAGTAGTGGGGTTCCCAGCTCGGACAGGATATGGGCGGCCGCGCGCGTGCGCGCCGGCGAATAGCTCGAGATCCCCACGTACAGCGCCTTGCCCGAGGTGACCGCCGTATGCAGCGCCCCCATCGTCTCCTCGATCGGCGTGTCCGGGTCGGGCCGGTGCGAATAGAAGATGTCGACGTAGTCGAGGCCCATCCGTGCCAGCGACTGATCGAGACTGGCAAGCAGGTACTTGCGGGAGCCACCGTCACCGTAGGGGCCGGGCCACATGTGGTAGCCCGCCTTGGTGGAGATGATCAGCTCGTCCCGAAGCCCGGCGAAATCCTCGGCGAGGATACGTCCGAGATTCTCTTCGGCACTGCCGTGGGGCGGACCGTAGTTGTTGGCGAGGTCAACATGGGTGACCCCCCGGTCGAAGGCACGCCGAAGGATGGCCCGCTGGGTGTCGATCGGGGTGCCGCCGCCGAAGTTCTGCCACAGGCCCAGGGAAATCGCGGGCAGACTCAGTCCACTGCGCCCGACCCGCCGGTAGGGCAGGCTCTCGTACCGGTTTTCGGCGGGACGATATGCGGAGTTCACCGCTCGCACCTCCCCTGCTGGTGTCGCCGTGCTGTTGCCACACATCCATGCTCTCACCTGACCCACGCCAGCTGCCCGGACCACTCCGACACGACGGTTCCCGGTCGATCTGGTGCCGCGACATTCACGGATCTGGGTTAACCAATGCGACACGGCGGGCGCGTCGGCCGGGTCCTGGGTGTTGACACCTCAACGCGGGATGCGCAGGCCGAGATCGGTGAGGTCGAGCGCAAACGTTGCACGTCCCACACCACGCCAACACCGTGGCCGTGCTTCCACCCGCAACAGGGTGCCACCATGATCGGCCAGTGCGACGGGTTGGACGTTACCGTTCCAATGCCAAATTCTCAGCTTTTTCTCAGTCATCGAACTCAGGTGCATCTATACTTGTGATATGCCCAATACTGAGATCGCCACCAAGTTCGAGGAGTTCCTCGACACCCTGGCTGATCTCGCCGTGCCCGACGAGATCACCGGCCCCGATGCCCACGCCGTCCTGACGGTGTTGGCGCGGCTGCGGAACGTCGTTGATGACCAGTGTGCGCAGTGGGTGCGACACTGCGACCGCCTCGGCGTCGCGCAGGCGCATGGCCGCACCACCAGGGAGTTGTTGATGGTGATGGGATTCGTACCCGCGGTCGCCGCACGGATGATCCGACGCACCGGTCTCACCGACGACGGACTGGACCGGCATTGCGCGGACGGGGCGGTCTCGGCCGAACACGCCGACGCGATTGTTCGTGGGGTGAACCAGATGGCCGGTCGGGTCGGTGCGGACTTCGACGCCGAGGCCCGGTCCGATGTGGTGAATCAGTTGCTGGCGCAACACTTCTCCGGGGCGACACCCGCCGAGATCGGTGACGCCGCGAAGACGCTGGGCAACCGGCTGGCCGCGGACAATGGTGGGCCACCTGCGGCGGAGGATCGACGGTTGAATCGACTGAACCTGGGTACCGATGATGATGGCCGGACGCAGCTATCGGGCAACCTGCACGCACCGGTCGGGGAGAAGCTGCGCACCCTGATCGACGCGCATTCCGCGCCCGCTCCCCAACCGGACGGTTCCCGGGACCCGCGCTCACCCGAACAGCTCCGGGCCGACGCCTTCGAGCTGATCCTCGACGCCGCCGCCCGGGCCCTGGCCGCCGAGCATCCGCATGGTGTGGGGTCGGGGACGCGGATTGTGCTCAGCGTGCCCGCCGACACCCCGGATCTGGCCTCCCTCGGGTTCCTGGGGTCGGTCACCCGCAACACCCACGAACTACTCTCCTGTGACGGCACGACACGGGTGGTGATCGTCGACGGCGAGGGCGCCCCGTTGCAGGCGGGTCGAGAGAAACGCCTGTTCACCGGGGCACAACGCACGGCGATCGGACTACGGGACACCGGGTGCATCAAATGTGGTGCGCCGGCCGGGTGGACGCAGGTGCATCACCTGGTGCACTGGTCACACGGCGGTACCACCGACGTCGACAACGGCTGCCTGCTCTGCCCGTCCTGCCACGACGCAGTCCACCACCAGGGGTGGGATGTGGTGATGGGGATCGACCGGCATCCCTGGCTCATCCCACCCGCCGCGGTAGACGCGCAACGGAGGCCGATCCCGTCCTATCACCGAAGGAGGCCCGATGTGGGTGAACCGGTCGCCGCCTGACCCGGCGGCACCCTGTGAGAGAGCCTGAGTCGTAAGAGTCCTTGTCCACCAACCACAACCAGATGCCGGAACTTGTCCGGCGTCGCATGTCACCTTGAGAACTTCATAGCGAAACGCGCGCATGGGGTGTGCACCCGACGATGAGCGCAGCCACGGGGGTTGCACGGCAATCGGACACACATCCACACCGTCGGGTCACCCGGTGGCGTCACCCGGCAGCGCCACAACGGCCGAGCCGGATACCGTTCAGTCGGCGTCGACCCGACTGAACGGTATCCGGGGTGCCGTCGGCCTCTCTCCTACCCGATCTCGATCAGCAGATCGCCCGGATGAACCGCGGTGACCTGCCCGACCGCCACGCGGGTGACCTTGCCGCCGACGGGCGCGGTGATGGTGGCCTCCATCTTCATGGCCTCGATGGTGCCGATGGCCGCGCCCGCGGCCACCTCATCACCCACCGACACCGAGATCGACACGACCCCGGCGAACGGTGCGCCCACCGAGCCGGGGTTGGCGCGGTCGGCCTTCTCCGCCGCGGTCTCGGTGGAGTCGATCGCCCGGTCGCGCACCGCGACCGGCCGCAACTGGCCGTTGAGCACACACATCACCGTGCGCATACCGCGCGCGTCGGGTTCGCTGACCGCCTCGAGACCGATGAGCAGCTCCACTCCGGGCTCGAGTTCGACGCGATGCTCCTCGCCGTACCGCAGCCCGTAGAAGAACTGGTTCGCCGAGAGCCGGGAGGTGTCGCCGTAGGTCTCGCGGTGCTCGAGGTACTCGCGCGTCGGCCCCGGGAACAGCAGCCGGTCAAGCGTCCCCTGCCGGGTCGGCCCGGGCTCGTCGAGTGCCGCCGAATCCTCGTCGGACAGCTCGACCGTCGGCACCGCAGGCGCCCGGCCCTGCAGGGCACGGGTCCGCAACGGTTCCGGCCAGCCGCCGGGCGGGTTGCCGAGCTCGCCACGCAGGAATCCGATCACCGAATCCGGGATGTCGTAGGCCGCCGGATCGTTCGCGAAATCAGCCGGATCGATCCCCTGACCCACCAGGGCGAGTGCGAGATCGCCGACGACCTTCGACGACGGCGTCACCTTGACCAGGCGGCCCAGCATCCGGTCGGCGGCCGCGTATGCGGCCTCGACCGCCTCGAACCGGTTGCCCAGCCCGAGCGCGATCGCCTGCTGCCGCAGATTCGAGAGCTGACCACCTGGGATCTCATGCGTGTAAACCCGACCGGTCGGTGCCGGAATACCGGACTCGAAGGGCGAGTACACCTTGCGCATCGCCTCCCAATACGGCTCCAGATCGCACACGGCACCCAGATCCAGGCCGGTGTCGCGCTCGGTGTGCGCAAACGCCGCCACGATCGCCGCCAGCGACGGCTGACTCGTCGTCCCCGACAACGGACCACTCGCACCGTCGACCGCGTCGGCACCCGCCTGCACCGCGGCCAGATAGGTCGCGAGCTGACCGCCCGGCGTGTCGTGGGTGTGCACATGGATCGGCAGGTCGAACTCCTTGCGCAACGCCGTGATCAGCGTGGTCGCCGCGGGTGCCCGCAACAGCCCGGCCATGTCCTTGATCGCCAAGACATGGGCACCGGCATCGACGATCTGCTCGGCCAACCGCAGGTAGTAGTCGAGGGTGTAGAGATCCTCGGCCGGGTCGGTGACGTCACCGGTGTAGCTTATCGCCACCTCCGCGATGGCCGAGCCGGTCTCACGGACCGCGTCGATCGCCGGACGCATCTGCTCGATGTTGTTGAGCGCGTCGAAGATCCGGAAGATGTCGATGCCCACGTCGGTGGCCTCGGCGACGAACGCCGTGGTGACCTTGGTGGGATACGGTGTGTACCCCACCGTGTTGGCGCCGCGCAGCAGCATCTGCAGACACACGTTGGGCATGGCCTCGCGGAGCTGGGCCAGACGGTCCCAGGGGCTCTCCGAGAGGAACCGCAGCGCCACGTCATACGTCGCGCCGCCCCAGCACTCCACGCTGAGCAGTTGCGGCGTGAGCGCGGCGATGTACGGCGCCACCGCAACCAGCCCGGACGTCCGCACCCGAGTGGCGAGCAGACTCTGGTGGGCATCGCGGAACGTGGTATCGGTGACCCCGACACCAGGCTGCTCCCGCAACGCCCGCGCAAACCCTTCGGGTCCCAGCGTCTGCAGTCGCTGCCGGGAACCGGGAGGGGGATCGGCGAGCACCGACTTCTCCACGGCGGGCAATTTGTCCCGCGGATACACCGTGGTCGGTCGCTCCCCGTGCGGCTTGTTGACGGTGACGTCGGCGAGGTACTCGAGGATCTTCGTGCCGCGATCGGCCGACCCACGCGAGGTCAGCAGCCAGGGCCGATCACCGATGAACGAGGTCGTGACGTGTCCGGACCGGAAGTCCGGGTCGTCGAGAACGGCCTGCAGGAACGGGATGTTGGTGGCAACGCCACGAATCCGGAACTCGGCGAGCGCACGCCGGCCGCGCCGCACCGCAGTCGCGAAATCCCTTCCGCGACAGGTCAGTTTGACGATCATCGAGTCGAAGTGGCCGCTGATCTCGGCTCCCAGGATGGTGCCGCCGTCCAGGCGGATGCCGGCACCACCGGGGGTGCGGTAGGCGGTGACCCGGCCGACGTCGGGCCGGAATCCGAGCGCCGGATCCTCGGTGGTGATGCGGCACTGCATGGCCGCGCCCCGGATCGTGATCGCGTCCTGGGTGAGGCCGAGATCGGCCAGGGTCTCCCCCGACGCCACCCGCAGCTGCGCCGCCACCAAATCCACGTCGGTGATCTCCTCGGTCACCGTGTGTTCCACCTGGATGCGCGGATTCATCTCGATGAACACGTGTCGGCCGTTCTCGTCGACGAGGAACTCGACGGTCCCCGCACACGAATAGCCGATGTGCCGTGCGAAATTCACGGCGTCGGTGCAGATCCGTTCCCGCAGCGCGGGATCGATGTTCGGTGCGGGGGCCAGCTCGACGACCTTCTGGTGGCGCCGCTGCACGCTGCAGTCGCGTTCGAAGAGGTGGATGACGTTGCCCGCGGTGTCGGCGAGGATCTGCACCTCGATGTGCCGCGGATTGATCACCGCCTGCTCCAAGAACACCGTCGCATCGCCGAAGGCCGATTCGGCCTCCCGGGAGGCCGCCGCGGCCGCCTCCCGCAGCTCCGCCGGATCGTCGACGCGGCGCATGCCACGCCCACCGCCGCCGGCGACAGCCTTCACGAACACCGGGAACTGCATCGACTCGGCCGACGCGACGAGCTCATCGAGGTCGGCGGTCGGCGGCGACGACGCGAGGACCGGCAGCCCGGCCGCCCGCGCCGCGGCCACCGCCACCGCCTTGTTCCCGGTCAGGTCCAGGACGTCGGCCTGGGGCCCGACAAAGGTGATCCCGGCCGCCGCGCAGGCGCGCGCCAGCTCCGGGTTCTCGGAGAGGAACCCGTAGCCCGGGTAGACGGCGTCGGCACCGCAGCGCACCGCGGCGCCGACCACCTCGTCCACCGACAGGTACGCCCGTACCGGATGCCCGGGCACCCCGATCTGATACGACTCGTCGGCCTTGAGCCGATGCAGTGAATTGCGGTCCTCGTAGGGAAACACCGCGACGGTACGCGCACCGAGTTCATAGGCGGCGCGAAACGCCCGGATCGCAATCTCGCCCCGATTGGCGACGAGTACCTTCTCGAACATTCGCTTACCTCATTCTCTCTGCGCTGTACCGGGATTCACGGTCGTACCGGGATGCACGGGGGGCTCAGCCGACCACGGCGCGCTGGTCTGGACCTACATACTCGCTGAGCGGACGGATCAGCGCATTCGATGCGGTCTGCTCGATGATATGGGCAGTCCACCCGGTGATCCGGCTCATCACGAAGATCGGGGTGAAGGAACCGATGTCGAATCCCATCAGGTAGTAGGCCGGGCCGGTCGGGAAATCGAGGTTCGGCTTGATCCCGGTGCGCGCGACCATCACGCTCTCGAGCTCCCCGTAGATGTCGAGCCAGCGGGTCTCCCCCACCTGCTCGGAGACCTCGACCAGCGCCTGCTTCATCGTGGGGACGCGCGAGTCGCCGTTCTTGTAGACGCGATGCCCGAAGCCCATGACCTTTTCCTTGCGGTCGAGCTTGCCGGTCATCCAGTCGCGGGCGCGTTCGGGGCGGTCGATCTCGATCATGTCGTACATGACCGCCTCGTTGGCACCACCGTGCAGCGAGCCCTTGAGGGCGCCGATCGCCGCGGTGACCGCGCTGTAGATGTCGGACTGGGTGGAGGTAACCACCCGCGCCGCGAACGTCGACGCGTTGAAGCTGTGCTCGGCGTAAAGCACCATCGACTTCTCGAAGGCCTTCACGATCACCGGATCCGGGACCTCGCCGAAACACATGTTCAGGAAGTTCTCGGAGTACGGCAGGGAGGCGTCGGGCGCGATCGGCTCGAGCCCACGCCGACGCCGCATGTCCGCAGCGACGATCGTCGGCAGGATCGCGAGCATCCGCTCAGCCTTGGCGAGGTTGGCCGCCGGGCTCGGATCGTCCTCGGTTGCATCCTCGGTGCCCAGGAAGCTGATCACCGTGCGCACCACATCCATCGGATGGCAGGTGGGCCGGATGCGCTCGAGGACGGCCTGCGTCGACTCACCCAGCACACGGTGGGCGCGCTCCCGCTCGCTGAACGCGGCGAGCTCGGCCTCGGTGGGCAGCTCGCCGTGCCAGAGCAGATACGCGACCTGCTCGAACGAGCAATGCACGGCGAGATCCTGCACCGGGTAGCCCCGGTAGGTCAGCGAGTTTGTCTCGGGCACCACCTTGGAGATGGCGGTGGTGTCGACGACGACACCGGCCAGGCCCTTACGGATTTGGGGGGTTGCAGTGGTCATTGGTTGCCCTTCAGAGTGAAGTTGAACAGGTCCGAATCGAAATCGTTGTAGTCGGCGTAACGCAGCAGCTCGTAGAGCCGACTCCGATGCTGCATACCGTCGAGCAGACCGGATTGTGTTCCCGCAGAAGCGATTTCACGAAGACCACGCTCCACTGCACCCATCGCGATGCGCAGTGTGGTGACCGGGTAGATCACCGCGTTGTAGCCGACGCCGGCGAGCTGGTCGGCGGTCAGGAGCTCGGACTTGCCGAACTCGGTCATGTTGGCCAGGAGCGGCACGTCGACCGCCTTGCGGAAGGCCTCGAACTCGGCGAGATCGGTCAATGCCTCGGTGAAGATCAGGTCCGCACCCGCGTCGGCGTAGGCCTTGGCCCGCTCGACCGCGGCGTCGAAGCCCTCGATCGCGCGGGCGTCGGTCCGTGCACAGATCACGAAGTCGGGATCCCGGCGCGCCGAGACCGCCGCCCGCAGCCGCTTGAGCATCTCCTCGGTCGGCACCACGTCCTTGCCGTCGAGGTGCCCGCACCGCTTGGGGTTGACCTGATCCTCGAGGTGGCAGCCGGCGATCCCGGCATCCTCGAGGGTGGCGATGGTGCGCGCGGCGCTCATCGGCTCACCGAAGCCGGTGTCGGCGTCGATCACCGCGGGCAGGTCGGTGGCGCGCGCGATCTGCGCACCCCGGCCGGCCACCTCCGACAACGTGGTCAGACCGATGTCGGGCAGGCCGAGATCGGCCGAGAGCACCGCACCGGAGATGTAGACCCCGTCGAAGCCGATGTCGGCGATCAGCTTGGCGACCAGCGGGGAGAACGCGCCGGGCCACCGCTGCAGCGTCCCCGAGGCGAGTCCGGCACGCAGCGCCTTGCGCTTGTCGCTCGCGCTGGTCTCCGAGGAGAACAGTCCCGACGGCATCAGAAGATCCCCTGACCGATGGCCGGGGCCTTGTCCAGCACGTTCGGTGCGACAACGAGGTTGAGGGCGCCCAGCTCGCCGGGCCCGAGGTCGGCCACCTGCGCGGCGGCGGCGAGGAAACGCTGCTGCTCGTCGGTGTCGATCACGCCGTCGGCCATCGTGGTGAACTTGGCCTCGTACTGCGGGCGGGCGAAGGGCCGGGCACCCAGCGGGTGGGCGTCGGCGACGGCGAGCTCGTCGGTGATGGTCTCACCGTTCTTCAGGGTGATGACCGCCTTGGCGCCGAAGGCCTTCTCGTTGGGATCGGTCGAGTGGTAGCGCCGCGTCCACTCGGGGTCTTCGACGGTGGAGATCTTGCGCCACAGTTCGATGGTGTCGGGACGGTTGGCGCGTTCGGGCGCGTACGACGCCTCGTGGTGCCAGGTGCCGTCCTGCAGGGCCACCGCGAAGATGTACATCACCGAGTGGTCGAGGGTCTCACGGCTGGCCGACGGATCGAACTTCTGCGGGTCGCCCGAGCCGGTGCCGATGACGTAGTGCGTGTGGTGGCTGGTGTGCAACACAATCGACTCGATGTCGTCGAGATTGCTGATGCGCGACCGCATCCGACGGGCCAGGTCGATCGGTGCCTGGCTCTGGTACTCGGCGGAGTGCTCCTTGGTGTAGCTGTCGAGGATGGCGCGCTTGGGCTCGCCCGCACCCGGCAGCGGGACCTGGTAGGTGTGCTCGGGGCCCGACAGCATCCACGCGATGACACCATCCTCGCCCTCCCAGATCGGGGCCGGCGCGCCCTCGCCGCGCATCGCGCGGTCGACGGCCTCGACGGCGATCTTCCCGGCATGGGCGGGAGCGTAGGCCTTCCAGCTCGAGATCAGGCCCTTGCGCGACTGGCGGGTCGCGGTGGTCAGGTGCAGCGCCTGGCCGATCGCCTGGTAGATCGTCTCCTCGTCGAGCTTGAGCAGGGTTCCCAGACCCGCCGCGACCGACGGCCCGAGGTGGGCGACATGGTCGATCTTGTGCTCGTGCAGACACATGCCGCGCACCAGGTCGATCTGGATCTCGTAGGCGGTGGCCAGCCCGCGGATCAGATCGGCGCCGGAGGCACCGACCTGCTGGGCGACGGCCACCAGGGCCGGGATGTTGTCACCGGGGTGCGAATATTCGGCGGCGAGGAAGGTGTCGTGGAAATCGAGCTCGCGCACGGCCACGCCGTTGGCCCAGGCGGCCCACTCGGGCGAGTAATCACCCTCGACGCCGAAGACCTTCGCGCCGGTCTTGCCTGCGGCCGGCGGATGCGCGAGCGCCTGCGCGCGAGCGCTGGTCACCGGCCGGCGGATCACCGAGGCCGCCGAGACCGCGGCGTTGTCGATGATGCGGTTGATGATCATCTCGGCGGTGTCGTCGGGCACCGCCACCGCGTCGGTCGCCACCGTGGCGATCTTGGCGGCGAGGTGCTCGTGCTGCGGGAAGTCGGCGGAACTCGGGTGTGTCCGAACATCATGAACGATCATGTTCGCATCGTACGCAAAGTGAGGAGAACTCCGAAAGTGCTGGCATCTGCGTAGATCGGCGGACGCCAAGCGCGGTTTTGGCGAATGTTGTGAACATGGTTTGGCTACGCTGATCGAGTGGCGAAGATGTTCGTCGGCGCGCGGCTGCGCCGACTGCGCGACGAGCGCGGCCTGTCCCAGGCCGCGCTGGCCCAGCGCATCAAGATGTCGACGAGCTACGTCAACCAGCTCGAGAACGATCAGCGCCCGATCACCGTCCCGGTCCTGCTCGCGCTGACCCGTGAGTTCGAGCTCGACGCCGACTACTTCGCCGCGGACACCGACGCCCGGCTGGTCGCCGACCTCGCCGCGGCGCTGGCCACCTACACCGAGTCCGGCGAGGTCTCTCGCGCCGAGATCACCGAACTCGTCGGCCGGATGCCGGCCATCGGCCACACCCTGGTCAGCCTGCATCGTCGCCTCACCGCGGCCAACTCCGAGCTGGAAACCTACCGCGGCCGTGTCTCCGAGACCGGGCCGGTGGATCCGATGCCGTTCGAGGAGGTCCGCGACTTCTTCTACGACCACAAGAACTACATCGGCGAGCTCGACGAGACGGCCGAGGCGATCTTCGACGACGAGGGCCTGCACATTGGCGGCCTGGATCTGCAATTGGCCGCGCTGCTCGAACGCCGCCACCACGTCGGGGTGTCGATCGCGCACGAACCCGATCCGGTGGCCGCGGTGGCGGCCCCCAAACGACGCTATGACCCCGAGCGGCGGATCGTGACCCTGGCCGGCCGGCTCACCGCCGGGCAGCGCGCGTTCCAGCTCGCCACGCAGCTCGCCCTGCTCGATCAGGAGCCGCTCATCGACGCAATCCTGGCCCGGGCGCGGGGGTTGTCCCCGGCCACCCTGCCCGTCGCGCACATCGGCCTGGCGAACTATTTCGCCGGGGCGCTCATGTTGCCCT
The DNA here is from genome assembly GCA_047605505.1 of Gordonia sp. (in: high G+C Gram-positive bacteria). Classification (GTDB taxonomy): domain Bacteria; phylum Actinomycetota; class Actinomycetes; order Mycobacteriales; family Mycobacteriaceae; genus Gordonia. The sequence continues at coordinate 642 of JASGFO010000093.1, read as the reverse complement.
ACGAGCGTTTCCGGACCGCCGCCGAGACCGCCCGGTACGACATCGAGCTGCTCGGACTGGGTTTCGACGTGGGCTTCGAGACCGTCTGCCACCGGCTCTCGACGCTGCAGCGGCCGGGCAGCCGCGGCGTCCCGTTCATCTTCGTCCGCACCGACCACGCGGGCAACATCTCGAAACGCCAGTCGGCCACCGCATTCCACTTCTCCCGCGTGGGCGGGAGCTGTCCGCTGTGGGTCGTGCACGACGCCTTCACCACGCCCGGGCGCATCGTCACCCAGGTTGCCCAGATGCCCGACGGGCGGTGCTACTTCTGGCTCGCGCGCACCACCGCCGAGCAGCACGGTTTCCTGGCACCGCACAAGAGTTTCGCGATCGGCCTGGGCTGCGACCTCGTCCACGCCCAGCGGCTGGTCTACGCGACCGGCACCGACCTCACCGACGAGCGCACCGTGGTCCCGATCGGCGCGGGCTGCCGGGTGTGCGATCGCGCGGCCTGCACGCAGCGCGCCTTCCCGCAGTTGGGCCGGGGCATCCACATCGACGCCACTATCAGCGACTCGATCCCCTACCGGCCGATGGCGTGAGTGAAGAACCCGAAAAGCGTTGCGGGGTTGTGCGGGAACCCGGGCAAAACCCCACAAA
>JASGFO010000092.1:0-14191 GCA_047605505.1 Gordonia sp. (in: high G+C Gram-positive bacteria) | reverse complement strand
CCCGAGCGGTGATCCCCTCGGGGGCCGGGTCATCGGTGCACCCGGTGTCGCCGAATCCCGCGTCGACCGATAGCCTCATGTCATTCCCGAAGCGAGCCAAGGAGGTGGCGTGTTCGTCGTCGCGCACATCAGCGATCTGCATTTCAACGGCAGCCGAATCAACCGGGGTCGGGCCGAGTCGACGCTGAGCTACCTCAATGCCCGCGCCGCGGGGATCAATGCCTTGCTCGTGACCGGTGATATCGCCGATTCGGGCACCGCCGCCCAATACGCCGAGGCCGCGCAGATTCTGCGAACGGACATCCCGATGCTCCTGACCGGCGGAAATCACGATGTGCGGGAGAACCTGCGGGCCGCGTTGCTCGACGCAGGCCAGGATGAGCCGGTCAATTCTTCGCGCGTTGTCGACGACGTGCTTTTTGTGGTTGCGGACTCGTCGATTCCCGGGTCGAGTGCCGGATATCTCACGGATGAGACCGTCGCCTGGATGGCCGACGAAATCAGTGCTGTCGGCCCGGAGATGCCGGTTTTCGTGGCCTTTCACCACCCGCCCGCGGATGTGCAGATGCCGTATATGGACACCATCCGGCAGACCGGTGAACAGCGGGTGGCCGCCTTTGTCGAGCGTTTTCCGAACATTGTCGGATTCTTTTGCGGGCATGTCCATTCCGGCTGCGTGACGAACTTCGCGGGACGTCCGTTGATCACCGCGCCGGGTGTGGTCTCGACGCTGAACCTCCCGTTCGAGGGCCGGGACATCCTCAATCGTGGTCAGCCGCCGGGTATCGCCTTCCACATCCTCGACGATCGGCGCCTGGTCACCCATTTCCGGTCGGTGATGTTCTGAGCTGCCTACCGCTACAGATGACACCGGAGCGGGCCAGGATGCCTCACCCACCGCGTGGGAGGGTCCGCCGGAAGAGCGTGGCCAGCTCCGTGAAGTGATATTCGGCGGCGTCGTGGTTATAGCTCGAGGTGTCGGCCATCGTGTAGCCGTGCTCGGCGCCGGGATAGACAGTCGTGCTGTGGGTGACGCCGGCCGTGATCAGTGCGTGCTCGAACTGCGCGATGGCCTGCGGTGGTAGCGAACGGTCGCCGTCGGCGTGGACGGCCAGCACCGTGGCGGCGACATCGGCCAGCGACAGATGCGGGCTGTCGGGTGTGTCGGTGACCAGACCGCCGGTGTGGAACAGGCCGACCGCGGCGACGTCGTCGGGGCGGATGGTCGCCGCCCGCAGCGCCAGCCGTCCGCCCATGCAGTAGCCGGTGATGCCGATCGGTCCCGGCGTCACGCCGGGAAGTGCCTGCAGCGCATCGATGTACGCGGGCAGGTCGGCCATCAGCGCCTCGTCGGTGAGGCTGCGCGTGCGCGGCCGCAGCGCCGCGTAGGCGGCGGCCCGTCCGTCGGGCGTGAGCAGGGACTCGGTGGGCTCGAGTTCCTCGGCGGTCCCTGATCGGTAGAACACGTTGGGCGCCAGGACGACGTAGCCCCACGACGCGATCCGATCGGCCATGCGGCGGGTCTGCTCACGCACCCCGAAGGCGTCGACGAGGAACAGGACACCGGGATGGGGGCCCGCGGTGTCCGGCCGGGCCACATAGGCGTCGGCACGATTGCCCGTCATGTCGATGACTATCGTTTCGGACGTAGTGATGCTCAATGGATTTCACCTCTCTACAGGTCGCCGGGCAGTTTGTCGCGGCGGATGCCGCGCCAGCTCGGATGGCGGAGATGACCGGTCGAGGTCCAGTCCATGAACCGCACCTCGCCGACGAGTGTGGGCAGTACCCACGTGGCCGTGGCGGCCACCGGGCGGTCGATCGTGTCCAGGAAGGGACTTCGGCTGATGGTCAACGGCTCGAGCTCGGCCTGCAACGCTCGTAGTTGCGCCTCGGTGAAGCCGGTGCCGACCCGTCCCACGTATCGGAGGCCGGTCTCCTCGGGCAGTCCCAGAATGAGCGAGCCGATGGTGTGCTCGCGTCTCCCGCGGCCGGGCCGCCACCCGCCGATCACCACCTCGATATCGCGCCAGTTCTTGTGTTTGATCCACGTGGTGGCGCGCCGTCCCTGCTGATACGTCGACGAGCGGCGTTTGGCCACCACACCTTCCATCTGATGCTCCCGGCTGTACTCGACGGCCGCGGCACCGGGCCCGGGCAGCAGCGGCGGCACCTCGACGAGCGCCGAATGCCGGAATGCGGGCGCGAGCTCCTCGAGCAGCTCGCGGCGCTGCGACCACGGTGTGCGCAGCAGCGATGTCCCGTTGAGGTACAGCAGGTCGAACAGATAGAGCCTGAGCCGATAGGGTTCGTCGGTCTGATTCCGCGCCGCGAGCAGCGTGAAATTGGTGCGGCCCGCCGCGTCCAACGCCACCACCTCCCCGTCGAGGACCACGTCGAGAAGCCCGAGATCGTCGGTCATCGACCGCAATTCGGGGAAGTCGGCGGTCATGTCGAGGCCGGACCGCGACATCAGCCGGAAGTCGTCGCCGATCGCGCGCACCAGAATGCGGTAGCCGTCCCACTTGCCCTCGAACGCCCACTCCGCCGAGCGCAGACCGTCGATGGCCTCCTCGACGGCCAGCATCGGCCGCGGATCGCGCAGACTGTCGGGCACGAGCGGGCGCGGCTCATCGGACATCAGATGGGCGAGCCAGTTCTTGCCACCCGTCCGGATCAGCGCGTAGCGGCCCTGGACGCGTTCGCCGTGCAACCGGACGATGATCTCGTCGTCGCGCCACTTCTCGGTCTCGAAGGTGCCGCGATCCCAGATCTCGACGTGCCCGCCGCCGTATTCGCCGGCCGGGATGTCGCCGCTGAAATCGGCGTAGTCGAGCGGGTGGTCCTCGGTCTGGACGGCGAGGCGGTTCTGTCGCGGATCGTCGGGCAGGTTCTTGGGTACCGCCCAACTCACCAGGACACCGTCGTGTTCGAGGCGGACGTCGTAGTGCAGGCGGCGTGCGTGATGCTGTTGGATCACGAAGATCGGTCCGGCTGCGGGGGAGTCGCCCCGTTGTCGCCGAATCGCGCTGTCGCCAAACGGCTCCGGTGTCACCGCGGCATCACGCTTGCGCTGGTAGTCCCGCAGATTCACCACCTGGGCGGTATCGCCGGGTGGGGCCGGATCGGTGGCGGCATCGTCGTCGAGTCCGTCATCGAGCCCGGCGAGCAGATCGCCCAGCTCGTCCACCCGGGCCAGGACTTCGGGGTAGAGCAGTTGCGTCAGTGCGGGATCGGCGAGCTCGTCCCAACTGCGCGGCGCTGCCACCCACGGCCGGGCCCGGCCGCGCAGCGAATACGGCGACAGCGTGGTCTTGGACGCCGAATTCTGGCTCCAGTCGAGAAAGACCCGGTGATCGCGCACCGACTTCGCCATCGACGCGGTCACCCGGTCCGGATGCTCGGCGGCCAGGGAATCGGCGATCTGCTTGGCGACGCGGCGCGCCGATCCCGGCGCCACCGGCGTCGGCAGCCGGGCGTAGACGTGGATTCCCTTGCCGCCGCTGGTCACCGGATATGAGGTCAGCCCCGTCGCGTCGAGCAGATCACGGATCCACAGCGCCACCTGCGCGCAGTCGGCGAGGGTGACGTCCGGACCCGGATCGAGATCGAGTACCAGCCGATTGGCCTTGGGGCCGGCGGCGGTGATCGGCAGACGCCACTGCGGCGCATGCAGTTCGAGCGCGGCCATCTGCGCCAGCCAGACGAGGGAGGCGGGCGAATCGGCGACGACGTAATCGATGACGCGGTTGCGGTGCTCGACGCCGAACCGGTCGACCCAGTCCGGCGTGCCCTCGGGGAGGGCCTTCTCGAAGAACGGGGTGGATCCGATGCCGTTGGGCCAGCGCTTCCGCGTGAGCAGGCGCCCCCGCAGATGGGGCAGCATCACCTCGCTGATCCGGGCGTAATAGTCGATGACCTCGAACTTGCGGGTACCCGACTCCGGGTAGAGGACCTTGGCCAGATTGGTCACCGCGATCGTGTGCCCATCGACCTCGATGCTCTGCCCGCCCGCCATGGTTCCAGCGTGCCACGGACACGCGGCGTCCGGGAGTGGCACAATGGCCCGCATGCGATCGATCTGGAAAGGCGATCTGAGCTTTGGCCTGGTCAATGTGCCGGTCAAGGTTTACTCGGCGACCGAGAGTCACGACCGGAAGTCCTACCAGGTGGATTCGGCCGACGGGACCCGCATCCGTTACCGGCGGGTCCGCGAGGGCACCGACACCGAGGTGGATTTCTCCGCCATCGCCAACGCCTACGAGGCGTCGACGGGGGAGACGGTGATCCTGACCAAGGACGATCTCGCGAGCCTGCCGGTGCAGAAGTCCCCCGAGATCTCGATCCTCGAGTTCGTGCCCGTCGATCAGGTCGATCCCATCTACTTCGACAAGCCCTACTACCTGGAACCGGCGTCGAAGTCACCGAAGGCCTATGTCCTGCTGGCGCGCGCCCTCCAGGAGACCGATCGTCTCGCGATCGCGTCATTCACCTTGCGCAGCCGCACCCGGATGGCGGCACTGCGGGTGATCGACCCGGGCGTGATGACCTTGCAGACCCTGCTGTGGCCCGACGAGGTCCGCACCCCCGATTTCGGGTTCCTCGGCGAGGACGTCGAGATCCGTGATCAGGAGCTCGCGATGGCGTCATCGCTGATCGACTCGATGGCCCAAGACTACGATCCCGGCATCTACTCCGACACCTACCAGGAGGAGCTCGCCAAACTCATCGACGCCAAGGCCGAGGGCGCCGAGGCGTTCCCGGCCTCCGATGCGGACGCCGACGGCGACGAGGACTCTGAGGTCGCCGATCTGCTCGCCGCATTGCGGGCCTCGGTGAAGGATCGCGGGGACGGCGCCTCGGCGCCCGCCGCCGACGCCCCGGCCACACCGGCGTCCGCCACGAAGGCATCCCGCCGGGCCAGTTGAGCGGAGGCCCCACGGCCGCCGAAAAGGGTTCGCGTCCACCGGGGCCTTTCCGGCACGCTCGGGGACATGAGCTCGTCCACCATCGTCGATTCCGCACGCAAGGACCGTCTGCCGCGCGTGCTGCGACCGTTCGCGCGGGGCCAGTACCGGCTGCTCGCGGCCGGCCTGATCCTGGCGCTGTTCTCCGACGGCGTGTGGACCGTCGCGGCGGTCTGGCAGGTCATCGCGATGGCCGGCGGCCCGGCGCAGGTGTCGGTGGTGGCGTCGGCCGCCGCGATCGGAATGGTGGCGGCGACCCTCGCGGGCGGGGTGCTGGCCGACCGGGTCTCGCAGCGATCCATCATCATCGGCCTCGAGATCGTCAAGACGAGCGCGTTCGTGCTCGTCGGCGGGCTGGCGCTGGCCGGGCACATCGGCCTGCTCGTCGTGATCGTCGCCGCGATCTGCGGTGGCATCACCACCGGCATGTACTACCCGGCGTACTCGGCGCTGCTGCCGGGCGTCGTCGCCGCGGAGGAATTGCAGGCCGCCAACGGGATCGAGGGATTCCTGCGGCCGGTGCTGTTCCAGGCGGCCGGTCCGATGCTGGCCGGTGTGGTGATCGCGGCCGCGGCGCCCGGGCAGGCCGTGCTGGTCGCGGCGGCCGCGAGCATCGGGGCGGCCGTGTGCTACCTGTTCATGGCGCCGGTGCCGTCTCGGCGGAGTCCGGACACCCTGCGGGGACCCGTGGCCCGATTGATCGTCTCGGACCTGGCCGAGGGTTTCGCCTACCTGTGGCGGACCCCGTGGCTGTGGGCGACGCTGTTCTTCGCGACGGTGCTGGTGCTGGCCACGATGGGACCGATCGAGGTACTGATCCCGTTCGCGCTGCGTGATCGCGTCGACGGCGACGCCGGGTCGCATGCGCTGGTGCTCGCCGCGTTCGGTGTGGGCGCCGCACTGGGATCGTTGATCTTCGCGTCGCTGCCGATGCCGCGCCGCTACCTGAGCCTGATGTTCGGCATCTGGATGTTCTCGTCGCTGCCGCTGGTGCTGATCGGCGTGGCCGAGCACACCTGGCTGTTCGTGCTCGCCGGGTTCCTGATGGGCATCATCTTCGACGGCCCGATGGTGTTGTGGGGCACGCTGTTACAGCGGCGCGTCCCGCCGCAGCTCCTGGGCCGCGTGGCGAGCCTGGACTTCTTCGTCTCGGTGGTCCTGATGCCGGTGTCGATGGCGATGGCCGCACCCGTGGGCCACGCGATCGGGCTGACCGCCACGTTCGTCGTGTGCGGTCTGGTCCCGCTGCCGGTGGCCGTGGTGTTCTTCTTCGCCGCACGGCTGCGTCAGGACGAGATCGCGAACCCACTCACCTGAGCGGGGCCGGCAGCAGATCCCGGACCGCGGTGATCAGATCGGCGGTGATCGGGTCGGCGGCGGCCAAGGCGGCCAGGGGTGCGACGGGAGCCGCCGGGGCCGACGGTGTCGTGGCGGTACTGGTACTGGTACTGGTACCGGCCGCGGCCTCCTGGGCCCGGGCGTCGGGATCGGTCACCGGGACCTGGCCGCCGAGCGCATGCGTGATCTGGACCTGCACCGCCCGCGGCGTGGGGATCTCGGTGCCCGCCGCGTCGGTCGCCGCCGCACCGGGCATCGGGACGGGGACGAGCGCATCGAGGGTGTCGTCGACCGAATGCGGGACGTCGATGCCCTTGCTGCGCGCCCAGACGCCCCACGGGTTGCCGGCGTCGAGGACGACGTAGGTGGTGTTGCCGACGGTCCACGTCTTCTCGACGGGGTACTGGTTGACGAGATCGCCCTTCTTGCCGTGGATGGTGGCGCCGGGTAGTGCGTAGAAGGCGGTGGCGAAGGGATCGGCCAGCGGATTCCCCATGCCACACACCGTGTCGCCGCGTATGCAGTAGGAAATCACCCGGATGTCGCCGGTGTCGGCCTCGTTGCGCGGGCCGTTGGTGTAGGCGCCGTCGGCGAAGCTCGGGATCACCGTCTCGATCCCGGTGTTGGGAAAGCGGGTGTCGGCGCCGTTGACGACGACGATGTTCTCGGCCGGGATGGCGGTGGGATCACCGGCCAGGGCACGCCGGTGCTCAAGGTACGCGATGTTCATCGCGATGGGCGCACTTTGGGAGTAGCCGTTGAGGATGATGGTCCCGGTGCGCCCCTGCGCGGCCCAGGCGCGATCGGCGAGCCGCATGCCGGTCGCGGTCCCGACGTCGACGGACCCGTTGTAGGTGCCCGAGCCGGTGAGCTCGACCGGCCGGCCGAGGACGGTGACGCCGAGGGCCTGTGGATACTCGACGAACTCGACCTGCGGATGATGGGGATCGTAGAAGCCGATCGCGACCGATCGCCCATACTGGTCACCACCGAACCGCGAGGTGCCGCCGGCGATGTCGTCGCCGGTCACCTCGGTGAGATCGGCGGTGCCGGGCACGAGGATCACCGTCGCGTCGGCACCGAGCCCGGCCGGCAGCCAGGACGGATGCATCCGGATCGGTTGCAGCTCGTCCGCGGCGGGCGGGGTGGCGGCGGCAAGGGCAGGCGAGGCCGCCAGCATCACCGCGGCGCACAGGGCAATCGTCTTGCTGGCAAACCGAAGCACGGTCGTTGGCCTCCGGTGGGTCGGGGGGCGGCGGCAGCCCGCCGCCACCGAAACGCTGGGCGTTGGCCCCGGCACACGATAGCTGCCGCCCGGGAGGATCGCGACCGGTGCACCGGTCGGGCAAGCGTGGACCTCTCCCGGCGAGGTCGTGGCGGCGCCGTCGATCCCTCGCAGTAGAACGGAACAGACACGCCCTGACCGGGGCGTCGGACGAGGTTCGATGGGAGAGCACCGATGGGCATGGGCTGGGGCCGCGCGCGGCAGAACGACATCTACGCGGCCGGGGTGGCCGGGCGCACCCCGGTGGTCCCCACCGACTTCGACGAGCTGGAACGCCGGGCCCGGCGGGCGATGTCCGAGCGGGCGTGGGCCTACATCGCGGGCGGTGCCGGCTCGGGATCGACGATGCGGGCCAACCGGGCTGCCCTGGCGCGGTGGGCGATTGTGCCCCGGGTCCTGCGGGACGTGTCGGCGCGCAATCTCGAGGTCGAGCTGTTCGGTGCGCGCCTCCCGGCGCCGGTGCTGTTCGCGCCGGTCGGCGCAGGCGATCTGGTCCGCCGCGCCGCCGATCTGCACATCGGGCGGGCAGCTGCCGAACTCGGTCTGCCCTACATCTTCTCCAACCAGGGCTCGGTGCCGATGGAAACCGTTGCCGCGGAGATGGATCGGGTGCGTCCGGGAGCCCCCCGCTGGTTTCAGCTGTACTGGTCCACCGACGACGACCTCGTCGACAGCCTGGTGCAGCGGGCCGAGAAGTCGGGGGCGCAGGCCATCGCGGTGACCCTGGACACGACGATGCTCGGCTGGCGGCCGCAGGACTTGAACCTCGGCTCGCTGCCCTTCGCCCGCGCCGAGGGGATCGCCCAGTACACCTCGGATCCACGCTTCGCCGAGATCGTCGCCGACCGCGCCGGACAGCCGGCCGCCGAGCGCCCGGCGATCTCCGTCGGGGCGCTGCGAACCCTGGTCGCGATCGCCCGCAACACCCCGGGATCGGTGTGGCGCAATCTCGTCCGACCCGAACCGCGGGTCGGGGTGCAGACCTTCCTGGGCATCTATTCCCGCCCGTCGCTGAGCTGGGTCGAGATCGCCTCACTCCGCGAGAAGACGTCGCTGCCCATCGTCCTCAAGGGCATCCTGCATCCCGACGACGCACGGCAGGCCCTCGACTCAGGCGTCGACGGCATCATCGTCTCCAACCACGGCGGCCGGCAGATCGACGGGGAGATCGCCTCCATCGACGCCCTCGCGACCATCGCACCCGTCGTCGACGGCCGCTGCCGGGTACTCGTCGACTCCGGGATCTACAGCGGCAGCGACGCGTTCAAGGCCCTGGCACTCGGCGCCGACGCGGTCTGTGTGGGACGGCCGCACATGTACGGCCTCGCGCTGGCCGGTGCCGCCGGTGCGCGCGACGTCGTGGCCAACATCGTCGCCGAACTCGATCTGACCCTGGGACTGTCCGGGAACACATCGGTCACCGGTCTCGACCGCGGAGCACTGCAGCGGGTCTGATCGCCGGAGTTGATCGCCGGGGGTCGCCGGCCGGCCCGGCGTGGCCGACGCCGAGCGGGTGTATGCGCAGCGGCCACTACGGCTATGTTGGATCGTATGGATGGTGGAGTCACAGACGTCACGGCAGCGTCGTCGTGGCGTGACTTCGGTGAGTCCGGGCTTCCCGTCCCGCTGGCCGCGGCTTTGGCCGCCTTCGTCGAACACGGCTATCACGGGACCTCGGTCCGCGAGATCGCCGCCCGCGCCAACCTGTCGGTTCCCGGCCTGTACCACCACTATCCGTCCAAGCAGTCGTTGCTGCAGGGGCTCCTCGAACGCACGATGGCCGAGCTGCTGACCCGGTCGGCGGCGGCGATCGACGGCGCGGGCCCGGATCCGGTCGACCGCTTCGATGCGGTGGTGGAATCGCTGCTGCGCTTCCACATGTACCGGCGGGAACAGGCATTCGTCGGATCGACCGAGATCCGCAGCCTCGACAAGTCCTACCGGGCGAGCTATATCGGCCTGCGTGATCGGCAGCAGCGCATGGTCGACGAGATCGTCTTCGCCGGCGTCGAGGCCGGTGTCTTCGACACGCCCTACCCCAAGGACGCCGCCCGCGCGGTCGCGACGATGTGCGTCGGGGTGTCGACGTGGTTCCGGTTCGACGGCGACCTCGCCGCCGACGAACTCATCGGCCGGAACCTCGGGCTCGCCCGCAATCTCGTCGGCTGCCGCCCGGCCTGAGTCGGCGGCGGCACCCTGCTTCCGGGGCCCACGCACCCGGTGGTTCTCATGCCCGGGTGGTTCTCATGCCTGTGGGCCCCTGCGCGCAGTCCAACACGCGCAGGAGCCCACAGGTCGCGGACGAACCGAGGGGTCACTCGTCGGAGACGGGTGCGTCCTTGGCGAGATCCGGTTTGCGAGCGCGGGTGCCGTCGGTGCGCACATCGGGCTCGTAGGTGTCGGTATCGAGCGTGCCGCCCTTTTCGAGGATGTCGATCTCGGTCTCCTGAACACCGCGCGGCGGGGCTGCGGCGTCGCCGCTGGGCTCGTCGGGGGTATCGGGCAGGAAGACGTTGAAGAACAGGTTGAGCACCACGGCGACGATCGCGGCCGAGCTGATCCCCGAGTCGAAGATCGTGGCGAACCACGTCGGGAACTTCTCCCAGAAGTCGGACGCAACCACCGGGACCAGTCCGATCGCCATCGAGGAGGCGACGATCACCAGGTTGTTGTTGCCGGCGTAGTTCACGCGCGAGAGGCTACGGACACCGCTGGCCGCCACCGTGCCGAACAGCACGATCCCGGCACCGCCGAGCACCGGTCCCGGGATGATGCTGAACACCGCTGCGGCCATGGGCGAGAGACCGACGAGGAGCAGGATCCCGCCACCCGCGGCCACCGCGAACCGGCTCTTGATCCCGGTCAGGGCCACCATGCCCACGTTCTGTGCGAAACCGGTTGCCGGGAACGTGTTGAACACCGGTCCAATGAGTGTCGACGCCATGTCGGCGCGGAGCCCGTCACCGACGCGGCGGGCGTCGACAGGGGTACCGACGACCTCGCCGATGGCCAGCAGGTCGGCGGTGGTCTCCACCATGATCACCAGGATCACGATCAGCATCGAGATGATGGCACCGACGGCGAACAGCGGTGTCCCGAAGTTGAACGGGATGGGCACCGCGACCGGATCCGCCTCGCCGACCGGTGACAGATCGGTCTGACCGGTGAAGAGCCCGACGATGGTCCCGACCACCAGGCCCAGGATGATGGCCATCCGGGAGAGGGTCTGGATCTTGCTCAAGACGATCACGACGAGGAAGGTCAGCGCGGCGAGTCCGATCGCGCCCATCGATCCGAAGTCGGGGTTGGGGATCTTCGAGGAGCCGTCCGGGCCGGTGATCTCCTCCTGACCGGTGATCCAGCCGGCGGCGACCGGCATCAGGGATAGACCGATCACCGTGATGATCGATCCGGTGACCACCTCCGGGAAGAATCGCACGATCTTCGCGAAGAACGGTGTGATGGCCAATCCGATGACGCCGGCGACGATCACCGCCCCGAACACATGCCGCAGGCCGTCCTCGCCGCCGGTGTCCTTGATGATGCTCAGCATCGTCGACACCGTCGCGAACGACGTGCCCTGGACCAGGGGGAGTTTGGAGCCGAAGAAGGGGAGCCCCAACGTCTGCAGGAACGTCGTGAGCCCACTCACGAACAATCCGCAGGCCACCAGTAGTGCCTTCTCCTCGGTGTCGAGGCCGGCCGCGCCGCCGATGATGATCGGAACGGCGATCACCCCGCCGAACATCGCCAGAATATGTTGAACGCCATACCCGATCGTCGGACCGATACCCAGGTATTCGTCCTCGGGCCGCTGGGTCGGCGCCGCGGAGGTGGATGTGGCCATGGCTTACCTCTTTTCGATGGTGATCGCCGGTGGTGGGGCGATCAGATGGATGTCGGGACGTCGATCCACGCGTCCGGCGCGTCGGTGACACCGTCGCGGATGACCGTGCCCTCGATCAGGCCGTACGGCCGATCGGCGGCGATGAACACCTCGTTCGGGTTCTCGAGCCCGAACGGCTCCAGGTCGTAGACGAAGTGATGCTTGTTGGGCATCGCGAACCGCACCTCGGCGAGCTCGGGCCGGGCGGCGATGGCGGCCTTGCCCATCTCCCACAGCGTCTGCTGCAGGGCCAGCGAGTGCACGGTGGCGAACTTCTCCAGCAGAATTGCGCAGACCTCGTCGTAGAGGCCGTTGTAGTCGATGCCGGCCGACACGGCCTCGGGCAGGTAGCGCCAGCGGCTGGTGACCGAGGTGGCCATGATCCGATCGTCGGTCTCGACCAGCGTCGTGTACTTGTCGCGGGGGAAGCCGCGGAACTCGCTACCGGTCGACTTCAGGACGACGAGATCCTTCACGCCGCCGGTGACGTGGGTTGCGTCGTTGATGATCTGGACCGTGGCCAGGCGGGTGCCCTGCCCCTTCCGGACGAACGAGTGATCGTGCGGGGTGCCGTCGACGAGGATCCGCTCCCACTCGTACTTCTCGGCCTGCCAGAGACCGCCCTCGATCCACTCGAAATCGGAGGTGAAGTGCTCGCCCAGGTGGAGCAGGAACTCCTCCGGCGAGGAGATGCCGTATTCCTTGGCGAACGCGAACGCGGTGTTCTTCTGCGTGTCGGTCGCCACGACCAGCGAGTTGTCGCCGACAAGGTAGGAATCGGTCAATTGGGCACCGCGCAACTGTGAGGTCACGTTCAGGTCGATGATCTCGTGACGGGCGGTATCGCGCACGATGCGCACGACCCGATTCTCCGCCTTGCCGTACTTGTTGGTACCGAGATGTACGGAGACATCGCTCATTTCATTGGCTCCTTCGGGGAAACATCCGTGCGGGAGACCGCACGGCAGAGCACGTCGCGATCACCGGTCGATGCGCCGGCCGGGTCGGACAACACGTGGTGATCGTCGATGCTCACCGCCTACGATGGTGGGGTCATTCGGGTGGTATCGCAGTGTGCACCGCTACAAGATTCATGTCGGTTGTCGGCGATTCGCCTGGAGCATCGCCTAACGCGATGCCGACACGGAGGGGTACTCCGGGAGAATGTCAGGACAACGCCAACGCCAGGTGGATGTCCACCCGGTCGGCCATGTTGCCGAGATCCCGGCCGGTCAATTCCTCGACCTTGGCGATGCGGTAGCGCACGGTGTTCGGGTGAACATGCATGGCATCGGCGGTGCGGACCCAGGAGCCACCCTGCGCCAGGAACTCCCGCAGCATCGGCACGAGACCGGCGTCGGTGCGGTCGTCGTATCGGCGAACCGCACCGAGTACCCGGTCGACGAACTCGGCCCGCACGTCGTCGGGCAACCGGGTCAGCAGGGTGAGCGCGGAGCCGAGCGACTCGGCATGGGTGACCGTGACACCGCCGCCGCCCACGTTGGCCGCGAACCGCGCGCTGCGCAGCGCACCGCCGATGCCGATGGCGCCGACCACACCCGACACGCCGACCTGGATCGGCTCGCGCAGCAGCGGGGCCACACGACCGAGATGTCGCCGGAGATCGGCGACCACCGCGTCGACCCGCGGCGTACCCGGGAGCAGGACGACGATGTCGCCGTCGTGGATTCCGACCACCGGATCCGCGGCGGTCACCAGCGCATCGCGAACGATCGGCCGCAACGACGTCACCGGCTGGGACCGCACCACCAGGATGGCGCCGGCCATCGTCTCCTGGCCGGCGACGAGCCGGCCGATGGCGGCGTCGTCGTGCGCGTCCTGGACAAAGGCGGCATCGGCGTTGCGTGCCCGGATCAGCGCCGCCAGCGCGGCGAGCTCGCCGAACGCCTCGATGACCTCCGGCGAGACATCGGTCACCCGGGCGTCGATCACCAGATACCACGCCGCGCTCCGCTCACGTCGGTTGCCCACCCCGAAGACCGTGTGCGCGCCGACCACGGTCGGCAGACTCGAGGCGTCGGCGGCGGTGGCCAGCAGGTCATCGACGGTCGTGTCGGGCAAGGCCGGTCCGACGGCCGCGACCAGCTTCCCGCCCGCGGTCAGCACCCAGCAGTGCACCCGCGACGCCGCGACGACCATGGCGGCGATCTCATCGAGGGCACGGCCGGTGCCCACGGCCGTCAACAGCTCACGCGAGCGTGCGAGGCTCCGCCGCACCCGCTGGGTCGCCTCGGCCGCGCGGTCGATGAAGGCCTGCGTGATGTCGGCGAACGATACGTCGGCCGGCACCGAGAACAACGGCACCCCGCCGGCGCGGCACGCCGCCCGGAGATGATCGGGGATATGGCCGAAGCGGTCCAGGCCCGCCCCGATCGCGACGGCGCCGCCGTCGACGGCGGAGTCGACGAAGTCTGTCGAGTCGGCGCTGTCACCGCGGTGGAAGATCAACCCGGTCAGCACCAGCTCGCCGCCGCTCATGTACCGGCGAGGGCGCGGCTGGTCGGTACTGAAGATTCGGGTGATCGGTATATTTCGGGCGTCGCCGTGGGGATCCTCCAGCAGTTCGAGTCCGAACCGCGTCTCGTCGAGCAGATCCGCCAAGATCACCGCAACTCTACTTTCTCTGTTTTCTGCGTCGCCTCCGGCGACGCGGTGCCTGCGCCTTGATCCCCGCTCTTCGTCGTCGGATCGCAA
>JASGFO010000091.1:0-14339 GCA_047605505.1 Gordonia sp. (in: high G+C Gram-positive bacteria) | reverse complement strand
GCGCGCTCGGCGTCGGCGCGTTCTGGGTCGGCGCGTTCTGGGCCGGATCCTGGACGAACGGCGCCCGCGGCTGCCGCGGCGGCTGAACCGGCAACTGCGGAGCCGACGGAATCGCGGGGCGTGCCTGCGGCCGCTGCGGGGCGGGGCTCGGAGTCTGCGTGTTCGGAGCCTTCTTGTCCAGGCTCTGAGTGTCCGGGCTCTGAGTGTCTGGGGCCTGCAGGTTGCGGGGATCCGGGGTCGGCTCGCCCGGGGCCACGATCGGCTCGGGTAGCGTGGCCGGCTCACTCAGCGTCGCCGGCTCGCTCAGCGCGTTCTTGAACTGCAACCGCGGCATCGACGGCTCGGAGTAGCGGATCTCCATGTACGGGTTCGACGACGCAGCACGCGGACGCGGCGTCGGAGCCTGGGCCGACCGGCGCGGAGCCGGCGGCGTCGGCGGATTCACGTTCTGCGCGGCTGGACGCGCCTGCGGCGAAACACCGGGACGGCCGTCGGCAGGCGCCGTCGGAGCGGGGTTCGAGGCCGGGGCGGCCGGCGACGGACGCCGGTATCCGGCGATCGGATCGTCGCTGCCTTCGGACACCCGGACGATCGGGATGCTTCCAGTGGTCGTCGGATCACCGGGACCGCGGCGGCGACGATGTCGCACGACGGGAACATTGCCGGTGTCGACGACGGGATTCCGTCGCTGCGGGTCGCCGTCTCCCTGGCGGGGCGGACGCTGTTGATCAGTCACTGGGGCCAATCCTCGGAGTTCGTCGGGCGTCTAGCCATCCCTGAAGGATAGCGACCGCGGCAGCCTGATCGATGACGGCGCGCGCGGCCTTACTTTTCACACCACTGGCCCGCAAAGCCGTGGTCGCGGTCACTGTGGTGAGCCGCTCGTCGTGATAAAGGATCGGCACCGGAGCGACGGCGGAGGCCACACGGCCCCCGAAGTCGCGGGCCGCTTCGACTGCCACGCCCTCCGTGTTGCGGAGGGTCCGCGGTAGTCCGACGATCACTTCGATCGCCTCGTATTCGGCGACGATCGCGGCGACGCGTCGCACGTCGGCGTCGTCGCGCGTGCGCTGGACGGTTTCCACCGGGGTCGCCAAGATCCCGTCGGGGTCGCATACCGCGACCCCCACCCGGACGCTTCCGACGTCCAGGGCCACGCGCCTTCCGCGCGGAGAGATCACCGGTTCTGCACCACGTCGCGGACGCGTTCCAGGGCTGCGGAGACGCCGTCGGGATCACTGCCGGATCCCTGTGCCAGGTCGGGCTTGCCGCCGCCCCGGCCGGAGACCAGCGGAGCCACCTCGCGCACGATGTCGCCGGCCTTGAGCCCCGCGTCGCGCGCGGCCTGCGTGGTGGCGACCGCGAACGGCACCTTCGACTCGTCCGACGACGCCGAGAACAGCACCACCACGGCGTTGCGCTCGGCGACCTTGCCGCGCAGATCGGTGACCAGTCCGCGGAGACTGCCGGCGTCCACGTCGTCGCCGATCCGGGCCGCGACCACCAGCGTGTCGCCGATCGTCTGACCCTGATCGACCAAGCCGCTGACCGCCGCGCGGGCCTGCTCGGCGCGCACCGCCTCCAGCGCCTTCTCCGCATCGCGGAGACGGGTCACCAGCTGCTCGACGCGGTCGGGCACCTGCTCGGACGGCACCTTCAGCGACGACGCGAGGCCGGCCATCAGCGCCCGCTCCCGCGACAGGTACCGCACCGAGTCCATGCCCACGTAAGCCTCGACGCGGCGCACGCCCGAACCGACCGACGACTCGCCGATCAGCGTGACCGGACCGACCTGTGCCGACGAACCGACATGGGTTCCGCCGCACAGTTCCATCGAGAACGGTCCGCCGATCTCGACGACGCGCACGCGGTCGCCGTAGTTCTCGCCGAAGAGCGCCATCGCGCCCATCGCCTTGGCCTTGTCCAGTTCGGTCTCGAAAGTGTTGACCTGGTAGTTGGCCTCGACGGCCTCGTTGCTGATCTGTTCGATCTGCTCGCGCTGCGCGTCGGTCAGGCCCGCGCCCGAGTGGAAGTCGAAGCGCAGGTAGCCCGGACGGTTCAGCGAACCGGCCTGCGTCGCGGTGGGTCCGAGCACCTGGCGCAGCGCCGCGCCGACCAGGTGGGTGCCCGAATGGCCCTGGGTGGCGCCGTGCCGCCACGACGGATCGACCGAGGCGAGCACGTCGTCGCCCTCGACGATCTCGCCCTCGTCCACCACCACGCGGTGTAGGAAGACCTGCTTGTTGAGCTTCTGCACGTCCTTGACGCGCAGTCGCACGCCGGAGCCGGTGGTGATGGCACCGGTGTCGGCGGTCTGGCCGCCGGCCTCGGCGTACAGCGGGGTGCGGTCCAGGATCACTTCGAGCTCAGTGCCCGGGGCGGCCGCGCGGACGCGCTCCCCGCCGGAGACCAGGCCGAGGACCTTGGCCTCGGAGATCAGTTCGTCGAAGCCGGTGAACTCGGTCGGGCCGCGATCGAGGAAGTCCCGGTACACCGTGAGGTCGGCGTGTCCGGACTTGCGGGCGGTCGCGTCGGCCTTGGCACGACGACGCTGCTCGGCCATCAGCTCGGTGAAGCCGTCGCGGTCCACCTGCAAGCCGGCCTCTTCGGCCATCTCCAGCGTGAGGTCGATCGGGAAACCGTAGGTGTCGTGCAGGGCGAACGCGTCGTCGCCGCTGATCTCAGTGCGGCCGGACTTCTTGGTCGACGCGGCGGCGTCGGCGAACAGCTTGGAACCTGCGGCGAGAGTCTTGGAGAACGCCGTCTCCTCGGCGACCGCGACGGTCAGGATGTGCTCGCGCTGCTCGGCGAGCTCCGGGTACGACGGGCTCATCAGGTCGATGACCGCCGCGATGATCTTCTGCATCGACGGCTTGTCGTCGCCCAGCAGGCGCATGGAACGCACGACGCGGCGCAGCAGCCGGCGCAGCACGTAGCCGCGGCCGTCGTTGCCGGGGACCACACCGTCGCCGATCAGCATGACCGAGGTGCGGGCGTGGTCGGCGATGACGCGGAAGCGCACGTCGTCCTCGCCCGAGCCGGCGCCGTAGCCGCGGCCGGTCAGCTGAGAGGCCAGGTCGATGATCGGCTTCATCAGGTCGGTCTCGTAGACGTTGTCGACGCCCTGCAGAATGCAGGCGACACGCTCGATGCCCAGACCGGTGTCGATGTTCTTCTTCGGCAGCGGGCCGAGGATCTCGTAGCCCTCCTTGCCGCCGCCCTCGCCGCGCTCGTTCTGCATGAACACGAGATTCCAGATCTCGATGTAGCGGTCCTCGTCGGCCTCGGGACCGCCCGCGACGCCGTACTCGGGGCCGCGGTCGTAGAAGATCTCCGAGCAGGGACCACACGGTCCGGGCACCCCCATCGACCAGTAGTTGTCCTTCATCCCGCGGCGCTGGATGCGCTCGGCGGGCACCCCGATCTCGTCGCGCCAGATGGCCTCGGCCTCGTCGTCGTCGAGATAGACGGTGGGCCACAGCTTCGCCGGGTCGATGCCGTAGCCGCCGTCGTCGACGCTGTTGGTGAGCAGCGTCCACGCGAAGGTGATGGCCTCCCGCTTGAAGTAGTCACCGAAGGAGAAGTTGCCCGCCATCTGGAAGAAGGTGTTGTGGCGGGTGGTGATGCCGACCTCGTCGATGTCGAGGGTGCGCACACATTTCTGCACGCTCGTCGCCCGCGTGAAAGGCGGGGTCTGCTCACCCAGGAAGTACGGCTTGAACGGCACCATGCCCGCATTCACGAAGAGCAGGTTCGGATCATCGAGCACCAACGAGGCACTGGGCACCTCGGTGTGCCCGGCCTTGATGAAGTGATCCAGGAAGCGCTTCCGGATGTCATGCGTCTGCACTGCGTTGTCGTCCTTGCTGAAAGGGTGGTCGAGAGGTGAGGTGCGGCCGAGCCGCCGGGTCTGATCCCTCAGCCTACCGTCGGGTAGTGCCGGGCCGGGCACCCGGCCACGCGCCTACCCCGCCCGGCACGGTATCCGGCCCACCGACGTGCCCGGCCCGACGAGCGCCCAGGGATCTCCACGACATCCCACCGGCGCATTGACGGGCGGGTCAGCGGCGGCGGGTCAGCCCCCGCACGATCGACCGCAGTTTGCCCAGTCGCGCCGAGATCTCCCGCTCGAAGCCGTGGTCGGTGGGCGTGTAGTAGTCGACACCGACGAGATCGTCGGGCGGATACTGCTGGGGCAGCACACCATCGGGGTCGTCGTGGGGATAGCGGTAGCCGATACCGCTGCCCAGCGCCTTGGCGCCGGCGTAGTGGGAATCGCGCAGATGCGGCGGGATCGCCCCCGACTTCCCGGCCGCCACATCGGCCATCGCGGCGCCGAGCGCCGCGATGACCGCCCCCGACTTGGGGGCGGTGGCCAGATGGATCGTCGCCTGTGTGAGCGCGAGCCGCGCCTCGGGCATCCCGACCAGCGCCACCACCTGCGCAGCGGCCACCGCGGTCTGCAGGGCCATCGGGTCGGCCATGCCGATGTCCTCGGACGCGTGCACCATCAATCGTCGCGCGATGAAGCGGGGATCCTCGCCCGCGCTGATCATCCGGGCCAGATAGTGCAGCGCCGCGTCCACGTCGGAGCCGCGGATCGACTTGATGAAGGCACTGGTCACGTCGTAATGCTGATCGCCGTCCCGGTCATAGCGCACCGCGGCGAGATCGATCGCGGCCTCCACGTCGCCGACCTCGAGGCACGGCACCGCATCGCCCTCTGCGGTGCTCAGGGCGGTATCGGCGGCCGCCTCCAGGCCGGTCAGGGCACGGCGGGCGTCACCGCAGGCGACCGCGATCAGATGGTCATAGGCCGCGTCGGTCACACTCACCCGGCCACCGAGGCCGCGGGCGTCGGCCACCGCGCGCCGCAGCACCTCCCGGAGGTCGTCGTCGGTGAGCGGGCGCAGCCGCAACACCAGCGACCGCGACAGCAACGGCGACACCACCGAGAACGACGGATTCTCGGTGGTCGCCGCCACCAGCAGCACGATCCGATGCTCCACCGCGTCGAGCAGGGCATCCTGCTGGGTCTTGGAGAAACGATGGACCTCGTCGATGAACAGGACCGTCTGCTCACCGTCGACGAGCCGGCGCCGCGCCGTCTCGATGACCGCCCGGACCTCCTTCACCCCCGCCGACAGCGCCGACAAGGCCTCGAAGCGGCCACCGGCGGCCGCCGAGATCAGCGCTGCCATCGTGGTCTTGCCGGTGCCCGGCGGGCCGTAGAGCAGCACCGACGCCGCGCCCGCGCCACTGATCAGGCGCCGCAGCGGCGAACCGGGACCCAGCAGGTGCCGCTGGCCGACGATCTCGTCGAGCGAGCGCGGACGCATCCGCACCGCCAGGGGCGACGACGCCGTCGGGGCCGCCCAGCCCGGGGCCGACGGCGCGGCCGGACGCGGCGTGTCGAACAGCCCGTCCATCGGTTCTACGACAGCCACATGCGATGCAGCGCGGCACCCATCGCGGCGGCGAACCCGGCCACCGCGGGCTCGGTCGGGCGGGCGACGAGTTCGAGATCGGCCCAGCGGGTCACGATCACCCGGGGATCGTTGGTATGCAACGCCCAATCATGGGTGTGCCGGGCCGGCATCGCATCGGCCAGACATCCCACCACCTCGGCGCCCACCCCGTCTGCGCCCCCGCGAGCAGGCACCGGCGCCGCGGCATCGGGCAGCATCCACATCGTCGACAGCCAGACCCACAGCAGGCGGGCCCCGATCAGGGTGCGCTGCAGTTCCCGTTCCCGCAGATGCGGCCAGATGGGACCGACCTCGGAACGCCACGCATCGGTCAACGCGACGCCGAGATCGGCGCGGGCATTGTGTGCGGCGGCGCCCAGCCGCGCCGGGAAGGTGACCACGGCGTAGGCGATGTCGAGTGCGGCGTCACGGAAACCGCCCCACTCATAGTCCATGAACCGGACGCCGGCGTCGTTGAGGAGGATGTTCTCGGGGCCGACGTCGGACGGGCTGAACGCCCGGCGCTCACCGTCGTCAAACAGGGCACCGGCGGCGGCGAGCACCGCACCCACCCGATGCACGGTCGCCACGCCGAGGTCGGCGGCCCGGTCATCGGCCACCGCCACCGCGCGGGAACACTCCTCCCGCAGGATGTCCCGCCCCTCGGTGCCCGACTTGCCGCGCCGCACCAGCGCGGTGAAATCGCCCTCACCGCCGACGGTCGCCGCATGCATACGACCCAGCGCCTGCCCCCACGCGCTCACCGCGCGCGAGATCTCGACCACATCGGAGCCGGCCAGCAGATCGGTCATCGGCCGGCCCCGCCCCAAATCGGAGAGCACCATCAACCGCATCTGCGGATCCGAGGCAATCAACAGCGGACCGGGCCGCGACTCGGCCGGCAGCGCCGTCAGATACTTGTAGGACGCGATCTCGCGGTGAAAGGCCTGCGGATCCTCGTGTTCGGGGAGCGCCTTGATGACAAGACTGCGATCCATCGACACCGGATTCTGGGCGACCCGCACCCGGACCACCGCGGTCCGCCCGCTGCCTCCGAGGTCCTCGGGTTCGGCGAGCACCACCGGTGACCCGGCTCGTCGCGACAGCAACGCCTCCGCAACATGCACCACCCGTGTGATGCGGCTCTCAGTGATGACCGTCATGGCGCCTCCCACGCTACCGAATCCCCTGGACAATCCCTACCGATTGCCGCCCCCACTGTCCTTCGACGGCTGCCGACGACAGCGGCTCACTCGATCTCGTCGAGCGGTCCGACGTCCACCGACACCTTGATCTCGCTGCTCGTCGCGTCGGTGTAGATGACCCCCCGCAGCGGCGGGACGTCGTCGTAATCACGTCCCCACGCGACGGTGACATGCCGCTCGTCGACGAGCTTGTCGTTGGTCGGATCGAACGCCAGCCACCGGCCCCCGTCACCGGCAACGACACCAGCCCCGCCGTCAACCGGTGGCAACCATACCGCCGCCCACGCATGGCTGGCGTCGGCTCCGAAAATCCGTTCCCGTCCCGGCGGTGGATCGGTGGCCAGATACCCCGACTCGTAGCGTGCGGCCAGGCCCACCGATCGCAGACAGGCGATCGCCACCCGGGCGAAGTCCTGGCACACGCCTTCCCGACGCGCCATCACCGCATCGACGCGGGTACTGATCGCGGTGGCCCCCGACTTGTAGGTGAAGTCGGTGAAGATCCGCGTCGTCAGATCGGTCACGGCCTCCAGCACCGGCCGGCCGGGCGTGAACACACCCCGCGCATAGTCGACGACGGCAGGCGTGATCTCCGGCGGGTCGAGATCCATCGTGAATTCGGCGACCAGACCGGCCCCGACGGCACGCGGCCGCGCCTGCTCCCACGGCAACTGCGCCGCCGGCCCCGCCAACAGGCCCGGATCGATCGGATCGACCTCCACCAGCGACGTCCCCGTCACCTCCAGCGCGGTGTGCGGGGTGCGTACATGAAAGTACGTATCGCTGTTGCCGTAGACGTCGAGACCCGTGGACCGGTCGTCGGGTTCCGGGGTGATCCGCACCGCGGTCGTGTGCACGCGCTGCGACGGCAGCTCCCGCGGCGTCACGTAGCAGCGGCCATACGACGACGACACCTCGGCGTCGTAGGTGTACCGGGTGGTATGGATCACCCGATAGCGCCGCGGCGCGCCCGGTGTCCCCCCGTCGCTGCGCTCGCCCGGTGTCCCCCCGTCGCTGCGCGCGCTCACACGTCACCTCCCGAGGCTCCCCAGATCGGCTGCGCCGGCTGCGGCAGCGCGAAGCGGGTGCGGGTCAGCACATCGGAGAGCTCCCGGGCGCCGCCGCGCAGCGTCGTCATGAGGGCCACCAGGTCGGTGCGGATGCCGTCGGCGCCGACGGCGATGATGTCCTCGGGATCGATGCGCCGCAGTTCCACGGTCAACTCCTCCACGATGCGTTCGGCAGTCGCCGACCGCAGGGTCTCCGGCATCCCCGACAGTCCGGCCCGCAGGCGGTCGAGCTGATAGATCAGCGCGCGGGGGTTCGTCTCATCGAAGAACAGCAGTTGCAGGACCGGAAGCAGGCGATACAGGCCGCGGCTGCGCCGACGGTAGATGACGGCGGACTCGCCTGCGGTCAGGAACGTCTCGAGCAAGCCCTGCTCGACGGCGGACTCGCGGGCGGTCGCGAACATCGCATTCGTCAGGTCGGCGAGAGTGATGATGCGCTCGATCCGGCGGCCGACGTCCATGAACAGCCAGGCCGGGTCATGCACCATCGACTCGGCCTGCAGACCGGACAGACCCAGCACGCCGTGCAGGATCTCCTCGTGCGCGCGGGCCAGGTCCGGGCCCAGGTCGAGGGCTGCCGCGGTCGACGCCCCGCCGGACGGCCCCGCCTCGCGGACCCCGCGGACCTGCTCGACCAGGACCTCCACGCTGCGTTCGACCGGCGCCAACACCATCCAGGTGCTGGTGGAGAGTTGATCGCGCATCGCGCGGGTGGTCGACATGAGCCGGTCGACCGCGTAGGCGACGGTCCCGGGCACCTGCCGCTCGACGGTGAGGTCGGCGATCCGGGTGATCGCGGCATTGACCTGCTCCGGCGAGGGGTGCGCGGTCGCGTCGGCGACCAACAGTTCCTCGGTGTGCAGGAAGTGCGCGGTACCGGTGACCTCGGCCACCGCGTGCAGGATGAGCGGCACCGCCGCGGTGCCGTTCATCCACGGCCGGTACTGGAAATCCTGGTAGCGTTCGCGCGCCACCTTCGCCATCCGGGTGACCTGCTCGGTCCGCTCGCCGTAGCGGCCCAGCCAGAACATGTCCGACAGCACCCGGGGACTGCCGGCTGCGGCCACGTCGGCGTACTCCGACATCATCGTCCGCCCCGACGGCAACACATCGGTCTCGTCGGCGCCACCGACGCGCCGCTCACTGCGCCGCGACACATGACCGCCCGCACCGGCGTTGGTCACCCACACATCCTTGGCGGCCACCGTCTGCAGGGCGGCGCCGCCGACGCCGTCGGCGAGCACCGACGCGAGACCACCGGGCATCACCGCGTAGGTCGGTCCCTGCGCCACGCTGAAGGCCCGCACCGACACCGGTGCCGCCCGCACCGAGCCCCCGATCCGGCCCGACGCCCAGCCCGGGGTCATCGTCGGCGCCACCGAATAGGCGGTGACCTCGCGGCCCACCCACTCGTGACCGCGCGCGGCGATCGCCCGCGCGAGCCGGTCACGGGTGGCCGCATCGGCCAGCGGACCGACGACCTCCTCCCCGGTGCGCGTGTTGGTCACGACGAGCGCACCGACGTCGGCGATCAGCTTGCTGCGCTGCCGCTCGTCACCGCCCCAGTAGGTCGGCACCGACGGCAGGGCGAGGTCCTCGTCGAGCAATTCCCGGGCGAGCCGGTCGAGGACGGTGTGCAATGCCGGGTTCTCGCAGACACCGCTGCCGAGGGTGTTGACGACGGTCACCGTTCCCCGGGAGATCGCCTCGACCAGACCGGCCACCCCCAGTCGGGAATCGGTCCGCAGATCCAGCGGGTCGGCGTAGGCGGCGTCGACCCGTCGCAACAGCACGTCGACCCGCTTGTACTTGCCCAGCGAACGCATGTAAACAGTACCGTCGCGCACGGTCAGGTCGGTGCCCTCGACGAGCGGAAAGCCCAGCACCGAGGCGAGATACGCTTGATCGAAGGCCGTCTCGGACATGCTGCCGGGACTGAACACGGCCACGGTGGGATCGTCGACGCCGGGTGGGGCGTAGTCCGACAGCGCCAGCCGCAGGGTGCCGGCGAAGGTGGCCATCGGCCTCGGCGCCGACGCCTGGAACACCTGCGGGAACGCCCGGGAGAGCAGACGTCGGCCCACGATCGCGTACCCGATGCCCGACGGCGCCTGGGTGCGGTCGGCGTAGGCGACGTGGCGGCCGTCGGCGGTGCGGGCGATGTCCACCGCGTGCAGGAACAGCGCGTGCGGACCGGCAACGTCCAGGCGCGCGGCCTTGCGCAGATACCCCGGATGCCCGAACACCATCTCCGGCGGGATGAGCCCCGAGGCGATCAACGTCTGGTCGTGGTAGAGGTCGGCCAAGACCAGGTCCAGCAGCATCGACCGCTGCCGGATCGCCTTCTCCAGTCCGGCCCATTCGACCCCGTCGACGATGAGCGGGACCGGGTCGATCTGCCAGGGCCGGGCAATGGTCTGCTCACGGTCGACGGCGTTGTAGACGACGCCGTCGTCGACCACCGCCGACGACAGCCGCGAGGCGAGGGCCTGCAGGCGGGAGTCGCCGTGCATGCCGTAGATGGTGGCCAGCTCGTCCCAGGCCGGCCGGACCGCACCGGCCGCGTCGAGCATCTCGTCGTAGTGGGCCGGCGCCGGGATCCGCAGGCCGGCCCCATTGAACTGCTCGAGGTCGAACAGCGTGTAGCCGTCGGAGCGGTACCTGTCGAACACCGCGGGCGGCGCTCCGCCCGCAGAAACATTCACCGCAGAAACGTTCACCGCAGCACTGTACGTGCCCGCCGCAGATCGAGGATCCCGGGGACCCCGGTGTCGACAGTCTGACGAATCCGGCGTTCCCGCAGCAGTCCGACATCGAGATCACCGGCGGTATGTCCGGATGCCTCGAACCGTCCGTTGCGGCGCGACTCGGCCTCCACCGCGTTGACCGGCGGGCGGTCGTAGGCGCGGCCACCCGGGTGCACGATGTGGTAGGTGGCGCCGCCGACCGACCGTCCCGCGGTGGTGTCGACGACGTCGAAGGTCAGCGGGGTGTCGATGGTGATGGTCGGGTGCAGTGAGCTCGGCGGCTGCCACGCCCGGAACCGGATGCCTGCCACCCGTTCACCGGCCCGGCCGGTCGGGAGCAGTGGGACGGGGTGGCCGTTGCAGGTGAGCACGAACCGGTCGTCGGGGGTGCCGGTGACCCGCACCTGGACGCGTTCGATCGACGAGTCGACGTAGCGGGCGGTGCCCGAGCCGGTGGCCTCCTCACCCAGGGTGTTCCACGGTTCGATGGCGCCGCGCAGCTCGACCTCGTGTTCGCCGATCTGCACGGTGCCCAGCCGCGGGAACCGGAACTCCGTGAACGGGTCGAGCCACGACGTCTCGAACCCGTACCCGGCGGTGCGCAGCTCGGCGGCGACGGCCGCGATGTCGGCGATCACATAGTGCGGCAGCAGGTGTTTGCCGTGCAGGTCGGCGCCGTGGCGCAGCAGCGGCGCCCGGTAGGGCTGCTCCCAGAACCACGCCACCAGCGACCGCACGAGCAGCGACTGGACCATCGCCATCTGGTGGTGCGGCGGCATCTCGAACCCGCGCAGCTCCAGCAGACCGAGGCGGCCGCGGGGCGAGTCCGGGCTGTACAGCTTGTCGATGCAGAACTCGGCGCGGTGGGTATTGCCGGTGATGTCGGTGAGCAGATGCCGCAGCGCGCGGTCGGTCACCCACGGGTTCGGCGGGGCGCTGTCCTCCCCCGGTGCGACGGCGGTGGCGAGCCGGTCGATCTCGGCAAACGCGATCTCCATCTCGTAGAGCGCCGACTCGCGGCCCTCGTCGGCGCGCGGCGCCTGGCTCGTCGTGCCGATGAACTTGCCGCTGAACAGATACGACAGCGACGGATGCCGCTGCCAGTAGGTGAGCATCGACACCAGCAGGTCGGGACGCCGCAACAGCGGCGAGTCCGCCGGGGTCGGTCCGCCGAGGGTGATGTGGTTGCCGCCGCCGGTGCCGCCGTGGCTGCCGTCGAGGTCGAAGGTCTCGGTGCCGAGCCGGACGTGCCGGGCGTGGTCGTAGAGCGACGCCAGCAGATCGGATTGTTCGGCGAAGCTGCCGGTCGGCTGGATGTTGACCTCGATCACGCCGGGGTCGGGGGTGACGGTCAGCGTCGTCAGCCGCGGATCGGCGGGCGGACCATAGCCCTCGACGACGACCGGGGTCTCCGTCGCGGCGGCGGCGTCCTCGATCATCTCCACGATCGCGAGGTATTCCTCGAGTGTCGACGTCGGCGGGAGGAACACGTGCAGGGTGTCCCCGCGCTGCTCGGCGACCAGCGCGGTGCGCGGCACGAAGGTACCGGGGGGCAGTTCGATCACCGTGTAGCCCAGGGCATCGGCGACGTCACCGGGCAGCGCGGCGGGCACCGCCGACGGGTCGGCGGTGTAAACCACCGGCGCGGGCCCCCACGACAGCGAGTTCAGCGGCAACCGCAGACCTGCGGGCGAGGTGCCCGGGGTGAGCACGAGCCGCCCACGTCGGGTGGTCCACACGGCGCTGTTCCAGGCGGTGTCGTCGTCGGAGCGGCTCAACGGCAGGACGTAGGCGGTCGCGTGCTCGACCGCGGCGTCGAGCCGGCGCAGCAGTTCCCGACGGGCGGCGGTGCCGTCCTCGGGCGGTGTCAGATCGACGTCGGCATCGTCGGCCTCGGCAGCCAGCTCGGCGACCTGCAGGGCGCGCGCGGCCGCGGCCGTCGGGTCGGCGCCCGGATCGCCCGGTGGCAGCGCCGCGAGCTCACGCATCCGCGCGACGGAATCCTCGTAGGCGGGCATCACCTGCGACGCCGGCACCCCGAGCTTCCCGGCGAAGGCGAGCAGGAAGGTCTGCGCGGCCGCCGCCGAGTCGGCGTCGGGCAGCGGGCCGGCGATCTCGGCGTCGATCCCGGCGGCCGCGGCCACCCGGTCCGGCCACGGGTCGGCCAGCAGCTCCGAACGGTGCCAGATGGGCTGGCCGTCAGTCCGCCAGTGCAGGCCGATCTGCCAGCGCGGCAACGGTTCTCCGGGATACCACTTGCCCTGGCTGCGTTGCACGAGACCGGTCGGTGCGTAGTCGGCACGCAGTCGTTCGGCCAGCGCCGAGGCGAGTTCCCGCTTATGCGGGCCGTCGGCCGCGGTCGTCCATTCGGGGTCGGTCTGGTTGTCGATGGAGACGAAGGTCGGCTCACCGCCCATCGTCAGGCGCACATCGCCTGCCGCCATCTTGGCGTCGACGGCGGCACCGAGCTCGCGCACCCGCTCCCACTGGGAGTCGGTGTAGGGCAAGGTGACCCGCGGATCCTCGTGGAACCGGGTGACGCTGTTGGAAAAGTCGAGGGTCGCGTGGCATTTGCCGGTGGCGCCGGTGATCGGCGCGGCCGCACCCGGGCTCGGGGTCGCGGCGAGCGGAATATGCCCTTCGCCCGCGAACAGACCCGATGTCGGGTCCATTCCGACCCAGCCCGCGCCGGGCAGGTACACCTCGGTCCAGGCGTGCAGGTCGGTGAAGTCGGCGTCGGGGCCGGACGGGCCGTCGAGGGACTTCACGTCCGAGGTCAGTTGCACGAGATACCCCGACACGAAGCGGGCCGCGAGCCCCAGCTCCCGCAGGATCGCCACGAGCAGCCACGCCGAGTCACGGCAGGAACCGATCGCCGACGACAGCGTGTACTCGGGGGTCTGCACCCCCTGCTCGAGGCGGACGGTGTAGCCGACGGCCTTCTGCACGGCCTGGTTGAGTGCGACGAGGAAGTCGATGATCCGGATCGTGCCGGTCGGCCGGTGGGCGGCGGCGAACTCGGCGATGAGCGGATGCACCTCGGCGCCCGCGAACTCGCCCTCGGTCACCCCAACCGGGCGCAGGTAGATCTCGAGATCGGTGAGGAGCTCGGGCGGATAGGAGAAGCCGTAGTGCTCGGCCCAGTCCTCGATGAAGAAGTCGAACGGATTGATCGCGGTGAGGTCGGCGACCAGGCTGACCGTGATCGACAGCGACGTCGCGGGCTCCGGGAACACCAGGCGGGCCAGGTAGTTGCTGAACGCATCCTGCTGCCAGTTCAGGAAGTGCCCCTCGGGCTCCACGGTCAGCGAATACGCCTCGATCGGGGTCCGCGAGTGCGGGGCCGGGCGCAGCCGCACCACGTGCGGGAAGATCTTGACAGGCCGATCGAAGGAATAGCTCGTCCGGTGTTCCAGCGCCACCTTGATCGTCACCTGTCAACCTCCACTTCTCGCCGGCAGCCACCCTTGCCCGGGCCACCACTTCGCTGCGGGAGCCGTCTCCACCGGCCACCGCAGCACTTGAAATCTCATCACAGACCCCCGCGGCCCGCGCGCCGACCGCACTCACACCGACCGCGGTGGCCGGGCCGGTCGTCGAGCGCGGACCGACCGTCTATGCGGTCCCGCGACCTCTGGCCGCCGGGGCGTCGATGCCCGCTTCCTTGCGCTGTGCCGGGGTGATCGGTGCGGGCGCGTCGGTGAGCGGATCGACGCCACCCCCGGACTTCGGGAACGCGATGACCTCGCGGATCGACGGCTCACCGGCCAGCAACGAGACCGTACGGTCCCAGCCGAAGGCGATGCCGCCGTGCGGGGGCGCGCCATAGGCGAACGCGTCGAGCAGGAA
>JASGFO010000090.1:0-14468 GCA_047605505.1 Gordonia sp. (in: high G+C Gram-positive bacteria) | reverse complement strand
GCACCGGACCCGCAAACCGTCGCCGACGCGCTGGCCCGCCGCCGCCGTCGACTCATCGCCGACCGGGACCGGGGCCGCCTCGATCGGCTCGGCGCGGTGCGCGCCGGTCTCGCTGCCGCCCGGGCCGACGCCCTCACCGGGGTGGCCGGCGCGATCCGGGTACTCGCCGCCGATGCCACCGCCCGCTGTGCGCAGGCCCGCACCGCCGACGCCGAGGTGGCCTGGCTGACTGCGCGGATCGACGCGCTGGCCGCCGGCGTCGACGACGACCTCACCGAACGCATCGACGAGGTCGCGGCGACGGCCCTGCTGGGTATCGACCCGGGTGGCACCGCACCCACCGGGCCCGGCCCGGTCGCGGTGCCGTACCGGGCCGCGCCGACCGGCCGGCGCGGCACCGAGGACGCCTTGCTGATCCTGCTCGGCGCCTCGAGTGGGCTCGGGGTGGGGCGGCTCGCGGTGGCGCCGCTGGCCGCGGTGCACACGGTGCAGTGGTTTGCGATGCCGGTGGCGCTGGTGCTGGGCGTGATCATGGCGATCTGGGTGATCGGTGCCCGCCGTGCCGCGGTGCGCCGCAGCGAGTTGCGGTCCTGGTTCAGTGAGGCGCTCGCCGACGTCCGGGGCGTCCTCGAACATCGGGTCGGGCTGCGCATCGGGGAGGCCGAGAGCCGGCTCACGAGCCGGATCGGCCGCCACCACGAGCGCCGCCTCCGGCAGATCACCGCCGACGTCGCCGCCATCGACGAGACACTGCGCCGACTCCGCGTCGACCGGTCGGCCCCACCGGCCGCCGCCGCCCGGCACCTGCACGAGGCCCTTGCGGCGCGGGCCCACGAGCTCTGGCCGCAGGCCGCCGAGATCACGAGGAAAGGATCCTGATGGAACCGTTGCTGCCCGACGAGGGCGCCGATGCGCCCGGGTTCGCCGCCGCCCACCCCGCGCTGCCGGGGGCGTCGCCACTGCCGGAGTACCTGCTGCCGGGCGAGGACGAGGCCATCGTCGACCCCGGCGATCACCTCTGGCTGCACGACGACGGCAGGCTGTGGGATCTCGGGCCACCTGATCTCGACACCGACGCCGACGGGGTCGCCGAGTCGCTGACCCGCTCCGGGCCGGGCGGGCTGACGGTCTACACCGACGCCGATCTCGACGGTCAGGTGGACCGGGTGACCGAGGTCGGCGCCGACGGCAGCTACCGCGCCCAGCTGCTCGACGAGGCGACCGGAACGTGGCGTCCCACCGATACCGGGCGAATCGGCTGAAACTGTGGTCTGGGCCGCATCTGCGCAGCCCCCGGGCCTGGCGAACGTTCCGGCGTCGTATCCTGGGACTCAGCCGACGTATCCGGCCGCCGCTATCGATGGCCGACTCCGAGGAGGAGCGCATGACCTCAGCGACTATCCCTGGCCTGGATCCCAGTGCCGCACCCACCACCCACGCGGAGCTGCTCGCGTGGGTGGCCGAGGTGGCGGAGCTGACCCAGCCCGACCGGGTCGTCTGGTCCGACGGCAGTGACGAGGAGTGGGCCGGTCTCACCGAGCAGCTGGTGGCCGCGGGGACCCTGGTCAAGCTCAACGAGGAGCTCAAGCCCAACTCCTTCCTCGCGAACTCCGATCCTGCCGACGTGGCGCGGGTCGAGTCGCGGACCTACATCTGCTCGGCGAACGAGGCCGACGCGGGACCGACCAACAACTGGGTCGACCCGGCCGAGATGCGGGCCACGATGACCGAGCTGTACCGCGGTTCGATGCGCGGACGCACCATGTTCGTCATCCCGTTCTGCATGGGGCCGCTCGGCTCCGACGATCCCAAGCTCGGCGTCGAGATCACCGACTCCGAATACGTCGTGCTCTCGATGCGCATCATGACCCGCGTCGGCACCGACGTGCTGAACCTCCTCGGCGACGAGGGCTTCTTCGTCAAGGCGCTGCATTCGCTCGGTGCGCCGCTGGCGCCGGGGGAGGCCGATGTCGCCTGGCCCTGCAACCCCGAGAAGTACATCACCCATTTCCCGGAGACCCGGGAGATCTGGTCGTACGGTTCCGGTTACGGCGGCAACGCGCTGCTGGGCAAGAAGTGCTATGCGCTGCGCATCGCGTCGGTGCTCGCCCACGACGAGGGCTGGCTGGCCGAGCACATGCTGATCCTCAAGCTCATCAGCCCCGAGGACAAGGTCTACTACATCGCGGCGGCCTTCCCGAGTGCCTGTGGCAAGACCAACCTCGCGATGATCCAGCCGACCATCGACGGCTGGCGTGCGGAGACCGTCGGCGACGACATCGCGTGGATGCGGTTCGGTGCCGACGGCCGCCTGTACGCGATCAACCCCGAGTTCGGCTTCTTCGGCGTGGCGCCCGGCACCAGCGCCGACTCGAATCCCAACGCGATGCACACCATCGACCACGGCAACACGCTCTACACCAACGTCGCCCTGACCGACGACGGCGACATCTGGTGGGAGGGCATCGGTGGCGAGACCCCGGCGCATCTGACCGACTGGCTCGGCAACGACTGGACCCCCGAATCGGAGACCCCGGCCGCGCACCCGAACTCGCGCTACTGCACCCCGCTGACCCAGTGCCCGTCGCTGGCGCCGGAATGGGATGACCCGCAGGGCGTGCCGATCTCGGCGATCCTGTTCGGCGGCCGCCGCAAGACCACCGTGCCGCTGGTCACCGAGGCCCGCGACTGGCAGCACGGCGTGTTCCTGGGTGCCACCGTCGGCTCGGAGCAGACGGCTGCGGCCGAGGGCACGGTCGGCACCGTGCGCCGCGACCCGATGGCGATGCTGCCGTTCCTGGGCTACCACGTGGGTGACTACTTCGCCCACTGGATCGAGCTGGGCAAGAACGCCGACGCCGCGAAGCTGCCCAAGGTGTTCTACGTCAACTGGTTCCGTCGCGGCGACGACGGCCGGTTCCTGTGGCCGGGCTTCGGTGAGAACAGCCGCGTGCTCGAGTGGATCGTCAGCCGCATCGAAGGCCGGAACTCCGGGGTCGACACCCCCATCGGCATCGTCGCCGACCCGGCGGAGATCAATGTCTCCGGGCTCGACGTGCCCGCCGCCGACGTCGCGGAGGTTCTCGCCGTCAATGCCGACGAGTGGCGCCGGGAGATCCCGTTGATCGAGGAACTCTTCGAGTTCGTCGGTGGCCGTCTGCCGAGTTCGCTGCGCGACGAGTTGGACCAGCTCAAGCAGCGGTTGGGTGAGTAAACCCTCAACCCTCACGTGAGACGTCGGTTCCACGCTGGGGTATCGTTGCCCCCCATGAGACTGCGCTCCTGGGGGGCACTCGGTGTTTCCCTGGCTCTTGTGTTCCCACTCGGCGTGGGTGTGGCTGCCGCGGCGCCCGCACCCACCGTCAGCACCCGCTATACCGACTCCGCATCGGCTCCGCCGATCCCGACCCTGGCGGGTATCACCGGCATCGACCGGACCGGCAACGGCAGCTATGTGCTGATCTCCGGTGATGCCGCCCCGGCCCGGTTCTTCACCGCCCGGATCGACTACGACGCCGCCATTGCCCATCTCGGGCTGCCGATGCCGACCGGGGGCGGTCTGGTGACGGGCCCGGGGAACACCCCGATCCTGCCCGGCGGTGCGCAGTTCGAAGGCATCCGCCAGGTCGGCGCCGGATATGTGGTCGGCGGAGGCGGTGCCCACCCGTTCGTCCGGATTCTCGGATCGGATGGCACCTATGTGCGAGATCTGGCCCTGCCGAAGGCCTGGCGGCCGGCCCGCGGATCCGGGGTGGTCGGCGGGCGTGGGATCACCGGGGTCGCCGTCGGCCCCGGCGGCGCGATCAGCGTGATCACCGCCGGTGCGCTGCGCCAGGATCCGGCCGGCACGGCCCGGCTGTCGACGTTCGGCGGTGGCGAATACGTCTACCGGCCCGACCCCGGCCGGTCGGTCGCCGACGTGATCGCTGTCAACACCACCGACTTCCTGGTCCTCGAACGGTCGCGTGGCCGCAACACCCGCATTTTCTGGACCACCACGGCGGCGGCGCAACCGGTGACCGGCCAGGCCGTGCTGACCGGTCGGGAACGGGCGATGCGCAAGACGCGGATCTTCTCCACGGCGCCGCTGCCGGGACTCGCCGCGGGCACCATGTCGTCGCTGGCCTGGGGCAACTGGCTGCCCGACAAGCCCGGCCGGAACTACCGCGCCCGCATCTTGCTGATCGCGACCGCGGACGCGCCGCCCCGGTTCCACGCGATCGAGGTGCGCTTCCCCCGCCGGGCGACGGCGGGATCGGCACCCCAGGGGATCGCGGCACGGGCGATCGCGACGCGGGGAGGGCAGGCCGACTGAGTGCCTCATCACTGCGGGTGCTTCTCCGGGGGATTCCCGATGGTGATCGGCCGCGGAGCCTGGCACGGTGGTGGGCATGACAACTGCGCCAAGCCCCACTTCCAGCACACCGGTCACGGTGGCCGCCGGTGCCGAGAATCTGACCAAGGTCTACGGCAGCGGTGACACCGCGGTCCATGCACTGGACGGTGTGACCATCGAGTTCGCGGCGGGGGAGTTCACCGCGATCATGGGCCCGTCGGGCTCCGGCAAGTCGACGTTGATGCACTGTCTGGCCGGGCTCGATGTCGCGACGTCGGGGCGGGCGTATATCGGCGACGTCGATCTCACGGCGCTCTCGGACAAGGAGATGACGATGCTGCGGCGTGACCGCATCGGCTTCGTCTTCCAGGCGTTCAACCTGGTGCCGACCCTCACCGCGGCCGAGAACATCACGCTGCCGGCCGACATCGCCGGCCGGGTGATCGATCGCGAGTGGTATGACACCGTCGTGGGCCGGCTCGGCATCACCGACCGGCTGGGTCATCTGCCCACCGAGCTCTCCGGCGGCCAGCAGCAGCGGGTGGCGTGTGCCCGGGCGCTCGTCGGCCGGCCCGCGATCATCTTCGGCGACGAGCCGACGGGCAACCTCGATTCCCGCTCCTCGGGGGAGGTGCTGGAGATCCTCCGGGCGGCCACCGACGAGTTCGGGCAGACCGTCGTCATCGTCACCCACGATCCGCGCGCCGCGTCGTACGCCGACCGCGTGGTCTTCCTCGCCGACGGCAACGTGGTGCGGGAGCTCTCGCGGCCCTCGGCCGACGACGTCTTCGAGGTGATGCGGCATCTCGACGATCCGGTCGACACCGCAGGCACCGTCGAATCCGACACCGCCGTCGAATCCGACACCGCCGCCGATTCCCCGGAGTGCTGAGGGATGCCGACCTCTCGTGTGATGCTCACGGTCTCGCTGCGCAATCTGCGGGCGCACAAGCTCCGTCTTGTCCTGACCGTGCTCTCGATCGTGCTCGGCACCTCGTTCGTGGCCGGGTCGGTGGTGTTCACCTCGTCGATCTCCACCGCGTTCAACTCGATCTTCGACAGCGCTCTGCCCGGTGTCGCGGTCGAGGTCACCCCGGAGAGCCGGTCGTCGGACGGTATCCCGACCGCGGTTGCCGACCAGTTGCGTTCGCGCGCGGCGGAACTCGGCATCGACCGGTTGACGGTCGATCAGCAGGGATCGGTCACGATCGCCCGCGCCGACGGCACGGCACACCAGACCGGTGGCGCCCCGAGCATCGGCACGTCCTATATCCCGGCCGATCAGGCGCTCGCGCCCCTCGACATCCTCCCGGGCGGGCGGCCACCGGCCGGTCCCACCGAGATCCTGCTGAACTCGACGGCCGCCGACGCCGCCGGCCTGCATGTCGGATCGAGAACCAAGGTGGTTGTCGGGCAGGGCAATAGCGGGCCACTCGAGGTGACTGTCGTCGGTCTCTTCGAGTTGCCGTCGGTGTCGGGCGGCTACACCAACGTCCAATTCGACCCGCAGACCGCCGCCGGACTGTTCTCCGACGGGGCGCACGTCAAGGTCATCGACATGTCGGCGCGGTCGGGTGTCAGTCCCGAGGAGCTGGCCCGGCGGGTGTCGGCGGCGCTGCCCGCCGACGCCTATCAGGTGCAGACCGGCGACGAGGCGCGCGCGGAACAGAAGGATCAGGTCAACGAGTTCCTGACCATCTTCACCGGAATCTTGTTGGCATTTGCCGCGATCGGCCTCGTCGTCGGGACGTTCATCATCTACAACACCTTCTCGATGATTGTGGCGCAACGGAATCGGGAGCTCGCGCTGTTGCGGGCGATCGGTGCGAGCCGGCCGCAGGTCTCGCGGTCGGTGCTGTTCGAGGCCTTCGTCGTCGGCGTGCTCGGTGGTGCCGTCGGCCTGGCTGTCGGCGTCGGCCTGGCCGCCGGCCTGAAGGCGATCGTCTCCTCGACCTCCGGGCTGCCCGACGGCCCACTCGAGGTCGGCCCGTCGGCGATCGTGGCGTCGGTGTTCGTCGGCGTGATCGTGACGATGGTGTCGGCCTGGGTGCCCGCGGTGCGTGCGTCCCGGACCTCGCCGATCGACGCGATGCGTGCGGGTGTCACCGAAGGCGCTGCGCCGCTGCGGAACCGGACGATCGCGGGAGTGGTCGCACTGGTGCTCGCGATCGCCGCCATCGGCTGGGGCGCGTGGGGTGAGGGTCTGCTGCGCGCGGTCGTCGTCGGGATCGGCGCCGGTGCGGCGATCCTCGCCGCGGTGCTGGCCGGACCGGCGTTGTCGCGCCCCATCGTCGACGGTCTGGGCCGCGCCCTGGGCGCCCCCTTCGGGACGGTGGGCCGGCTCGCCCGGACCAACGCGGTCCGCAACCCGCGGCGCACCGCCGCAACAGCTTTCGCGTTGACGCTGGGGTTGATGCTGGTTGCGGTGATCGGCACCCTGGGCAGCTCGTTCAAGGGCACCGTGGACTCCGCCGTCGATGATTCGGTGACCGCCGACTACATCGTTGCCGGCGCCAACGGGCTGTCCCTGCCGGCCGCTGTCTCTGCGGTGGTGGCTGGGACTCCCGGTGTCGGTCAAGCGGTCTCGTTGGGCGCGGTGCGCGCCGACATCGACGGCGAGACCCGGGGCGGCATCGCCGTGTACGGGGGCGCGCTCTCGTCGGTGGTCACGATGGGCATGCACGACGGGGCGCCGAAGGAGGTGCCCGCCGACGGCATGCTGATCAGTGCCCGGACCGCGGCCGAACGCGGCTGGCAGCGCGGGCAGGTGCTGACGTTCACCAAACCCGGCGGTCAGGCACTGCCGGTGCGCATCGCCGGCGTCTACGACGACAACGAGGCCCTGCAACCGTGGCTGGTCGGCTCGTCGGTGTATGACGCGGTGATCCCGGAGACCTACCGGACCACCGTCGCGATCTTCGTGCGGGCGGCACCGGGTGTCGACGTGGCGACCCTGCGGACGAATCTGGAGAAGGCCACCCGCGACTATCTGACGGTGCAGGTGCAGGACCGGGACCAGTTCAAATCCGGTGTCTCCGACCAGATCGACCAGATGCTCGCGGTGCTCTATGCGATGCTGGGGTTGGCGCTGCTGATCGCGATCCTGGGCATCGTCAACACGCTGGCGCTGTCGGTGGTGGAACGCAAACGTGAGATCGGGATGCTGCGGGCGATCGGCACGCTGCGCGGCCAGATCCGCCGCACCATCTACCTGGAATCGGTGCTCATCGCGATCTACGGCGCCGTGCTCGGGGTGGTCGGCGGGGCGGTGATCGGCTGGGCGCTGGTCCGTACCCTGGCCCGCTGGGGTCTCGGCGATCCGGTGCTCCCGTGGGGTCTGATGGCCCTCACGTTGCTGGCCGCCGCGGCCGTCGGGGTGCTCGCCGCACTGTGGCCTGCGGTGCGGGCGGCGCGGACCCGGCCGCTGGAGGCGATCGCCGAGGGCTGAGGTGGTCGGCGACCATCCAGGTGACGGACATGCCGGCACCGGGCGGCACCCGGATTTGGCACAATCGGGCAGATGAGCACGCCGCCGGGTGATCGGCATCAACAGCGCCCCCAGACCCGTGCGTTTGATCCTGCCGACGACCCGGCGTTCTCCCCGCCGTCGGAGCAGTACCCGGCCGGTGCCCCGCCGTACGGGACGGGTCACCCGCCGCCACCCGATTACGGTGCGCCGCTGCCCAGCTCGGGTGGCGGCGGGGGCGGCAGGGGCGGCAGCAGACGTACGCTGCTGCTGATCGGTGCGGTCGTCGCGTCGCTGATCCTGGTGATCGGCGCCGTCGTGCTGATCGCCTCGCACAGCGGTGGCGACGACACCTCGGCCGCCGCCGGGACGAGCTCCTCGGCCCTGTCCCGATCGACCTCGTCGGCGCCGTCGTCGACGACGAGCACCTCCACCGAGACCACCGAGGAGACCACCGCCTCCGCGACGTCGTCGTCGACCACGGTCCGCTATCGGATCACCGGGGACGGTGATGTGGTCGGTCTGCGGTACCGCAGTGCCGACGGGATCGAGCTGGTGGCGACCGCGCAGGCGCCGTGGTCGCAGACGGCGCGGGTGCGCGGGACCACCGCGACGCTGGATGCGGTGGTGATCCGGGGGCGGCTCACGTGCACCATCGTCATCGACGGGGACGTGGTCTCCTCGACGACGGTCTCGGCCGCCCGCCCCCTGCAGTGCTCGGCCGACCTGAACTGACCGCTTCCGACCACCCGCTATCGGGGCCGCAACACCAGCACGAGGTTGGTCGCGGCCACCTCGCGCAGTCCGGGGATCCGCAGCACCCACCACATCCACGACGGGAGATAGCGGGGGAACGCGGCGACGAGGTCCGCGCAGTCCGCGCGGGAGGTCGCCCACCGCAGGCCCGCGGCCGCGGTGACCGCGAACAGTGAGGTGCCATAGAGGTTCTTCGGTGGATGCCCGTGCTTGTTCGTGTATCGGCGCGCGGCACGATGGCCGCCGAGATAGTGGTCAAGACCCATCTCGTGGCCCCCGAACGGACCCCACCAGAGCGTGTAGCTCACGATCACGATGCCGCCGGGACGGGTCACCCGCAGCATCTCGTCGGCCATCTGCCAGGGATACGGGGTGTGTTCGACGACATTCGACGAGAGCGCGATGTCCATCGATCCGTCGGCAAACGGGAGGTGCTGGCCCGCGGCCCGCACGGTGCCGCGCACGTCGAGGCCACCCGAGTGCATCTCGCCGGGGTCGGGCTCGACGGCGAGATAGTCGGCGCCGCGTCGGGTGAAGGCATCGGCGAAGTAGCCGGGTCCACCGCCGACGTCGAGGACGACAGCGCCATCGAGATCGGCGAAGTGACCGGTCAGTGTGGCCGTGTCGGTGGCCAGCGCGCCGTAGAAGCGGGCCGGGTCGGACTGTTCATACCGGAAGTCGGCGAGCAGGCCTGCGGCCCGGCCGAGGGTGGCAAACCGGCGCATGTGGGTGGTCGGCACGGACGCGATGAGCACGGAGGCGATGCTATGTCACCGCCCGCCCGGGTCGGTCTGCGAGCCGGTCAGCGGGTGCGGTGGGCTAGCCTGGTCCGCGATGATCACGCGACGCGACATCGTGCTGCTGTGCTGGCGCGACACCGGCCACCCGCAAGGGGGCGGTAGTGAGACCTATCTGGAACGGCTGGGTGCCGAGCTGTCGCGCCGCGGTGATCGGGTCACCTATCTCACCGCAGCCTACCGGGGTGCGCCCGCCGAGGAGTTCCGGGATGGCATGCGGTTTGTGCGGGCCGGCGGCCGGATCACCGTGTACCCGCGGATTCTCGCGCTGCTGGTGGCCGGTCGGCTGGGGTTCGGCCGGTTGCGGGGTCTGCGGCCG
This sequence comes from Gordonia sp. (in: high G+C Gram-positive bacteria), assembly GCA_047605505.1. Taxonomy (GTDB): domain Bacteria; phylum Actinomycetota; class Actinomycetes; order Mycobacteriales; family Mycobacteriaceae; genus Gordonia. The sequence continues at coordinate 4,794 of JASGFO010000090.1, read as the reverse complement.
GACGTCGTCGTCGACACGCAGAACGGGGTGCCGTTCTTCGCCTCGGCGGTGTCCGGGGCGCCGACGATCCTGCTGTCGCACCATTGTCACCGCGAGCAGTGGCCGGTGGCCGGGCGCGCCCTCGGCCGTCTCGGTTGGTTCCTGGAATCGCGGGTATCCCCGTGGGCGCATCGGCGCAACCGCTATGTGACCGTCTCGGAGCCGTCCAAGCGGGAGCTGGTGGCGCTGGGCGTCGACGACCATCGGATCACGGTGGTCCACAACGGACTCGACGATGTGCCTGCGGGCATCGACGAGGCGCCGGGTGATCCGCTGCGGATCTGTGTGCTCTCGCGTCTGGTGCCGCACAAGCGGGTCGAGGACGCCCTTGCCGCGGTCGCCGAGCTGCGCCGCCAGGGGCGTCCGGTGGCGATCGACGTCATCGGCAGCGGTTGGTGGTTCGATGAATTACACAGTGCAGCAATCAAACTCGGAGTTCGCGAGGTGGTGACCTTTCACGGTCACGTCGCCGAACGGCGCAAACACGAGATCCTGGCCCGCGCGAGTGTGCACCTGATGCCCTCCCGCAAGGAAGGCTGGGGACTGGCGGTGATGGAGGCCGCGCAGCACGGCGTCCCGACCATCGGCTACCGGAACTCGGTGGGGCTGGCCGAGTCCATCGACGACGGCGAGACCGGGCTGCTTGCCGACGGATTCGACGAACTGGTCAGTGCAACAAGAAAACTCATCGAGAACCCGGAGGTCGCCCGGCGGCTCGGCGCAGCCGCGCGAGGCAAGTCCCGGCAGTACTCCTGGCCGGCGAGCTGCGATGCGATCGAGGCCGTCTTCGACGAGCTGAGCGCACCACCTGGACCGCCCCGCCCGCCCCGATCAGCGCCGCCCACGCGAGGTGCGCGGCCCACCCCCACCGGCGATCAGGTGTCGACGCGCCCTCGGTACGAACGCCGTCGATCCGTGCCACGCTGAGCCGTCCGTCGGCGTGCTCGGTGAGGATCCAGCCGACCCCGAGACGCGCCAGGGCCGCGTGGTCACCGGCGGCCAGTGCCGCGTCGACCGCCGCCGCCCGCGGGGTCGGCGCGTCGACGACGGTCCCGTCGACGCGCAGCTCCCCGGACTCGACGACGGGCGCCCGCAGCATCCGGGCCGCGGGGTCGAGTGACGCCGAATGCGCGAACCGATAGTGCCGCACCATGCCGGGTGGCCGGATCGCGACGGCCCCCTGATCGGCCGGAATCCGGGCGGCGACGGCGGACCAGTCGGTGGGATAACGCACCGGGGTGAGCGCGCCACCGACCCCCCACGCCAGATCCGGCAGCGGTGCCACCGCCGGCAGCAGAACCCCGGCGAGGGCGAAACCCGCAGGCACGTAACGGCGTGCCGCACTCACCGCGGCCGCGGTCGCCACCGCGGCGAACGGCACCGCGAGGGCCAGGAACTTCTGTGTGTCCCGCAGCAACCCGCCCCCGGGGACTGCGTCGACGACGGCCGCGAGCGCCGACTGCCCGGGGCCGAACGCGGTCAGCGCCACCCCCGCGAAGCTCGCCACGGCGAGTCCCCCGAGGGTGACGGTCAACCGGGTCCGGTGGCGCCACACCACGAGGGAGCCGGTGAACACCACCGCCAGAAAACCGGCCGTTGCGACCGCCGCCCACCATGTCGACCGGCTGGCCGGCACGGCGTCGGCATTCCAGATCCCGCCCAATCCCAGCGCTGTTCCCACCGGCGACAACCACGGCTCGGCCCGCAACCCGAACGCCCGCACACCCAGGGAGCCTGCCGAATCCAGGCTCGCGCCGCCGACGAGCGTCGCCACCAGCCACGGCGCTGCCGAGGTCACCCACAGCGCCAGGTCGTGGGGGAGTGAGCGCCACCGGAGCGCGGCCGCGGTCACCGCGACCGCCACCAGCGCCAGCACCGAGCCGCTCGGGGTGAGACCCGCCACCGCGCACAGCCCGCCGACTGCCGGCCACTGCCCGTCGGCCACCGCGACAATCAGCCAGCCGAGTGCCGCATAGCCGGCCAACAAACCCCAGTGTCCCTGCAGAAGGCGTTCGGCCACAAAGGGATTCCATACGGCGACAATTCCCGCGGCCACCGCGCCGCCCCGCCCGCCGGCCGGAACGAGCCGGGCCGCGAGCCGCCCGTATCCCACCACCGTGAACACCAACGCGCAGACGATCACCGCGACCACGATCACCCCGCCGTCGACCGCCGAACTGGCCACGGCGACAAACCAATCCTGCGGCACGGCTCGCGGCGCCAGATCGCCGATGCCGAGCGCGGAATCGGTGACATACGAGCGTGGCGTCGACACCGCATCCCGGTATAGCAGGTAGCCACCCGACAGCAGTGGTCCCGCGATCACCGCAGCCAGCCCTGCCCCGACGAGGTAGAGCAGCGGCAGCACGCGCCCGGACACGCCTCGGATCACCGGACTCAGTAGTGGAAGGTGTCCGACGGCGCGCTGTGCCCCTGCTCGTCGGAGAACTCGGATTCGGCGACCGCGTAGGCGCGGGCCAACTCGAGGATCTTGGTGGCCCGCGCGATCCGTGGCAGATCCGAACCATTGCGGATCTCGCCGCCCTCGCGTTCGAAATCGGCGAAGAACTCACGGGCCCAACTGATGTCGTCAAGGGTCGGAGAGAGTCCCTCGTTGACCGGTGCGCACTGATCGGGGGTCAGGCAGATCTTCCCGGTCATCCCGAATTCGACACTGACCGCGGTCGCCTCGGACAGTCTCAACGCACCGGATCCCACCGTCGGACCGTCGATGGCACTGGGCAGATGTGCGGCCTTCGCCGCGATCGTGAACCGTGACCGCGCATAGGCCAGAGTTGTCGGGTTATCCCCGAAACCCGTGTCCCGCCGGAAATCGCCGATCCCGAAGGCAAGCCGGAAAGTGCCCTTGGCCGTGGCGATCTCACTGATGCGCTCGAGCCCGCGAGCCGTCTCCACGAGCGCCACGATCGGCACCCCGGGCAGCCGCTTGGCGGTCTCGGTGACGTGATCCACCGACTCCACCATCGCCAACATCACCCCGCCGACCGGCACCTGGGCGAGCGCGGCGAGATCATCGGCCCACCACGGCGTACCGAACCCGTTGACACGCACCCAGTCACCGGAACCGCCGGGATGATCGTCAGAGGTGTGCGACAGCCACCGCACAACGTTGTCCCGGGCCCCGAGCTTGTCCTTGGGAGCGACGGCATCCTCGATGTCGAGGACGACGATGTCCGCGCGGGACCGTGCGGCCGGGGCGAACCGCGCGTACTGTGCACCGTTCACCAGCAGCCAGCTGCGTGCCAGGACCGGATCGATGCGCGAACCGACGTCGGACGGGTCGTGTTCTGCGATGGGGTGCTGGTCGTACATGGCCACCATCGTTTCATGCCGCCCGAATCCGCCCGACGCGTCATCGCCGGTCGCTGTGCTCGCCTGGTGTCTCCCGTCGCTTCGCTCGCCTGGTTGTTTGCTGCACACTGGTCCGCATGGCCGCTCCCACCACCACCCGCCACGTGGGTGTCGCGCTGGGCTGGGTGGCGGCCGGGTCGATGCTGGCCAACCTCTGCTCATATCTCGTGCACGTGGTGGCGAGTGCCTGGTTCCTGACCCCTGCCGAGTACGGGGAACTGGCTGTTCTGGGATCGGCGATGCTCGTGCTCGGGGTGCCGGCGCTCGCCCTGCAGGCCGTGGTTGCCCGAGAGGTCGCGCGCGGCACCGAGGTGTCGGGGTTACGCGCCCTCATCGTGCGGAGCACCGCGGTGGTGACGGCGCTCACGGTGGTGGCGGTGCCCGTCGTCGCCGTGATCGCCCGCACCGGATGGATGCCCACGGCAGCTGCGCTGGCCACCGCACCGCCACTGGCCGTCATCGCCGCCGGACAAGGAATCTTGCAGGGGCGTCACTCCTTTCGGGCGCTCAGCAGCATTCTTGCGCTCACCGGGATGCTGCGCGCCGTGCCTGTGATCGTCGCCCTGATGGTGGGGGCCGGACCCGGCGGCGCACTGCTCGCGGGAACGATCGGCGCCGTCGTGGCAGCGGGTGGCGCGAGCGTGCTCGCCGGATCGTCGAGTCGCCGCCGGAACCAGGGGACGCCCGCCCCGGCTGCCGCGGCGGCAGTGCCCGACGTCCTGCGCGCCTCCCAGGTGCAGCTGGTGCTCATCGTGGCGTCGTCGGTTGATCTTCTCCTCGCCCGCGCGGTCCTGGGTGCCGCCGATGCCGGGGTCTACGCGCTCGGCGCCATCGCGACCAAGGTGGCGTTCTGGCTGCCGCAGGCCGTGGGAGTCGTCGCCTATCCGCGCTTGGCCGATCCAGTCCGCTCGCGGGAGTCGTTGCGGTGTGCGATTGGTGTCGTGGCCGCGATCGGGGCGGTACTCACCGTCGCTGCCGGCCTCGCCGGACCGGCGGTGCCACTCGTCGTCGGCGCCGACTACCGCCCGCTCGCGACGATCCTGTGGGTATTCACCTACACCGGGGCCGCGCTGGCGGTACTGCAGGTGTTGCTGCTGGCCGCGATCGCCGCCGGGACAACCAGGATGGCCGCGCTGACGTGGGCGGGCACGGTCATCGAGGTGGTTGGCATCATCGCCGTCGCGAGATCGGTGCCCGCACTGGCCGCGACGGCCGCGGTCACCGTCACGATCGCGGTGGCCCTCACTCTGATGGCCCGGTGGTCTCCGCGCCCGCTGAGCTTGCGTCTGGATCTCCCGTCGCTGCGCTCGCGCATGGTTCTCGCGTCGCTGCGCGTGCGTCTGGATCTCCCGTCGCTGCGCTCGCCCTGGTCTCGTCTCCCGT
>JASGFO010000089.1:0-14621 GCA_047605505.1 Gordonia sp. (in: high G+C Gram-positive bacteria) | reverse complement strand
CCTTCGTCGCCCAAACCCAAAACTGGCCAGCCACTACTCGCGGATCCAGGTCTGAACGGACGAACATCAAGGCGGTTGGTCTGGCATGGGGCCCGGCCGATGGTACGACTGGCCTGCATGTTTCGACGACATTCCCCGGCTCTGCCGGACCAGGAAAAGAGGGCTCCGCCATGGCTGTCACCGCATCGGCCTCCCGTACGGGCGACTACACCGAACCGCACAAATGCCGCAAGTGTGGACGTGCGTTCTGGGGGAAGCGGTCGTGGAACCGGGTCACCGTGACGTGCCCCCACTGCGGCACCGACAACCGAGCAGTACCCGACCGCCGACGTTCAGCGGCGCCGGGGGAACCGTTCCCGCACGCGGTCCGGCAGCAAGGGCAGTCGGGGGCGGCCGGTGATGTACACCGAGCCGGGCAGCCGTCGGAGAACCTCCATCAGGGCCACGGCGCCGAGGATCGTCGCGACATAGACGACGATCGTCCCCCAGGGCTGGCCGATCGTCAGGATCGCCGGGCCGCCGTCGAGTTGTGGGCGCAGGATGAAGAACAGCACCATCACGTGGCACAGGAACACCCCGAAGCTGCGGTTCGACGCGAACGTCACCGCGCGGGCGAACCTCGGCGTCTCCGGCCGCCGCTCACGCGCCCAATAGGTGGCGGCGGCGTAGAGGCAGGTCATCGCGACCACGATGAACGGGAGCAGCGTGGGCTGGAAGGCCGCGCTGGCGTCGATCGGGCGCTGGTCGTCACCCCACACCCGCCACAGGAACGTCGACACCGCCAGTGCCGCGGTGACGATGAGCGCGAGGAACAGCCAGCGCCCCTTGCCCGCCAGCCACCGGTCGACACTGTCGCGGTGGACGGCGGCGACGGCCCCGAAGAGCACGAAGAACTGGTACGGCACGAAGGTCGCGTAGTAGTGCCACCAGTAGGTGGCGACCTCCGGGGACGGCCGCCAGTGGGTGATGATCAGGGTCGCGGCCACCTGCAGGGCGAAGCTGACGGTCAGCACGGCCACGTGATGGCCGACGGTCGCCCGCAACAGCCACACGACCAGCGGGAACAGCAGATAGACCTGCACCATCACGAACAGGAAGTACATGTGGAACCCCGACGTACCCCACACCACGAGCTTGGCGAAGACGTCGAGACTGTCGGGGATGTCGGCGAGATGCCCGTTGCCCCACATGTCCTTGATGGCCCAATAGAGAAAGGACCAGATCAGATACGGGAACAGGACGAGCTTGATCCGGCGGAACCAGAACGCGGGGGCAGAGAAATCCGCTTTGTCGAAGTTCTGATACATCAGAACAAAGCCGGTCAGGGCGAAGAAGGTGTTGCGGGTGACGTGTATCAGCAGGCCGGTTGCGTTCACCGGGACGCTGGAGATCTCATCGGTGGTCTGGGTGAGGCAGTGGATGAAGATGACCAGCGAGAACGTCGTCGCACGGATCAGATCGACATTGTGGAGATAGGCCTTGCGGGGAGCGCGAGCCCGCGATATCTCGACAGCCGCTCCGCGATTGCCTGTGTGCGCGACTGCGGTCGTCGTCATACCCCAACTTTCGGCTGCCTGCTCGTTCAACGATCGACGCAGGTCATCGTCCCGTGAATCCGGTACAGGCTACCAGCGCCGTCTGCGGGGGCCGTTGGGGACAGTCCGACCATCGGACCGGGTGTAATTCTTCTCCGCATTGTCGTCGAGGTCACGGTCGCATCCGCTGCACTCGCCTGGTCATCGTCCGGTCGCCTGTGGTAGCACGGTCTGCGCATGGCCGCGAGGCCCGGAGATGCGGGGGATGAGATGGCGAGAACCGGATGGTCGCTGCGCGATGCGCCGTCACAGGCGGGTCGCGTGGCGGTGGTGACCGGCGCGAACTCGGGGATCGGCAGGGAGACCGCGCGGCAGCTCGCCGGACTCGGCGCACACGTCGTGTTGGCCTGCCGCAATCCGCTGGCGGCCGACGAGGCCCGTGACGACATCGCCGCGACCGTGCCCGGGGCGAGCCTGGAGGTCGTGCGACTCGACCTCGGCGACCAGTCGTCGGTGGCGGACTGCGCCGACACCCTGCGCAGCGCACACCCCGCGATCGATCTGCTGATCAACAACGCCGGGGTGATGCGCCGACATCGGGAGCTGACCGTCGACGGCTTCGAGGCCGACTTCGGCACCAACTTTCTCGGCCACTTCGCGCTCACCGCGCGACTGCTACCGGCGTTGACCGCCGCCCCGTCCGCGCGGGTGGTCACCGTGGGCTCCAAGGCCTCCGGTGTCGGCGGGATCGCCTTCGACGATCTCCCGATGGACCGGTCGTTCTCGGCGGCCCGGGCGTACTCGCGATCCAAACTCGCGCAGATGGTCTTCGCTGTCGAGCTCCAGCGCCGTCTCGACCGCCACGACGAGAACCTGATCTCCGTCGGCGCGCACCCGGGTGCCACCCAGTCCGGGGTGATGCGGGACCAGAGCGCCTGGCTGCAGTGGCTGTTCACCGCCCGGTCATTGCGGTGGCTGCGGCGCACGTTCATCATGGCGGCGCCCGACGGTGCGCTCGTCACGGTGCGGGCCGCCACCGACGAGGCCGCCGTCGGTGCTCAGTACTACGGCCCGCGGGGCTTGACCGGGTTCAGCGGACCGCCGGTCGCGGTCGGTTTCCCGGCCGCGGCAGGAGACCCTGTTCTCGGTGAAAAACTTTGGGAGACAGCGGAAAAGATGACCGGTCTGAGTTTCGGATTGTGACCGATCCCCAGTGGGGCGCCGACGGTAGCATGACTGACCATGAGTGATGACGCGTCCGCCCTGCCCCGGCGTAACCGGCGCGTGCGACCGACTCGCGAACAGATGCTGGACGCCGCGGTGGAATCACTGGCCTCCGGCGATCCCGAGGCGGCGTCGACCATCCGCATCGCCGCGGCCATCGGCGGTTCCTGGGGCACCATCAAATACCATTTCGGCGATATCGACGGACTGTGGGCGGCGCTCCTGCGCCACATCGCCAAGCGCCGCGGGGCTCTGCCCGGGCCCGCCGACGCCGCGCGGAGCACGACGCGTGATCGCGTCCATGACATCGTCGAGCAGATCTATCGCGGACTCGCCGGCCCGGACTGGCGGGCCGTCGAGAACCTGCGCTCGGTACTGCCGAGGGAGCGCGCGGAGCTGGCGGAACACTATCCGCAGACCGCCAACGAACTGTCGTCGTGGGCCCCGAACTGGACGCAGGCGTGCCGGCGGGCGTTCGCTGATCTCGACGTAGATCCCGACCGCGTCGATCACGTCGCCGCGTTCCTGCCCGGCGCTCTCAGCGGGCTTCTCGCCGAAGAACAGCGCGGCGGGATCTCCGTCGACCTCGGCGGCGGCCGTCTCGGTCTGGCCGAGGCGATCACGGCCTATCTCGAGCATTCGGGATGACCGGCACCGGCGACGATGCCGCCGCGGGCCCGCGGATCGGTCAGTCTTGTTGCGCGGCGACCTGGGCCCGGACCTCGTCCATGTCGAGGCCTGCGACGGCGCTGATCAGCTGCTCGAGCTGATCGGGGCCGAGCGCGCCGGGCTGGCTGAACACGCCGATGCCATCCCGGAAGGCCATGATCGTGGGAATCGACCGGATCCCCAGCGAGCCGGAGAGCTGTTGCTGCGCCTCGGTGTCGATCTTGCCGAAGACGATCTCGGGATGGGCCACCGCGGCCCGCTCGAAGATCGGGCCGAAGCGTTGGCACGGTCCGCACCAGCTGGCCCAGAAGTCGAGCAGCACGATGCCGTCCTGCGCGATCGTCTCCTCGAACGAGTCGATGGTGATGTCAATGGTGCTCATGGCTGGGGCAACCAGCGGCCGTCTGCGCCTATTCCGTCTGCGCCTATTCCGCCGTGCCCGTTCCCGCGCGGCTGGGTCGTCGTGGCGCGGTCGCTGTCACACCGGCCGGTTCAACCGCCGGGTCAGTGGGATGACCGCCGCGAGCCCCAGCGCCGGGATCAGGAAGGCGTAGCCGATGCCCGATCCGTGGGCGATTGCCCCGATCGTCACCGCGCCCAGGATCACGCCGGCATAGTTGAACAAGTTGACCCGGGCGATGACCTCGTCGCGGCGGGTCGGCAGGATGCGCCCGGCGGCGGCGAACGTCAACGGGATGAGGATGCCGCCGGCGACACCGGTGATGGCGAAGCCCACGAGGGCACCGGCAAAGGTGGGGATCGCGGCCACCGTGGCGCAGCCGAGGAGACCGATGCCGATCGCGATGAGTGCCAGGCGCACGATCCCGAGCCGGATCTCGAGGCGATCGGTGAGCAGCCGCGAGATCAAGGTGGTGCCCTGGTAGAGCGCATAGCCGAGCGGCGCGAGGTTGCTGAGGTTGTCGAAGGCGTTGGTCAGATAGACGGTGCTCCAGGTGGAGACCGCGGAATCGAGCATGTAGATGGCCATCAGCACGGTACCGACGAGCCAGATGGCCCGCCGCGGCAACGGGATCCGTGGGGTGTCGGAGACGGTCTGCGTGGCGCCTGTCGCCCGTTCACGGGCCGGATCGAAACCGATCCAGCCGAACGCCGCGGCGCCCGCCTGCAATACGGCGACGGTGATCAGTGCCCCGACGGCGCCGACGTCGGTGGACAGATAGGCGGTCATCGCGAAGGCCGCCACTCCCGCCGCGGCGGTATAGGCCGCGTAGAAGCGGCCGAGATACGGAACTCCGGCGCGTGCTTCGAGGGTCGTACCCTGCATGTTCTCGGCGGCGTCCATCGTGCCCAGGCCGATGCCGTAGACGACGACGGCGGCGAGGAAGGCCCCGAATGCGGGGGCGACCGCCATCGCGACCAGAGCCGCGGCCTCGACCACGAGCGCGCTGCAGGCGGCGACGCGACTTCCCCATCGCAGCGCGATCACATCCGCGGCCACCGAACCGATACCGGCCATCACGCAGGTGCCCAGAAGGAGCAGGGAGACGACGTCGTCGCCGATGTCCCAGGTGTCCTGGAAGCTCGGCAGCGCGGTGACGACCGCCGCATAGCCGAGTCCCTGTGCCGCGTAGCCGCCGGCGACGGCCACCTTGCTGGTGGCCAACGCCGGGCCGCGGCCGACCTCCGAGCCGGCGTGCATACGCGATCCTCTCCGCTCGTCCGGGCTGCGGGCGAAGGGCGCGGCTGTCCGGATGTGGCGAAGACAGAAACTACTACGGCCACCCGGTTGGCGCGCGCCCGGCCGGCCGCACCGTGACCGCTATCCGACGAGCTCGCGTTTGAGGATCTTCCCGGATGCATTGCGCGGGAACGCGGTCACGAAGATCACCGAGCGCGGAACCTTGAAGTTCGCGAGATGCGCACGCGCGTGGGCGATCACGGTCTCCTCGTCGAGGGATGTGTCGGGCCGCACCGTGACGTACGCTCGGCCCACTTCCCCCAGCCGCTCGTCGGGCACGCCGATCACCGCCGACTCGGTGACGCCGTCCAGGCGTGCGAGGGCCTGTTCGACCTCGGCGGGATAGACGTTGAATCCCCCGCAGATGTACATGTCCTTGAGCCGATCGGTGATCGTGAGATTGCCGCGCTCGTCGAGCGTTCCGATGTCGCCGGTGTGCAGCCAGCCGTCGGTGTCGATGGCCTCGGCGGTCGCCTGCGCGTCGTCGAGATATCCCCGCATCACCATCGCGCCGCGGGTCAGGACCTCCCCGGCGTCGGAGAGGGTGATCTCCATGCCGGCGAAGGCGCGGCCGCAGGTTCGCGCGACGGTCTCGTCGTCATCGTCGGGGGTGCAGGTGGAGACGAATCCGCTGGCCTCGGTCAAGCCGTAGGCGGTGACGACGGTGCGTACCCCCAGGTCGCGCTGGAGGCGTTCGACGAGGACGACCGGCACGATCGACGCGCCGGTCACCACCAGACGCAGCGACGACAGGTCGAGGGCGTCCCGAGCAGGATCGTCGAGGATCGTCTGGAAAATGGTCGGCGCTCCCGGGAACACCGTGATCTTCTCGGCGGCAACGAGTTTCATGGCCTCGGCTGGGGAGTACACGGCCAGCGGCAGCATCGTCGCACCGAACAGCACACAGGGCAGGATGCCGGCCTTGTACCCGAAGGTGTGGAAGTACGGGTTCACCATGAGGTAGCGGTCGGCGGGGACGAGACCGCCGTTGGCACCCCACGCCGATGCCCCGGCCAGGGTCTGGCGGTGTTCGGCCAGAACGCCTTTCGAGGTTCCGGTGGTGCCGGAGGTGAACAGGATGTCGGACAGGTCGGTCGGTGCGACGGCCTCGGCTCGCCGCCGGGCCTCGGCCCGGGTGCCGTCGGTGGCCCGGGCCAGGAAGTCGGCCCAGTCGGTCGCGCCCGGGTGCGGTGACGCGGCGTCGGCGAGCGATCCGGTGTCCGAGAGGTGAATCCGGACGACGAGGCCGGGCAGCGCCGCACCGTGCTCGCGGAGCAGATCGGCGGCGTGGTCGGTGCCGAGGAACTCCCCGGACACCACGACGGCTTTCGCGTCGGACCGGGCGATCACGTCGATCGCCTCACCGGTGGTGTAGCGCGTGTTGAGTGGTACCAGCACACCACCCGCGTAGTGGACCCCGAGCGCCGCGACCGGCCAGTGGTGACTGTTCGGCGCCCACAGGGCCACCCGGTCGCCGGGCGCGATTCCCGCGGCGACGAGGGCCGCGGCGACGTCGACGACCCGTTCAAGGAACTGCGTCCAGGTCAGGGTGACCGGCGTGGCCCACTGGTTGTCGATCACCGCGGGCTCCTCGGGCCACAGCCGCGCGGCCCGCTCCACGGCGGCCGGGGTCGTCGAGACGCTCACCATGTCACCAACCTAGCAAATGCTTGGTAGGTTAAGCTAGCGATCATGAGCACGATCAACCTCGCCGATCGCGCCGTCGACCTCGGTGAATGGGCCGCTGCGACGCCGGACGCCGCGGAGCGCTTCGCGGCGCAGGTCCGCACCTGGCTGGCCGAGAATCTCGTCGGCGACTTCGCGAAACTTCGCGGCCGGGGCGGGCCGGGCAGCGAGCACGAGTTCTTCGCCGAACGCCTCGAATGGGATCGCCACCTCGCCCGCGCCGGCTGGACGTGCCTGGGCTGGCCGTCGCGATACGGCGGCCGCGGCGCGACCCTGGCCCAGCGCATCGCCTTCCACGAGGAATACGCCCGCGCCAACGCACCGGCCCGCGTCAACCATCTCGGTGAGGAACTCCTCGGCCCCACCCTCATCAAATACGGCACCGCGGAACAGAAGGCGCGATTCCTGCCCGGGATCGTCGACGTGACCGAGCTGTGGGCCCAGGGCTACTCCGAACCCGGGGCGGGCTCCGATCTCGCCGGCGTCGCCACCACCGCCCGCCCCGACGCATCGGGGCGCTGGATCCTCAACGGCCAGAAGATCTGGACCTCGCTGGCACACGTGGCGCACTGGCTCTTCGTGGTCTGCCGTACCGAGAAGGGCTCGGCGCGCCATCGCGGCCTCAGCTTCCTGCTGGTACCGATCGATCAGCCCGGCATCACGGTCCGGCCCATCCAACAACTCACCGGCACCTCGGAATTCAACGAGGTGTTCTTCGACGATGCCGTCACCGACGCCGACCTCATCGTCGGCGCCCCCGGTGACGGATGGCGGATCGCGATGGCGCTGTTGCAGTTCGAACGCGGGGTGTCCACGCTGGGACAGCAGGTCGGCTTCGCGCGGGAGCTCGACGCCGTCACCACACTGGCACGCGACAACGGGGCGCTCGCCAACCCCGAGATCGCCGCGCGGCTCACCCGCGCACGCATCGGCCTGCACGTGATGCGGGCCCACGCGCAGCGGACCCTGGATGGGGCGGGCCCCGACGCGGCCGGCGCCGCGTCGGTGGCAAAGCTATTGTGGGCCAACTGGCATCGCGATCTCGGCGAGCTGGCCATGGCGGTGGCCGGGGCGCCGTCGCTGATTCCCGGATACCTGCCGGCACTGCGCGCCCCCCGCGCGGGGATCACCTGCGACGACGCGCCCACCGACCTCACCGATCCCGAACACACCGCACTCGACGACTGGCAGCGGCTCTTCCTGTTCACCCGCGCCGACACCATCTACGGCGGCTCGAACGAGGTGCAGCGCAACATCATCGCCGAGCGCGTGCTCGGCCTTCCCCGAGAGGCACGGGTATGACGATCTCCGAATCCATGCGCTCCCCCTTGGCGGTCCCACCCGCCGAGACCCCCGGGCACGGGCTCCTGCTGGGCCGCACGGTGGTGGTGACCGCCGCCGCCGGCACCGGGATCGGCTTCGCCACGGCGCGGCGCGCACTCGTCGAAGGCGCCGACGTGCTGGTCAGCGACTGGCATGCGCGCCGCCTCGCCGAAGCCCGCGCGGAACTCGCCCGGGAGTTTCCCGATCAGACCGTTGCGCAGCTGGTCTGCGATGTCTCCGACACCACCCAGGTCGATGCGCTGATCGATGGTGCGGCAACCGCATTGGGGCGCATCGACGTCCTGGTCAACAACGCCGGACTCGGCGGTGAGACCCCGTTGGTGGCGATGACCGACGACGAGTGGGATCGCGTCGTCGACATCACCCTGGGCGGCACGTTCCGCGCCACCCGGGCGGCGCTGCGGTACTTCGGCGGCGTCGAGCACACGGGCGTCATCGTCAACAATGCCTCGGTACTCGGGTGGCGTGCTCAGCGCGGGCAGGCCCACTACGCGGCCGCCAAGGCGGGCGTCATGGCGCTGACACGGTGTGCGGCAATAGAAGCCGCCGATTGCGGCGTGCGCGTCAACGCCGTCGCGCCATCACTCGCCAAACACCCCTTCCTGGCCAAGGTCACCAGCACCGAACTCCTCGACGAACTCGAGGCCAAGGAGGCCTTCGGCCGCGCCGCCGAGGTCTGGGAGGTCGCCGCCACCATCGCGATGCTCGCATCGGACTACACGACCTACCTCACCGGCGAGGTCGTCTCGATCTCCAGTCAGCGAGCCTGACCTTTCTGATCCTTCGAAGGGAATAGTCATGAACACTCCGCAGGCCTACGTCGTCGACGCGGTCCGGACACCGGTTGGCAAACGTCACGGTTCCCTGGCCAAGGTCCATCCCGCCGATCTCGGCGCTCACGTCATCAGCGCGATCCTCGACCGCACCGGCCTTGACCCGGAGGTCGTCGACGACGTCGTCCTGGGTTGCGTCGACGCGATCGGCCCACAGGCCGGCAACATCGCGCGCACCGCCTGGCTGACGGCCGGTCTGCCGCTGAGCGTTCCGGGGACCACTGTCGACCGCCAGTGCGGATCGAGTCAGCAGGCGATTCATTTCGCGGCGCAAGGTGTCCTGAGCGGCACCCAGGACGTGGTGATCGCCGGCGGCGTCCAGAACATGAGCGCGATCCCGATCAGCCAGGCCATGATCGCTGGCCAGGATTTCGGATTCACCACGCCCACCGCCGAATCCCGCGGGTGGCAGGAGCGGTTCGGCGACGTCGAGATCTCGCAGTTCGCCGGCGCCGACGCGATGGCCACCCGCTGGGAGATCAGCCGCGCGGACATGGAGGCATGGGCGCTGCAGTCACACGAGCGTGCCCGGGCGGCGGCCGCGGCCGGCCGCTTCGCGGGTGAGCTGGTGCCGCTGGGTGACTGCGTCGTCGACGAATGCCCGCGCGAGACGTCCCTGGAAAAGATGGCAGCCCTGCCGCCGCTCGCCGCCGGATCCCGGTTGAGCGCCGCCGTCGCCTCACAGATCTGCGACGGGGCGTCGGCGACGCTCGTGGTGTCCGAGGCCGCGCTCGCCAGGTACGGACTCACTCCCCGGGCGCGGATCCACCACCTGTCGGTGCGTGGGGACGACCCCGTGATGATGCTGTCGGCGCCGATCCCGGCCACCGCACACGCCCTCGCCAAGACCGGACTGTCCATCGACGACATCGACGTGATCGAGATCAACGAGGCCTTCGCGTCGGTGGTCCTGGCCTGGCTGAAGGAGACCGGCGCCGATCCGGCGCGGGTCAACCCCAACGGCGGTGGCATCGCGCTGGGTCACCCGCTCGGCGCGACCGGCGCCAAGCTGTTCGCGACACTGCTCAACGAGCTCGAGCGCACCGGCGGCCGCTACGGCCTGCAGACGATGTGCGAGGGCGGCGGGACCGCGAACGTGACCATCATCGAACGCCTCGGATAGGCACGGCCTGGGCCGCAGCCACCGCGCGGTGAGCCGCGGCATACGCTGGTGGCGTCCGGCGACAACCTTGGGGAAGGGCGGCGATGACCATATCGAATGCGGCGCGGGCGGGTACCGGTCGGGGTACCTCGGAGGAGCACTCGCTGACCGATCTGCTGGAGATCCAGCGGGCGGCGTTCCTTCGCGACGGCATCCCCGACGCGGCGACCCGCATCGACCGCATCACCCGGCTCTCGTCGCTGGTGCTCGACCACGCCGACGAGATTGCGGCCGCGCTGACCGCCGATTTCGGGGCGCGGCCCCGCGAGTTGTCGATCGCCGCCGACATTGTCGGTGTCATGATGGACCTGACCCACCAGCGTCGCGGCGTGACCAAGTGGATGAAGACGTCCAATGTCGCAAAGGTGCAGGGCGCCTTGGGTTTCAAACAGCAGGTCCGCCACGATCCGCTCGGCGTCGTCGGCATCATGGGGCCCTGGAACTTTCCCCTCCAGCTCACGATCGTGCCCGCGGGCTCGGCATTCGCGGCCGGTAATCGCGTCCTGATGCGGCCGTCGTCGATCACCGCGCGCACCACCGAGGTGCTCGCACGTCATGCCCCGGACTATTTCTCGATCGAGGAGTTCGCGGTGATCACCTCCCGGCACGGGTCGGGATCGGATTTCGCGAAGCTCCCGGTCGATCACCTCTTCTTCACCGGGTCACCCGAGGTCGGTGCGTCGGTGGCACAGGAGGCGGCCAAGAACCTGGTGCCGGTGACGCTGGAACTCGGCGGGAAGAATCCCGCCGTGGTCGACGTCGACGCCGATATCGACAAGGCGGCCAAGCTCATTGCCGATGCCCGCATGGTCAACGGCGGCCAGGTGTGCCTGTGCCCGGATTACGTGTTCGTGCCGGAACCCCGGATCGAGGAGTTCACCGACAAGGTCATCGCGCGCTGGACGCAGAGCTTCGACACCATTTACGACAATCCGCACTACACGGCGACGATCAATCAGAAGAACTACACCCGGATTCTCGGTCTGATCGACGACGCCGTCGAACTCGGCGCGGTGAAACGACAGGTGATCCCGGGTGGCGAACCATTGCCCGCGAGCGATCGCCGCAAGATCCCGCCGACACTGCTGACCGGCGTGCGGGCGGGCATGAAGATCGCCGAGGAGGAGGTCTTCGGGCCGGTCCTGACGGTCTACCCCTACCGTGACCTCACCGAAGCCATCAGCCATATCGCCGGACAGCCGCATCCGCTCACCATCTATTGGTGCGGCGCGACCAACGAACGCTTCGACCGTCTCGCCGACAACACCCGCTCGGGATCGATCAACGTCAACGACTTCGCCCTGCACCTGATGGGCGCGAACCTGCCCTTCGGTGGCGTCGGCCGCTCCGGCATGGGCGGATATCACGGCAGGACCGGTTTCGACACCTTCAGTCACGCACGCGCCGTGGCGATCTCGACGCTGCCGGTCAAGCTCGCCGAGCTGATGTCACCGCCCTTCACCACGACCGACACGCGCCTCGCCGACAGCCAGCTCACGCTGTGGACCAAGGTGAACGAACGCGCCCGCAAGAAGCTGCGCAAGCGCCGAGGATGAGCGCGGGCCGCCCAAGCAGTTGCTAGGGTGAGCTGGTGGTGTCACGGAACGGATCCTCTCGTCGCGATGAACTGCTGACGACGGCGAGCCGGATGTTCGCCGAGCAGGGCCTGCGGTCGACGACGGTGCGCGACATCGCCGATGCGGCCGGCATCCTGTCCGGCAGTCTCTATCACCACTTCGATTCCAAGGAATCGATCGTCGACGAGATCCTCCGGAGCTATCTCGACGGCCTGTTCGCGCGGTACCGCGAGATCGCCGACGCCGGGTTGTCGGCGACGGCCACGCTGCGAGCGCTCGTCGTCGCGTCCTTCGAATCCATCGACGCCGACCGCGACGCCGTCGCGATCTACCAGGACGAGGCCAAACGCCTTGCCGCACAGGAACGCTTCTCCTATATCGGTGAGCGCAACGCGGAATTCCGGTCGCTGTGGCACACCGTGCTGACCCGCGGGGTGGCCGACGGTGAATTCCGCGCCGACCTTGACGTCGAACTCGCCTACCGTTTCCTGCGTGACACCGTCTGGGTGGCCGTGCGGTGGTATCGCCCGGGCGGATCGCTGGGCGCCGACGAGATCGCCTCACAGTATCTGTCCATCGTGCTGGACGGGATTCTGCCGCGTGAGTAGCTCAGCGTCGACAGTCGGCTGAGCATCCGTCCGGCCCCGGTGGGCGGGCGGCGCAGCCGCCCGAAATCGTCGCGTGGGAGGGCGCTTTCGATGGTGGTGGGCACGTCGCGGTCAGCGAGCACGTCGATCAGGTGCACGAGACGCTGCGCCGGCTCGCGGCCGGCGTCGTCGAGACTGCCGACGTTGCTGATCGTCACACTGCGGTGGCGGTCGGCGAGCGCGAGATAGTCGTCGGCGCCGAATGGTCTGCCGCACACGTGAGCGAAATCGACTCCGAGGTGTGCCGCCGAGGACTCCCAGACGAGCAGTGATCGCCCGTTGACCGCGTAGGGATGGTGCGGCCGATCCTGTGGTTCCGTGACGACCCAGCATCCGCCGGCAAATCCGGCATGGCGCGCGAGCTGCGTCCGGTAGTCGACACCGGAATCGAGATCGATGACGGTGCAGGAGCTTTCGATGGTGCGAATGGTCGGGAGAAAGGTGTCGCGAAAGAGCGGATTGGGCATCAGCTCCGCCGGCGTCGCGTTGGCCGTGACGATCAGGCGGATCGTCCTGCGGCCGATCTCCTCGAGGAATCGACGGACGAAGATGCCGTCGGCGGGATCGTCGACGAAGAACTCGTCGAAGCACACGACGGCCACCGCTCCGAGCAGATCGTCGAGCGCCGCCGCGAGTCCGCCCGAGTACGCGATCCGACGGTGCAGGGTTCCCACGAACTCGTGCCAGTGCAGCCGCAGCGCGGCACCGGGCGGCAGCTCGTCGACGAGCGCGTCGAGCAGCCAGGTCTTCCCGCGCCCCGGTGGGCCGACGAGGTAGATGTCCGCGTGGCCGGTCAGGACGGTGATCGCAGCGAGCTGGCGGGCGTCGGGAGTGAAACCCTGCCGGTGCGCGCGGGCCATGAAGGCGGCCGCAGTCACCGAGGGTGTGGTGCGGGGTCGGCGGTGGGTACGTCGCATACCTAAGACTCTATAATCATAGAGGATGACTAGGCTGTGAGAGGTGACTCGTGGTGACCGCCGTGCACTGATCGCCGATGCCGTCCTGGAGCTCGCGGCGGGCGGCGGCAACCACGCCGTGACGCATCAGGCCGTCGACCGGCATCTGGGCCTGCCGAAAGGATCGACGTCGTACTACTTCCGCACGCGGGACGCCCTGATCACGGCGGCGGTGGAGCGCCTGATCGGCCGATCCCAGGAGGCGTTCGGTTCCCGGCTCGCCGCGGGGCCGCGTGCGCCCCTGGACCTGATCGTCGACTACGTCACCGAACTCGTCACCGAGCGGCGCACGGATGTCCTCGCGCGCCAGGCACTCTTGCTGGAGCCGGGGCTGTCCGCGGAGATCCGGCACGCGCTCGCCGCGTGCTTCTTCTCGCGAGACGCCGACGTTCCCGACGGACTCCTGATCGTCCTCGAAGGCGTGGTGTTCACCGCGGTGCCCGCCGCCGAAACCGTCGACTTCGCAGGGCTGCTCGGAACGTTGTTCCCGGAGCTGCGGTCCCTTCCGCCGGGCCAACCCGAGCAGCGGAGCGAGTGCTGAGTCGGCGTGCGCGGTGCGCCCTCTTCCCGCTGGTCCCAGTCCGACAATAGCCCTCTCTTTCCGCCGATCCCACCCCGCAACGGGCCGCGCTCTTTCCGCTGGTCGAGTAGGGCCGACGGAGGAGGCCCGTATCCGCCGGATCGAGCTCGTCGAGATCGAGACCACACAGCGAGACGCATCCCAACCGGTAAACCGACGCAGCACACTTGCCTACCAGGTGCTTTTGACGAACACACCGTCCCGGAGATAGAACTCGTCCTCGAACTGAGACAACCCGAAGTCGGCGCAGACATCGACGCACATAGAGTGCGTGAACCGCTTCCGGATGATCCGATTGGAGTAGGCCTCCGTCTCCTCGTGGGGAGCGGCTCGCCTTGCTGCTCAAGAATCTACCTCTTACCATCTTGAATCGCCCCGACGGAACGCTGAATATTCAACCACCCGGTCTTATGGGAAGCGTACAGACCAAATGGCAGAGCCGACACAACGCCGTCAGCGCTCGCCTGCGACAATCACCACCCTGGTTGTTCTTAATCCTCGACCGCCGTTGCGGCGGCAGCCGATTTTTGTCGGTGGGTGCGCGTATCATGGAAACCATATTCGAGATATGCCTATCAGGAATTCTCGCCGGGGGTGAAGAATCAGATGACCACACCGCAATCCTGCGCATGGGTGAACGCCGACCTGTCGACGGTCACCGGCGTTGACGCGCCTGCGTCGTCGACGGCAGGCGATGTCGGTGACTGGT
>JASGFO010000088.1:0-14823 GCA_047605505.1 Gordonia sp. (in: high G+C Gram-positive bacteria) | reverse complement strand
GCGGACGGAAGGCGGGGGTCGACAGCCGCATGACGCGGGCCTGGAAGATCGGTGGAAGGGCGCCGATCGCGAAGCCCCACACGCCGATTCCGGCGACGAAGACCACTTTCGCGTCGCTGCCGAGCCACACGATGAGCAGGCCGAGCGCCATGAGCGCGGCCGTCGCACCGAGGGCGGCGCGGGGGAACCGGTCCGAGGCGAAGCCGGAGATCGCGATGCCAAGTCCGCCGGTGAGCCCGAGGACCAGGAGCAGCGCGGGGATGGTCGAACCGTCGAAACCGCCGAGCCCTGTGATCAGCGCCGTGATGTAGGTGAACGCGGCGAAATGCCCGACGAGGACGAGGGCTCCCGCTATGGCGACACCGAGAACGCTGCGCGCGCTGCGATCCCAGCGGCCGCCCGGTGCCGCCGCGGCGGTGGCCGAGACGTCGTGCGGCAGGATCAGCCAGAGCGCGACCGCGGTGAACGCGAGGATCAGGGACAGCCCGGCGAAGACCCCGCGCCAGCCGACGAGATCGGTGAGGTATGCCGCGGCCGGCAGACCGGCCAGGCCGGCGATGGTGGGTCCGGCCAACACGATCGACAACGCCCGGCCGAGGCGGTCGGCGTCGACGATCGACGCGACGTAGGACACCACGACCGCCCAGAACAGTCCGTGTGCCGTGGCGGTCAGGACACGGCCCACGAGCGCGACCGCGAAGTCGGTGGCGACGGCCGTGATCAGGTTCATCAGTGCGGTCGTGACGAGGGTGGTCGCCAGCAGCACGGTGCGTGGGACACGAATGGTTGCGCGTACCAAGGGGATTCCGGCGATGGCGATCGTGAAGGCCCACGCGCTGACCAGGAGCCCCGTGGTGCTCTCGCTCGCGCCCAGATCGCGGCTCATGGCCGGCAACAGTCCCGAGGGCAGCATCTCGACGGTCACGGTCCACAGGGTCGCGAGGGTGAGCACCGCCAGGATCGGCCAGAGCCGGCGTGGGCGGGTGGTGGTTGTGGAGAGAGTCGCTGATTCGGTCATGGCGCTACCCTAAAGATTCACATCAATGTGAAGGTCAAGTCTTTTGGCGGGCCGGAGGAGCGGAATATGCGGATCGGAGAGGTCTCGAAGCGCACCGGCGTGGCGACGCGGATGCTGCGCTACTACGAGGAGCAGGGTTTGCTGAGCCCGCAACGTCATCCCAACGGGTATCGGAATTTCACCCCGGAGCACGTTGCGCAGGTGGAGATGATCCGCGATCTGAGCAGTTCGGGTGTCCCGACCCGGTTCATCCGGATCATCCTGGATCGCGAGGACGACACGTCCGCCTGGACCGCCGCGTGCGACGAGATACTGGCGGGCATGGTCCGTGAGCAGATCACCGATATCGACGCCAAGATCGCCTGCCTGACCAGCAGCCGCAGCGCGTTGGCGCGGCTGCTGGCGGACGCGGGGGTCGGGTAGTCGGTCAGCGCCCGGAATGGGTGACGTCAGAAGGATGGTGGCGTCAGAAGGGTGGTGTGTTCCACACTACGCCGACCCCCCGACAACTCTTCTCTGCGCGTCTCCTCCCCACAACTCCGTACATTTCCGTCAGTATTTGACGATTATCTACGAAGATAACGCTTCCCGGCCGTACTGGCCGTACGACACCACCGCCGACATCGGGCAGATCCATCCTCGCGTCGCGCCGATCGATGGCGAGTCGGTGGTCGTCAAGACCGCTCCCAACAGCTTTGTCGGCACCGACCTCGGCGAGCAGATCGACGCCGCCGGACACGAGAGCGTGATCGTGACCGGGTTCATGACCCATATGTGCGTGACCTTCACCAGCGAAGGTGCGTTCCTGCGCGGCAACAAGGTGACCGTCGTCGCCGACGCCTGTGCCACCCGCGCTCTGGCGAGCCCGGTCGCCGCGGTCACCGCCGAACAGCTCCACCACAGCGCACTCGCGACCATCGGCGACGTCTACGGGGTGGTGGTCCCGACCGCGGACACACTGGGCTGACCGTCCGCGCCGACGACATATATCGTCGGTTCGGTTGTCCGGTATGCGACTTCGGTGATTCTCATCAAGTCCACCGGCTATATCTACTATTCGGCCATGGCGCCGGCGGCCGTTCTCGGTATCTGGTTGTTCACGGTCATTTCGTTCAGCCGATACGACGAATATCCGGCACCGGCAAGCGTATGCCCCGGTGGTATTCCGGGTCGGTGGCCTTCACTGACCCCTATTCCGGTCTGCCGATCGCACCGCTGCCCACCCGCGCCGAGATTCCCGCGGCGACGACGGCCGCCACGGCGGCCACGGCAAGAATGGGCCATCGGCCGGCATCGGCGAGCGCGCCGCCGACTGCTCCGGCGATCGCGATGGCGAAATACATGGCCGACGAGTTCACGGCGACCGGAAGGCCCGTGCGTCCGGTATCGGCGGCGAGCAGGCGATGTTGTTGTGGACCGGTGATCGACCATGCCGCCAGTCCGTAGGCGGCCGCGGTCACCAGCGCCAGGACGTGGCTGGTGTGGGAGAGGCCGGCGACGAGGATCGCGGCCGCGGCGACCAGGAGCACCGCGGTGACCACCCAGTGGGCCCCGTGCCGGTCGGTCGCGGCTCCGGCGGCCAGGTTGCCGGCAATTCCGGCGACGCCGATCATCAGGAGCAGCGCGGCGAGGAAATCGCTGTCGGCCGTGAGTGGGGCGTAGACGACGGAGACGTAGGCATAGAAGAGATAGACGGCAACGAAACCGATCAGCGTGGTGGCCAGGATGCGTCGGATGGCCGGAACACTGAGCGGCTGCAGTCGGGTTCGCAGGCCACGTCGCGGTCGGCCGGGCAATGCGGGTACGCCGAGCACGATCGCGGCGCCGGCCACGATGCCGAGTGCGGTGATCGCCCAGATCGTTGCCCGCCAGCCGAATCCGCCGCCGATGAGTGTCCCCGCGGGTGCTCCGGCGGCGGTGGCAACGGTGAGACCGGTCATCACCACGGCAATCGCGCGGGCCCGCCTTTCGGGAGCGGCGAGACCGGCCGCCACCATCGTGGAGGTCGGCGTGATGAGTGCGGCGCCCGCGGCGGTGACGATCCGCCAGCACAGCAGGAGTGGCAACGACGGCGCAAGGGCGGTCAACAGGTTGCCGATCGTGAACACCGTGAATCCGGCCGCGAGCGTCGAACGCGGGCGCCAGCTTTCGGTGAGCATCGAGAGCAGCGGCGCCGCGACCGCGTAGGCGAGCGCGAAGACGGTGGTCACCTGGCCGGCCGCTCCCACACTCACGCCGAGGTCGGCGGCAAGACCGGGTAGCAGGCCGGCGAACACGAGCCCTTCGGTGCCGACCGCGAACACTCCTACCGCCAGCAAGGGCAGCGCCGGTCGTCGACGGCCACCAGAAACGGTACTGGTCTGTTCCATGTGCAAAACGGTACCAGAGCGTTCCGTCTGAATGGAACAGGCTGGTACCATTTGTGATGTGGCACGCCAGGCACGGGAGCGGCTCCTCGAATCCGCGCGCGAACTCTTTGCCGCGGAGGGCATTCGGGCTGTCAGTGTGGAGCAGCTCCTCGACGCCTCCGGGGTGGGTCGGGCGTCGTTCTATCGCCATTTCGAGAGCAAGGACGACCTCGTCGTCGCCGTGCTGGCCCACTACAACCAGCGGTGGCGAGCCATGTTGCGTGAGCAGGTACCCGAACGCGGCGAGGAGGTGCTCGGTGTGTTCGACATCCTCGCCGAACGATTCTCCGAACCCGACTATCGGGGTTGCCTCGCCCTGACCGCGCTCATCGAGTTCCGGGATCCCGAGCATCCCATCCATGTGGCCGCGGTGGCGCACCAGCAAGCCACCGCAGCCGATCTTGCGGCCCTCCTCGACCCAGCGCTACCCAAGAACACGCGCGAACAGGTCGGGCGACAACTCCTGCAGCTCATCGACGCGGCCATGCTGACCGCACTGCACGACGCGGGTACTCGACCCGCGGCGGACGCCCGCGAGAGCGCGCGGGCGGTGTTGGGCGGGTGAGGGGGCGAGAAGGACGTCGAGGCCGGTCCAATCCGACGACGAGGGACGTCGTCCGGTCGGCTCCGACAGACCGGCCGGCGATCGCGACCGTCCGCAGGAACGGCGAGGCAACAATGGCTGTCGCACAAGCGATCACCCAGACGGCTTCGCCCGCGCGTCCGCTTCACGCGCGTGCTGCTCGATTCGCTCGACGAGCTTCGGCCAGTACTCCTCCGGCACCTCCGGCATGTTGCGCGTGCTTTCACCAGTGCCGACCGACTGATCAATCAGTTCGCGGAGGATGTCAGCGTGACCCGCATGCCGGGCGGTTTCAGCGACCATGTGCACCAAGACGTCGTGCAAGGTGACCGACCGAGGACCGGCTGAGGGTGGGCCAGGAATTTCGCCGCGGGCGTCGAGGCGGAGACCATCAATTGTCTCATCGGAATGCTCCCGCGCTCGGCGGTAGAGAGCGATGATCTCGGCACTGGTCTCATCGGCCGTCGCCCACATATCCCGTGACGGGTCCGAGCTCGGTTCGCTCAACCAATCTGGTGGATCACTGAAGGGGCGGTTGAAAACCACGCCGAAGTAGCCCATCTCGCAGCCGGAGAGGTGTTTGACCAGACCGAGAAGGTTCGTTCCCGTAGCCGTGATAGGCCGGCGCATGTCGTACTCAGATAGGTCGGCAAGCTTCCACAACACAGCATCCCTGGCGCTATTCAACTGCGAATGCAGCGCGGCCTTCGCCGGATCGACGTGCGGCACTCTGTCAGCCTGCCCCGTCGATCAGATGGTTGCGAAAGAACGTGTAGACGCGATCGAACGCGTCCTCGGTTGCTTCCAGATTCTTCCCGAATCCCAGAACTCGCATGATCGGTTCGCCCGGGAGGTCATTCGCGAAGCTATGTCCAGCGCCTCGATACACCTTGATGTCGTGTGGAATCCCGCGACGCGCCGCCTCCGTGCGGAGTCGCTCGGCGTTGCCGATGTTGAGCGGATCCCGACGCCCGAAACTGGCGACGACGGGACACGCCCCGTCGAGGAGCTCCGCGTACGTGGGTGGAATCGACGGATAGAACGGTGCTGCTGCCCCGAACCCTTGGGACGCCACCACCAGCGCGAAGCCACCGCCCAGGCAGAAACCCACGACACCTATCCGACCGGTGCAGTCCGCGCGGTCGGCGAGGTAGGTCCGGGCACCAAGGATGTCGGCGACCGCATCACCGTCGCCGACGAGCATGTCTCGAATCACTGCCCGCATGCACTGCCCGAGCCGCCCCCTTGAGTACAGGTCCGGAGCCACGGCGAGGAAGCCGTTGTCCGCGATGCGCCGGGTGATATTGCGGGTGTCAGCGCGAAAACCCGCAGCGTCGTGGACAACCACGACACCGGGCCATGGACCTTGCCCGGCGGGCATTTCAATCACTCCCGGGATCTGTCCGTCCTGAGTGGTTATCGAAATGTCCACGGTTCTCCTGACTCGGTTCTTACCCCCGTCTGCTCTTCGGATCGCACGGCTCTTCGTGCCCGATGCGCGTACGAGAGACAGACGATGAGCAATACGAACTTGGCGAGCGCGAACCGCCGCGCACGTGCAGCGTTCATCGATACGTGACGGTCGGAGGTCACCCGTAGGAGCGAAACACCTTCGGCGGCATCGCAGGCGACCGCACCGACGACCGAGCCAAGCACGAACGCTCGGTGTCTCCGCCGCGGTCGGCCGGCGTCGACGAGAAGCGCCAGAGTCAGCCCGTACGTGAGCGTGTAGCCGAGTAGAGAGCTCAACCACTGTCACGCGTTCCGCTGCAGGAGTCGACGAACACCCTCACGCAGGTCTGGCCGCGGTCCACCGGCATTGAGTTCCTGCAGCGCGACCTCCGACACGGCTGCGACGAAGAGCTCTGCGATCGGTTCTGGGGAGTCCCAGCCGATGATCTTCAGATCGTCGGTGGCCAAGTGGGCGAAGTCCGTATGGCGCGCTTCCACTTCAGACCCCAGGCCGGAGTCCGTACGAGCCTGCGCGAGCATGCGTTTCATCGCCGGATTGGAGAGGCACTCGTCGAGGTAGGCGGTCATTCCCGCGTCGAGCCGCGGCAGGCCCGGTTCAGCGTCATCCATCGCGGCGGTCACCAGGCCGGCGAGACGCTCGTGGTAGTTGCGTAGCAGCGCAACCAGGTATTCCCGCCGCGTCGGCCAATGCTGATAGAAACTTCCCTTTGCCATACCGGCCTCAGCGACCACAGCGTTGACCGACAGCTTCGAAAGATCTGCGCTCGCAAGCAGGACAGACCCAGCATCAAGGAGGGCGTTGCGCCCAGGTTCGGCCGGCCTCATCGGTTCCTCACTCGTGTCGGTATCACGCGTCTCCTAACTGCGGGATTGTGCGTCGTCGACATTCATGAAACCCTATGACCGACCAGTCGGTCAAGGAGGCGTCCACGCAGCCGATACCCACGCGAAGGATTCGCGATCTCCTTTGAGCAGCACATGCGGCGGGAAGCCCCCCGTCCTGCTCACACACGGGATGATGGGCGGAGCCTGGCAGTTCGAGCGCATGCAAGCAGCACTGGCGAACGCCGGGTATCAAAGCGTCGCGATCAACTATCGAGGCCACCACGACAGCCGGCCTGGCGCAGACCTCGGCCGCGTCCGCGTCCGCGACTATCTGCTTGACGCGCTCAGTGCATGCGCCTACCTCGGCACGACGCCGATCGTGATCGGGCAGTCGATGGGCGGCCTCGTCGCTCAGATGCTGGCCGAACGCGGTGCGGCAAGGTCACTTGTCCTGGTGTGCTCCCTACCGCCCCGGGGCGTGACGTGGCGCGGTGCCCGGAAGCCCACGCTTCGCATGGCGGCACCTTCCCAAGGTTTTCACCGGCCAACCACTTGCGCCTGACCGCGACGAACTGGACCACCTGATTCTCAACGCCTGCCGCCTGTCAGACCGCGAGGAGTTCTTCGCTCGCCAAGTGCCGGAAAGCGGGATAGCGGCACTCGAGATCGCGTACGGAATTGTCGCCGTCGCCG
Organism: Gordonia sp. (in: high G+C Gram-positive bacteria); assembly: GCA_047605505.1. GTDB lineage: Bacteria > Actinomycetota > Actinomycetes > Mycobacteriales > Mycobacteriaceae > Gordonia. Next base: position 7,823 of record JASGFO010000088.1, on the reverse strand, counting down.
CACGCTCGGTGACCTGCCCCGGTCCTCTCGATCAGCTCGGGAAGACCGCAGGCCGCGGCCGCAACGTCCCTGATTCGTCGGGTGCACGATGAACGCGCTGATCGAGCAACGCAAAAGGGATCAGGGTGCATATCTGCAACCTGATCCCGTTACGCTGTCCGAGCCGAACCGCTCTCGGTGGGCGAAGGGGGACTTGAACCCCCACGTCCCGAAGGACACTGGCACCTGAAGCCAGCGCGTCTGCCATTCCGCCACTCGCCCGTGGCCGCCGAGCACTCGGCGGGCATGCCCGTCGTCGTTGGGTACGATCAACCGGACTGGAAGACACTAGCACGGTCCTCGCCGCATCCTCAAAATCGCGGCGCGGACGGCGCGGACGGCCCACGGTTCATCCGAACGGCGGAGGTTTTGGTGGTAGACGGCAGCGCTCGGTTCGAGGATGATTTTGGCTACCTGAGGCATATCCGGCATCGTGATACTGATGTTGCAGACGGTGCGATAGTTGCTTGAAGCGAGCCTCGGCCCCGAGTGCCGCTATCATCGATCAAGGCCGGATGCACGCAAGACACGCCGGAAGGATTTGCGAGAGGAGGTCGGCGTGGGAATCTTCCAAAAGCTGGAGCGCAAGCTCGAGGTCGCCGTCGACGACGGCTTCGCGCGGGTCTTCGGTGGTCAGGTCGCCCCGCAGGAGATCGAGTTCGGCCTGCAGCGAGAAGCCGAGGAGTCCTTGACAGACGTCGGCGACGGTACAATCCTCGCCGCAAACAGCTACACCTTGCTGTTCAGTCCGACCGACCACTCCCACGTCGCGGCCGAGTACGAACTGAACCGCAAACGGTTCTCCAAGCACTTGGCGAACTACATCAAAGACAACGGGTGGCAGACATACGGCGAGGTCGTCGTTGAGTTTGATCAGTCTCCGGCCCTGCATACAGGTATGTTTCGTGCGCGCAGCGCGGTCAATCCGGATGTCACACCGCGCCCCGCGCCCGGCGGATCCGCACAACGACCACCATCACCACCGCATCGCAACGGTGCGGCCCGAGAAGTAGGAGCCCCAGAGATGACCCAGAACCCCGGATACGACCAGCGCAGGAGCCCGGAACCTGCGTACGACCAGGGCTATGGCCAGCAGGGCTACGCCCAGCCCGGTTATGACCAGGGCTACGCCCAACCCGGCTACGACCAGCCGGGCTACGGCAGTCAGCCGGGGTATGACCAGCAGGGCTACGCCCAGCAGGGGCAGCCCGGATATGACCAGCAGGGCTACGCCCAGCCCGGCTACGACCAGGGCTACGGACAGCAGGGGTATGACCAGCAGGGCTACGCCCAGCAGGGTTATGCGCAGCCCGGTTATGACCAGCAGGGCTACGCCCAGCCCGGCTACGACCAGGGCTACGGACAGCCCGGCTATGCGCCCGGCGGCTACGGACAGCCCGGCTATGAGCAGGGTTACGGCAGCCAGCCCGGCTACGACGCGGGCTACGCCCAGCCCAACGGCTACGGACAGCCCGGTGCGGCCCAGCCCGGTGGCTATGCGCCGTCGGCGATCATGCTGGTCCTCGAGGACGGCAGCAATCGCACGTTCCAGCTGCGTGACGGCTCCAACGTGATCGGCCGCGGCCAGGACGCCCAGTTCCGCCTCCCCGACACCGGGGTCTCACGCCGGCACCTGGAGATCAACTGGGACGGCAGCACCGCCATGCTCACCGACCTCAACTCCACCAACGGCACCACGGTCAACGACGTCCAGGTCAACAGCTGGGAACTCGCCGACGGCGACCGGATCCGCGTCGGGCACTCCGACATCACGGTGCGCTTCCAGTAGCACCCGCAGCCGGCATCCCGGACATCGCACGCCCGTACGGCCCGTGTGCTGCCCGGCGTTGAGTGCTGTCGCGACGCCGGACGATATCCTCCGTTGATACGGAACTGACACATCCGAATGACCGATCCCCCAGAATCACCCCATAAGATGCAGTCGGGTCCGTAACCGGTGTGCACATCCGGGGCCGGCCGACATGATCGACATTCACGGAAGACGCTCGGAGGTGACATGCAGGGGTTGGTTCTGCAACTGACCCGGCTGGGGTTCTTGCTCCTGCTCTGGCTGTTCGTATACGCGGTGATCCGCGCCGTGCGCGCCGACATCATGGCCGCCTCAGGCTCCCCCCGCCTGCCACGATTCCGCGGATCGGCCGCCGATCGGCGCGGCAAACAGTCCACCCGCGGCTCGGCCCGCCAACTCATCGTCACCCAGGGGGCACTGGCCAACACCCGGATCACCCTGGGCAGTGCGCCCGTGCTGATCGGCCGCGCCGACGATTCGACCCTCGTCCTCACCGACGACTACGCCTCCGAACGACATGCCCGTCTGTCCCGCCGCGGCGACGACTGGTACGTCGAGGACCTCGGCTCAACCAACGGCACCTACCTCGACCGCTCCAAGGTGACCACGGCCGTGAAAGTCCCCCTGACCACGCCGATCCGGATCGGCAAGACAGTGATCGAGCTACGCCCGTGACACTTGTATTGCGCTACATCGCGCGCAGCGACCAGGGCTTGGTGCGGAGCAACAACGAAGACTCCGCCTATGCCGGCCCCCGGCTCCTGGCCCTCGCCGACGGCATGGGTGGCCACGCGGCCGGCGAGGTCGCCAGCCGGCTGGTGATCGAGGCCCTGCGCTCCCTCGATGACGACGATCCCGGTGATGACCTGCTCGGCGCCCTCGACCGGGCGACCCAGGCAGGCAACCAGGCCATCGCCGACCAGGTCGAGCAGAAACCCGATCTCGACGGCATGGGCACCACGCTCACCGCGATTCTGTTCGCGGGTTCCCGCATCGGGCTCTGCCACGTCGGCGATTCCCGCGGCTACCTCTTCCGCGACGGCGAGATCACCCAGATCACCCGCGACGACACCTTTGTACAGACCCTCGTCGACGAGGGCCGGATCACCGCCGAGCAGGCGCACACCCACCCCCAGCGTTCGCTGATCATGCGGGCACTCACCGGGCACGAGGTGGAGCCCACGCTCACCATGCGCGAGGCCCGCCCCGGCGACCGGTACCTGCTGTGCAGCGACGGGCTGTCCGACGTCGTCTCCGAGGAGACCCTCGCCGAGACCCTCGGCTCCATCCGCGAGCCCCGCGACTGCGCCGACCGCCTCATCGAGCTCGCCCTGCGCGGCGGCGGCCCCGACAACGTCACCGTCGTCCTCGCCGACGTCGTCGACACCGACTTCGGCGAATCCCGCCCGATCATCGGCGGCGCCGCAGGCAGCGGCGAGGACGCCTACCAGCCCGACCCGAAGACCGCGGCCGGCCGCGCCGCCGCACTGCGGCCACCCCTGACGCGCCCCCAGCAGCCCACACTCCTGCCCGACGACGCACCCCCGCCCCGCCGACGCCTCGCGGGCCGATGGATCATCATCGGGATCATCGTGCTCGTCGTCGCGGTCCTGCTCGCCGGTTTCCTCGTCCTGCGTGGCTTCCTGCGCGGCACGTACTACGTCGGTGAACAGGACAACAAGGTCCTGATCTTCCAGGGCTCCCCCGACGGATTCCTGGGCTACCGGGTGAACAACCCGACCGAGAAGGGTTGCATCAAGAGGCCGGAGTCGACGGATGCCACGATCACCTTCGTCCCCATCGACGCCGACTGCGCACGGCCCCTGGCCGTCGACGACCTGGCCTCGGCATCGATGAACAGCGTCCGCAGCCACGACATCTCCGGCAAGCCGCTCGACGAGGTCCGAACCTCGGCCATCACCATGCAGCTGCGGGCCCTGTGCCCGGACGACGACACCACGCCGATCCCGCCGGATCGGTCGATGCCCGGAAACCGGTCCTCGACGACACCGAGCCAGCAACCGGCGCCCACCACGCCCTCGGCCACCCCCGCGACCGCAAGCCCGACGACCCCGCTCCCGGCTCCGCCGCCGGCGACGGGGACCATCGAGCCGCGGGTGCCGGAGCGCTCGGGCCACCCCGACGCGACCCCCTCGGCACCGACCGACCAGCAGGCCTGCCGGAATCCCTAGATGACCGCACCCGCCACCCCCCACACGCCCACCAGAACCCAGCACACCGGCCGCAACACCGAACTGGCCTTGCTGGTGTTCGCCATCGGCCTGGTGACCGTCGCCCTGCTGATCGTGCAGAGCGCCCAAGGCCAGATGCTCGGTTGGGATCTCCTCAAGTACCTCGCCGCCTACACCGCGCTGTTCGGCATCGGTCACCTCGTCGTCCGTCGCTATGCTCCGCACGCCGACCCGATCCTGCTGCCGACCATCGCGATCCTCAACGGCCTCGGGCTGGTGCTCATCCACCGCCTCGACCTGGGGTCGGGCAACACCGGTGAGTCGATCGACCCGTCTGACCGGACCAACAACGCCGACCAGCAGCTGCTGTGGGCGTTCCTCGGCATGATCGTGTTCACGGTCATCCTCGTCACCGTCCGCGACCACCGCACGCTGTCGCGATACGCCTACACCCTGGGATTGGGCGGGCTGGTCTTCCTCGCGATCCCGGCGATCCTGCCGGCGTCGCTGTCGGAGATCAACGGATCCAAGATCTGGATCCGCACCCCGTTCTTCAACATCCAGCCGGGCGAGTTCTCGAAGATCCTGATCATCGTCTTCGTCGCCGCGTTCCTGGTGGCCAAGCGCGATCTGTTCACCACGGCAGGCAAACACTTCCTCGGCATCGACTTCCCGCGCGCCCGTGACCTGGGCCCGCTGCTGGCCGCCTGGGCCATCGCGATCGGCGTCCTCGCCTTCGAGACCGACCTCGGCACGTCGCTGCTGATCTTCAGCGCGGTGCTGACGATGCTCTACGTCGCCACCGAACGCGTCGGCTGGGTGGTGCTCGGGCTGAGCATGTTCATCGTCGCCGCCGTCGTCGCCTACAACCTGTTCAGCCACCTGCAGGTGCGCGTCTCGGTGTGGCGCGACCCGTTCGCCGACTTCTACAACACCGGCTACCAGATCGGTCAGTCACTGTTCGGGCTCGCCACCGGCGGCCTGTTCGGCACCGGACTCGGCTCCGGGCGGCCCAACGCGGTGCCCTTCGCCAACACCGACTTCATCATCTCGACGATCGGTGAGGAGCTCGGTCTCGTCGGCCTGGCCGCGATCATCATGCTGTACCTGATCTTCGTGATGCGTGGTCTGCGGACCGGTGTCGCCGTCCGCGACAGCTTCGGCAAGCTGCTGGCGACGGGTCTGTCGTTCACCATCGCGATGCAGCTGTTCGTCGTCGTCGGCGGCGTCACCAAGCTGATCCCGCTGACCGGTCTGACGACGCCGTTCCTCTCCTACGGCGGCTCCTCACTGCTGGCCAACTACGTTCTCCTGGCGCTGCTCATCCGGATCTCGAACGCCGCCCGCGAACCCGATCCGGCCAAGCGCCGCCCGCCCCCCACACCGATCGAGGCACTGCCGACCCGGGCGGTGAGGCCGCGATGAACACGCCGATCCGGCGGGTCTCGATCGTCGTGATCGCGCTGATCGTGATCCTGCTGGCCAACGCCACCTACGTGCAGGTGTTCAAGGCCGACAAGCTGCGCTCCGACACCCGCAATGACCGCATCCTGCTCGACGAGTACGCGCGCGAGCGCGGTTCGATCACCGCGGGCGGCGAGGTCATCGCGATGTCGGTGCCGACCGACAGCCGCTACAAGTACCTGCGCCGCTACCCGCTCAACCCGCGGGCGTTCGCCCCGGTCACCGGCTACTACTCGATCCAGTACGCCTCGGCGGGCCTCGAGCAGTACCAGAACGAGATCCTGAGCGGCAACGACGACCGCCTGTTCGGCCAGCGGTTCACCGACATGTTCTCCGGCCGCGACCCGCGTGGCGGCAATGTCGTCACCACCATCGACCCGCAGCTGCAGCAGACGGCCTACAACGCCATGCTCGACGGGCCGTGTGACGGGCCGTGCCGCGGGGCCGTCGTCGCCCTGGATCCGCGGACCGGCAAGATCCTCGCGATGGTCTCGACGCCCAGCTACGATCCGAACCTGCTCTCCAGCCACGAACAGTCGGTGCGGGAACAGGCCTGGGCCATCGACACCGGACCGGGCAAGCGTCTGCAGAACCGGGCGATCGAAGAGCTCTACCCGCCGGGCTCGACCTTCAAGATCATCACCGCGGCGACCGCCCTGCGCAACGGCCTGGGACCCGACGTCCAACTCAGCGGGGCGCGCACTTTTCAGCTCCCCGACAGCACCGCCTCGCTGCCCAACTACGACGACGAGCTCTGTCCCGGCGGCGACGTCGTCACCCTGACCGACGCCGTGCGCTACTCCTGCAACACGCCCTTCGCCGACCTCATGCTGAACAAGCTCAACGGCGGCACCGCCAAGCTGAAGGCGACCGCCGCGCTGTTCGGACTCGACTCGACGCCACCCAACATCCCGATGCCGGTGGCCCGCTCCGCGGTCGGCACCATCCCGAGCCGGGCGGCACTGGCCCTGACCTCGATCGGTCAGCAGGACGTGACCATGTCGGCCCTGCAGAACGCGATGGTCGCGGCGACCGTCGCCAACGGCGGCGTCCGCATGCAGCCCTATCTGGTGGACAAGCTGCAGTCGGCCGACCTGCGTACGCTGTACACGACCCCGCCGACGACCAACAACAATCCGATCACGTCAGAACAGGCGGATAACCTGACCACGATGATGATCGCGTCGGAGAACCACTCGAACAGCAGCTCGGGCAGCTCGGTCCAGATTGCGTCGAAGACCGGAACCGCCGAACATGGTGACCCGGACGATACGCCGTACACCTGGTACATCGCTTTCGGGCCCGATCGCGATGCCCGGATCGCGGTGGCCGTGGTGGTCGAGAACGGGGCCGACGGGGTGCGTTCGGTGGGTGCCACGACAGCGGGTCCGATCGGCCGCGCGGTGATCAACGCTTATGTAGGAGGTGGACGGTGACGCTGCAGAACGGCACCATCATCGCCGACCGGTATCGGCTGATGCGGCTCATCGCCACGGGCGGGATGGGACAGGTCTGGGAGGCCCTCGACACCCGGCTCAATCGTCGGGTGGCGGTCAAGGTGCTCAAGGCCGAGTACTCCGACGATCCCGAGTTCGCGCGGCGGTTCCGCACCGAGGCGACGACCACCGCCAAACTCAACAATCCCGGGATCGCGAACGTCTTCGACTACGGCGAGACCGCCGACCGCGGCGGCGGCACACTCGCCTACCTGGTGATGGAGCTCGTCGACGGCGAACCGCTCAACGCGGTCATCGCCCGGCTCGGGCGGCTGTCGGTCGCGAATACCCTGGACATGCTCGAGCAGACCGGCCGCGCCCTGCAGGCCGCCCACGATCAGGGTCTGGTCCATCGTGACGTCAAGCCGGGCAACATCCTCATCACCCCGACCGGCCAGGTGAAGATCACCGACTTCGGCATCGCCAAGGCCGTCGACGCCGCGCCGGTCACCCAGACCGGCATGGTGATGGGCACCGCCCAGTACATCTCGCCGGAGCAGGCCACCGGCGACGACGCCACCGCCGCGTCCGACGTGTACTCGCTCGGCGTCGTCGGCTACGAGGCACTGCTGGGGCGGCGGCCGTTCCTGGGCGACGGCGCGATCACCGTGGCCATGAAGCACATCCGGGAGACGCCGCCGCCACTGCCCGACAGCATCCCCGCGAACGTCCGCGAGCTCATCGACATCACCCTGTCGAAGGATCCGGCACAGCGTTACCGCGACGGCGGGGAGTTCGCCGCCGCCGTCGCCGCGGTCCGGGAGGGTCAGCGACCGCCCCGGCCGGGCACCGCCGCGGCGAACTCCCCGCCGTCGCGGTAAC
>JASGFO010000087.1:0-14901 GCA_047605505.1 Gordonia sp. (in: high G+C Gram-positive bacteria) | reverse complement strand
ATGGACCCTTCGGCGGCGGGCCGCCGGGAGATCCTCCCGGCGCCCCGCAGACCGTCGGCGGTGGCTCACCGTTCGGCCCGCCGGGCGGCTCACCCCTGCCCGGCGGTGCACCACCGGCGTCGGCGGGCGTGCCCGCCACCACCGGCCCGCCCACGGCACTGCTCGCCGGGGCAGCGGTGTGCGCGATCGGCGGCATCGTGCTCGGGGCGGTGTTCTGGGAACGCTGGATCGCCGGGATCGGGTGGTTCCTGGCCGGCCCGGTCGCGATCGGTGTCCTCGGACTGTTCAACGCCACCGACACCGCGCGACGGTCGGCGCCGATCTATCTGCGGCCCTCCTGGGTGCGTGCCGTCACCGTCGTGGTCACCCTGCTGATCGTCGCCGGTGTCCTGGTCACGGCCGTCAGCTTCGCCTTCTGGGTGGGCCGGCGGTGAACTCGACGGTCCTCGACAGATCCGGGAGCCGGCTCCGCGCGCTTCCCGTCGTCGCCCTGGTGGCGATGCTGCTCGGCGTGTGCCTGGCGCCCGGTGCGGTCGCGGCGCCTGCCGACGACGCCGCGACACCCGGCGTCGACCGCTTCGGCTCCTGCCTGGCCGCCCAGCACACGGGGCAGGTACTGCTGCTGATCGACCAGTCGCGCAGTCTCACCGCGAGCGATCCGCAGGGCGCGCGGGTGACCGCCGCCCGGTATCTCGCCGAACAGCTCAACTCGTTCGCCCGCACCACCGCCGCCGAACTCGAGATCGGGGTGGCCGGCTTCGCCGACAGCTACCGCAGCCACCTCGACTGGACGAGACTCGAGGACAGCTCACTCGATCAGGTGCGGTCGGCGATCGGGCAGGCCGGGGAGCGCACCGACGGCCTCGACACCGACTACTGGCTCGCCCTCGACGGCGCGCGCACGGCCCTGGCACACCGGCGCGGCGACCACGGCGACCAGGCGTGCCAAATGATCGCGTGGTTCACCGACGGCGAGCTCGACTTCACCCCGCGCCCGGGCGTCACCCGCGAGTACGCACCCGGCCAGTCCGTCGACACCCAGGCCGACGTCGACCGGATGCGGCAGGCGGCCCAGACCAGCATCTGCCGCACCGCGGGCCTGGCCGATCAGATCCGGTCGTCGGGCATCGTGACCATGGCGATCGGGTTGAAGCCGCCGAACGGTCAGGCCGGTGACTTCGATCTGCTGCGGTCGATCGCGACCGGCGACGAGACCGCGGCCGGCTCCTGCGGCAACGTCCACGAGCCCGCGCCGGGCGATTTCATCCTCGCCGACAACATCGACGACCTGCTGTTCGCCTTCGACCGGATCTCCACCCCCGGGCAGCCACCGCTGACGCAGGAACGGGGCGCCTGCCTCGCCCACGTGTGCGAGGAGGGCAAACATGTCTTCGTTCTCGACCGCTCCGTCGGCTCGGTGAGCATCCTGGCCTCGGCCGACCAGCCCGGACTCACGCCTGTCCTCGTCGCCCCGGACGGCCAGGAGATCCCGATGGCCCCGGGCCACACCGGCTCCGCCGCGCCGGGCGGGGTCGCCGTCGACTGGCGATTCCCCACCGACCGGTCGGTGGCGGTCGCGATGTCCAACTCGTCGGCGCCTCGCTGGACCGGGGTGTGGGCGCTGGTGTTCATCGCCGCCGACGACGACAGCGCCCGCACCCGGTCGAGCATCCACATCACCGGTGATCTGCGGCCGGTGTGGACCAACGCCTCGGACGCCCTGCACGCGGGGGCCACCGACATGCGGATGACCTTCGGGGTCCAGAACTCGGCACGCCGGGCCGTGGACACCACCGACGCCCGGGCACTGCCGGGCAGCGCCACGCTCACGACGACGCTGGTGGTCGGCGGCCGCGAGATCCGGATCGGCACCGACGTCGACAAGGGCCGGATCACCGCACCGCAGACCCTCGATCTGGCCGGGGTGGAGCCGGGTCCCGCGACGCTGCGGATGACGTTGCAGGTCACCACCGCCGCCGCCCGGAACGCCCGTGATCAGCTGGTGCCCGGCACCCGGCTGGCACCGTTCACCGTCGAACAGCCGGTCACCGTCGACCCGCCCGTGGGGTATCCGCGGCTGGCCGGGCGCGCCGATTTCGGCACCGTGGAGGGCGCCGGGACCGGCACGGCCGCGCTGAGAGTCACCGGGCCGGGGTGTGTGTGGCTCGACCCGTCGAAGCCACCGACGTTCCTCGGCGCCCCGGACGGTGCCGGTGATCTCACGATCACCGCCGACGCGCAGGCGCAGTCGGGCTGTGTGAAGGTCGCCGACGGTGCCGAGGGCACCCTCGACCTGCGGCTGGCGGTACCCAACTCGGTCAACGGCACCGTCAACGGCACCCTGACCGTGATGGTGGCGCCCGCCGACGGTTCGGCGGCGCCCCTGCCGGTATCGGTGCCGTTCACCGCGGCCCTCGAAAAGCCGGTCAACACCACCGGATTCGTGATCACCCTGGTGGTGGCGCTGATCCTGGGACCGTTGATCCCGCTGCTGATGCTCTATCTCGTCAAATGGCTCACCGCGCGGATCCCCGGCCGCGGCCTGCGTGCCGAACAGATCCCGGTGCGCGTCGACGGCACCACCGTGCTGCGGGGCACCGCCCCCTTCGCCATCGGTGACACCGACTTCGTGCGCCTGGTGCCCGGACTCAACGGGCCGACCCGGGCCATCGACCTCGACGGCATCACCCTGCGTACCCGTATCGGACGCTCCCCGTTCGGCACCGGATACGTCGTCGTGTCCGCCCCCGGCCAGGCGGGCGCCGCAGGCAAGTCCGCACTCTGGTGTGGCACCACACCCGACGCCCGACTCCCCCTCGCCATCCACAACACGTGGTTTGTCCTCCACGACCCCCGCGGCCCCGAATCCGCGGCCACCGTCGTCCTCCTCGCCGGCGACGACGCCACCCGCGAGCAGATCGAGCGGCTGTGCCGCGACATGACCGAGGCACTGCCGCGAGTACTCCCTCGGCTGCGCGCCGAAGCCCGCAAACGACTCGGCGACGACGCCGGACCCGAAGGTGCCGAACCCGGTGGCAATCCCTTCGGCCCGGCTGCGCCCGGGTCACCCCAGGGCAACCCCTTCGGACCTCCCGGACCAGCGCCCGTCGGCAACCCGTTCGGTGGCGGCGGCGCACCCGGCGGGAATCCGGGCAGCGGGAATCCGGGCAGCGGGAATCCGTTCGGCCCGCCCCCGGCCGGCAGACCGTCGCCATCCAGGGGAAACCCATCCGGCCACAATCCGTACGGCCACAATCCATTCGGTGCACCACCACCCGGCCGGACGGCGCCGCCCGACAACCCGTTCCGACCACCGGGACCATCGCCGGGATCCGGCCGCACCCCACCCGGCAACAACCCCTTTCACCCCTGACCCGGTCCGGGTATCCGACGAGATGAGGACACGACCGCGATGAAACGACTGTTGATCGTCGGCTGCGGTGGCTCCGGCGGCGCTGCGTTGGCCTACATGATGGATCAGTTGCGCTCGGACCTGGCCGGGCACGGGATCGGCGCGATCCCGGCCGGCTGGCAGTTCGTGCATCTCGACGTACCCACGTCCCCGTCGTCGGTGGAGGGGGTCGGAACCGTCGAGGACCTGCACGGCGAGTACGTCGGGACCGGTCCGGAAAGCGACAGCTACCAGGTCTTGGACAACGCGATGACCCAGCGTCTGGCCGGCAATCAGGCCATCGACGCGATCGCCACCTGGGCGCCCCGCGAACCCGAAACCGTCTACACCCCGTTGTCCACCGGCGCCGGACAGTACCGGGCCCTCGGCCGGATGATCACGCTGAGCCGCGTCGGGCTGGTCCGCGATCGGTTGCAGGCCGCCTGGGACCGGCTGTACCTGACCTCAACGATCAGCGAGATGCAGTCGCTGTCGATTCCCGGTGCGGGCTCCTTCAGCGCCGACGATCAGCCGCTGATCCTCGTCGTCTCCTCGATGGCCGGTGGGGCGGGGGCGTCGATGGCCCTCGACGTCTGCCGCATCCTCACCCTGGTCAAGGGGGTCGACCCGCGCCTGATGGCGGTTTTCATGGTCACGCCCGACATCTTCGAGACCCTGCCGCCGTCCGCGGTCACCGGCACCCGCGCCAATGCCCTCGCCATGCTCGGTGAGATCGTTGCCGCCCAGGTCGGGGCGGCCCGGCCCGCCGACGTCGCCCTGCTGCGGGCCCTGGGCTATGAGCGCGGCGAGGGCGAGCGCATCCCCTTCGCCCGGGTGTTCCCCGTCGGACGGTACGTGGGCGCCCAGCGCACGGTGTTCGGCGACGGCACCCCCACCGCGGTGTATCGCGGACTCGGCCGCGGGCTGGCCGGGCTCGCCCTGTCCGGGCCGGCGATGCAGCAGTTCGTCGAATGGGATCTCACCAACGGCGTCGGCGATCAGGGCTCCCTGGAGTTCCTGGGCTGGGGCAACCGGCAATGGAACAACATCCCGTGGGGCACCTTCGGGTACGCCAGCCTGAGCATGGGGCGCGACCGCTACGCCGAGTACGCCGCCCAGCGCCTGGCCCGCGCCAGCGCCGACAAACTCCTGCACGGGCACCGCCAGGCCGGCAACGACGCCTCCGACGAGGAACAGGTCAACGGCGCACTGGACAACCAGTGGGACAACATCTGCCGCCGGCTCGGGCTCCCGGTGTCCTCGGATCCGACGCAGGCGCAGGTGGGCCAGTGGTTGGGGATGATCGTGCTGCCACCCCAGCAGGTCGGCCAGTACGCGACCGGAATCATCAACGCGACGGTGCGCCCGCGCATCGACCAACAGCCCGGTGTCAACGGTGAACAGTGGACCACGACGGTCTATCGGGTCCTCGCCGAGCAACGCGAGACCATCAAGAACGAGGCCGCCAACACCGCCTACGCCGTGGCCTACAACTGGCATCAGTACTTCGCGAACGCCCTGCAGCACGCGACCACCGAGGCACTCGCGACACTCGGTCTGCCGTATGCGACGGGCCTGGTCAAGCGGGTGGCGCGGCTGATGTCCGACGTCGTCCTGCCCGAATGCCAGCAACTGTCGGGCTATGCGCCGGCCGACGTCGTCGAACCCCGGCCCGAGGTCGCCCGCACCCTGGCCTCGCTCAAAGGCACCCTCGCCAACACCGCCGCGGTCTCCGAGCGGGTCCTCGGCGGCCTGCGGGAGCCGGTCGAACGGCAGATCTACGCCTCACTGGCCTACCAGATCGCCAATGCCGCAGGCGCAGTGATCGGCGAGATCTTCGACCCGCTGATCACCGCGCTCAACGAGTCACAGACCCTGCTCCGGCAGGCGGCCGCGGCACCGCGCCGCGAGACCGGACTCGCCCACCTGCAGACCATCGAATACGCCGCCTGGCCCGCCGACTCCGACGAACGCGTCGCCGCCCGGTTCTCCGAGGCCGACAACGAGGTGATGCTCACCCGCTCCGGCGAGTTCAAACAACGCTACGAGATCGACCTGCCCGGCGCGGTGGGCGCCAACAGCGCCGATCCCCAGGCCTTCCGGTACGCGGTGTCGCGGGCCGCCGGTCACGTCATCACCGGGCTGTGGACCACCGTCGCCGGCACCCGGCCGCCCGGCGACCACCGGCCCACCGTCGAGCGCACCGCCGCCTGGGTGTCCCGCGCCTTTCCGCGCCACCCCGAGAGCGGGGAAACCCTGATCGCCTCCCCCGCAGCCTTCGACGTACACACCAGACCGGACGAGTTACTCTCCCGCGCAAGAGAATTCGTGGCACGCCCGGGCGAGGCGTTCGATCGCTTCTGCTCGGTGTCGTTGCGGGAGTACGTCACCGGACGCACCAGCTCGGGACTGATCGTCGCCGAATCCGAGCTCGCCGGACGCCGCCGCGATCTGCTCCTGCGCTTCGGCGAGGCGGTCAGCCTCGCCCGCCCCCTGGCCAGCGTCAACGAGAACGCCATGCAGGCCATCCACGGGGTCTCGGAAATGGTCTACCGCTACAAGTTCTCGGCAGTGCCCTTCCATGCCCTCGCCGTCGCCGACGACCTCGCGGGCTCCCTGGGCCAGCAGAGCCGCGTCGACACCAACAGCGTCGGTGCCTTCACCAACGCCCTGACCGACGAGGCGAACATCAAACGCATCGACATCTTCGGCTCTTATCCCAACTATTCGCCGCTGGCCTACGACTCGGTGATCGAACCGGCCAACCGGCAGTGGCTGGAATCCTCGACCGCCGAACGCGCCGCCTTCTGGACCCACCGCCGCGCCCGCCCCCTGCCGGCCAGCCTGCCGATGACCCCGGAGGAGCGCCGCACCATGGTCGGCGGCTGGCTGCTCGGACGCACCATCGGCATGATCAGCATCCCGGAGGCGCCCTACACCCAGGCCGCCCGCGTCTGGGACGGCGCGGCCCGCCGCTGGCTGCCGTTCCCGACGCCACTGCTCACCCCGCCCGCAGACTTTCTCGCCGAATATGACTGGCTGCCCGCGATTCTCGAGTCGGTGCTGCTCGCGATCGCGGCCTCCCACCAGCCGCCCGCGATGAGTTCGATGCATCCCTACCGGGCCTTGCGGCGCATCTACGACGCCGCCGAGCAGAACACCTCGTCGGGTCTGGACGCCGAACAACAGGCCGCGCGGACGAACATGACCCAGTGGCTGCGCACCGGCAACACCGGGACCGGGGTCGCCTCGATCATCGCCGACACCGGCGAGGACGTCGACGTCGACACCCGCGCCGACCGCCTCGCCGCCTACTTCACCCAGTACCGCGCCTTCGTCGGACAACACTTCATCCGCCCCGGCGACGGCGATCCACCGGCCCCCGGGGGCGGCGTGTTCTCGACGATCACGGTCCGCAAACAGGCGACGAAGACCCCCTTCTTCCGCGACCTCGCCCCCGACGTCTACTGGGCCGCGAGCCGGCTCCTGGACATGATCCCAGCCGCCACCGCCGCAGCCAAACACCGCCCGGCCGCTCCCCGGCCGCTCCCCGAATCGCACGTCCCCACCGACGACGACTTCGCCCCGCCGACCTTCGACGGAAAGTTCCTCTGATGGGCGCACTCACCGTCTTCCTCGGACCGAGCGGTCCCGCCGACGGCGTGTTCGCGGCCCTGACCGATCTGTCCGCAGCCGGCCTGGTCGACACCTTCGCCTGGATTGCCGACCCGGTGGCCGGCACCCCCTCCCCCGATCTCGTCCTCGTCGAGAACGGGGTGGCCCGCGACACCGCATTGACCGACCTCGTGACCACCCGGCGGATCTCGACGTTGCGGACCTGCTCGGTGGTGCCGATGGTGGCCGGCGCACAGCGGCTGCCGGTCACCACCGAGCTGTCGACCACGAGTACCCTGCTCTCGGCCACCGGTGCCGGCCGGATCGTCCGCATCCGGGCCATCCTGACCGGACCCGAGGGCATCGACGGCCCGGCCGATGCCCTCGGCGTCGAGGGCTGGCACAACATCATCGTCTCGCCCGAGGACTCCCGCAGCCCCGAATTCGGCCGCGTGCCCACACCGTCGAACCCGACACCGGATGACCTCGGCCGCTTCGGTGGGCCGGTCATCGCCGCGTTGACCGGGTTGTGGCGCGGTATCGACCACACCCCGCTCGATGACACCGCCGTGCTGCCGGGCAAACTCGTACGACTGGCGCGCTCGTTCTACCGCAAGCTCGAGACCACCGACGTCGAGGCCGCGCTGCGCACGGAGCTGCTCTCCCACGACGGCCGGTTGCCGCTCCCGGCCGATCAGCGCGCCCAGGTGGTCTACCTGCAGGACACCGGCCTGGCGTCGGCGACGATGGCCGGCGCGCTGTGGACCCGCTACGGCTGGGTCCTGCGCGGCTCCCGGCTTCCCTACGAGACCCCGAAGGCCGAGGTCATCGGCGCCTGGGCGGCGATCACAATGTTCTTCGCCTTCCTGTGGGGGTCGCTGCGCAATGCGCCGTCGGCCTGGTACAAGTCCATCGTCAGCGGCGTCTCCGAACGGGTGGCCATCGGCGTGCAGCAGGCCGTGTTCACCGACGCCCCGGCCGCCTACGAGGTCATGGTGCGGGGGCGGCGCGCCAACGGCAGGCATGCGAGCTGGGTGGACATCGGCGCGGCATCGGATCATCTGACCAGCGTGCTCTCGGGGCATCGCCGGGTGCAGGACGCCGGCAGCGATCTCTCCGAGTTCTGGCGCGACTACGCGGGCGCGTCGATGACCCTCGCCGACGCCGGTACCCGCTCGCCGAATCTGCCGCCGATCCAGGTGGGGGCGGCCCGCGGCATCGTCCGCGAGGCCGCGGAGGTGGTGCCCGGGCCCGCTCACCGATTCACCCGCATCCCCGGCGTGATCGGCGCCGCCGTCGACGTCGACGGGGTCGACGCCTTCGACGCGCTCGGCATCTACGATCTGCAGCGCGACCTCACCGATCTGCAGCGCGATCCCACGCACGGGCTCGCGGCGGGCTCGACCCTGGCCGAGCTCAACGAGTGGCAGGACCAGCACTCGACCAGCTTCGCCGCGACCGTCGGCCGTCAGCTGGCGACCTCGTTCAGCGCCGCGCTGACCGAGGCGCAGCAACTGCTGGAGAAGCTCCGCAACGCCGCCCCACCCCCGGAACCGGGGTCGTCGAGCACCGCGCTGGCCCGCTGGGCGCAGTTGTCGATGGTGGCCTGGCTGGTGCTGACCGGCCTGTTCATCTACCTCGTCTCCGACGACATCGTGACCTGGTGGTGGGCGCTGATCGCCGTCGTCGTGTCCCTGATCGTCGTCCTCGGCGCGCTCGGCATCGCGTTCATCCGCACCCAGCGGCAGCTGTTCGCCCTGCTCCACCACCGCAAGTCGGTGATCGCCGAGCAGGAGGTCGACGTCAAGAACCTGCTGGCGGCGCTACAGGACATCCGACGGCTGTGGCAGGCGTACGGGCAGTTCCTGTCCTGGAGCCGGATCCTCGGCAGCTTCCTGGCCGCACCGCTGGGCCCTGACACCTACCGGCCCGCGACGGTCCTGCACATCACCCGCGGCCTGCCGATGTCCACCTCGGTCGGCATCGCCAGGCCCGCTGCCGCCGACGTCGCCCGCACCGGCGACTACCTGCGGCGCGACCTGTTCAATCCACGCTGGCTGACCGCGTCGTGGGAGGAGCTGATCCGGCGGGCCGCGCCACCGCTGCCCGGCAGCACCGACACCCTGGCCGGGTCGTCGCCGCTGTGGTCCGAACGCGGCCGCGACTCGGGCTCCCGGCTCGACCACTTCGCCAACCAGATGTACCGCGGCGAGGTGACGTCCTCGGGCGCCGAGGTGGTCTGGCGCGCGGCGCTCGATCTCCTCGCCGGACCGATGGGTGGGCTGGTCCCGCACCTGCTCGCCACCGTGGAGCCGGTCGGCGGCGCCCAGACCACCTTCGCCGAGTTCATCGGCGGCATCGATGCGCAGGCCGCGCCGGCCGGGGTGTTTCCCAGCACCCTGCTCACCGACCAGGCCATCACCGGCACGGTGGCCAAGGTCGCCACCGACTATCGCCGCCCCCGCCGGTTTGGACTCGGGATCGTTTGTGCAGCAACTCAATTGACCGATGCTTTCGCGACCGAACATCTCCTCACGACGACGACGCCCCGCATCGACACCGAATGGTCGGCACCTGACCTCGCGGCACCCGACCGCGGTGCACCGGCCGGCGCGCAGCCCACCACGGCTGTTGTCGACGATGAGTTCCGCGCGCCCGAACCCGGCCGAGGATTTGAATTCTGACCATGACCTCCCCGACCCCCGAAGACACCCTCACGGCCCTGCACCTGTGGCGGGAATGGACTCTCGCACAGAACCTTCCGGCCGTCGCACCCGACCGTCTCGTGGCCATCGCGCATGATCAGGCGCACTGGTCCGAGGAGTCCCTGACCCCGATCGAGGCCGGCTGGCAGCCGACCATCGACCACCTGATGTCCCAGATCGCCCTCGGCACCCGGCCCGAGATCGCGGTGGCGCATCTTCCCGACCGCCTGCGCCGGGCCCCCGACGTGCCGGTCGCCGAGCCCTCGGCCACCGACGCGGCCACTGCTCCGGCACCGTCCGGCACGCCCGCCCCGCCGACCGCCGCGGAGGATCCGGCCGAGCGGATCCTGCGGGCCCTGTTCGCGTGGCGCACCGAACAGATCGCCAACAACGTCGAGGGCGCGGACACGATCAAGGACGTCACGCTGCGCACCCTGGTGCGGCGGAATCTGACCGACGTCGCACTGATCCGGCGCAAGCTCACCGGGGCGGCCACCGAGCTGGCCGGCGACATCGCCGCGGTGATCGCGGCGGCGACGCCGACCACCGGCGACGCGACACCCACCGGCGACGCGACACCCGCCGGCGACGCGACACCCGCCGACCAGGTGCAGGCACCCCGACCCCCGGCGCCCCCCACGCCGACGCCCACGCCCACGCCGCCGTACCGCGGGGCCGAAACCCACCCCCCCACACCCCACCCGCCGACACCCCGGCCGGCCTGGACCCACGCCGACTTCTGTGCGTACGACTATCCCGAGACCGATGTCCGGCCGGGCCGGATCTCCCTGACGACCTCCGGTGACATCGTCGGCCTGACCTGGGAGCCGTGGCCGGCCACCGCGGGCGAGACCGTGCTCTACCGGGTGGTCGCCAGCGACGACGGCCCGCCCTACAAGCCCGAGGCGGGGGAGCTGCTCGACGTGCCGGCCACCCCGGCCGCCGAGGACGGCCGGGTCCTCACCTCGGCCGTGCGCGTCTATCAGGTCTGGTGTCACGTCGGTGCCGACGCCACCGCGGCCCGTGCCGCCCAGCCGATCCTGTGGGCGACCGGCGAGGAGGTCAGCCCCGTCGACAACATGCGGCTGTCGGAGGAGTCGGGGCGCGTCATCGGTGAGTGGGAGGTGTTCCCGAACACCCGCAGCGTGCGGGTCTACCGGATTCCCCTGGACGGCGGCGGCCCGCCGGTGCCCTCCCCGAGTAACCAGATCTGCGCCGAGACGGCCAATCTCACCGGCTTCGTCGACACGGGCGCGCCGCGTGGCAAGCGGTTTCTCTACGCCGCGCAGGCCGAGGTGCTCGTCAACGAGTCCGCGCGGCTGTCCCGCACGGTCAAGAAGGACATCCTGGTGTCGGTCGATCTGGTCCCGATCACCGATCTGACCGTCACCATGAGCGAGTCGGGCACCACCTTCGATCTGCGCTGGACCACCCCGACCGCCGGGCAGCAGGTCCGGATCCACCGCCTCGCCCGGCGCCCCCAGGCCGGCTTGGAGAGCGCGGACCGGGACGAGGCCGCGCTCGCCCCGGCCGGATTCGGCGAGGACACCCGGATCAAGGATCCGATCACCGCGGCCGGCCCGGCCACCTCGCAGATCACCGGGGTGCTGTGGCCACCCGACTGGGACCGCGCCTACCTCACCCCCGTCACCTCGTTCGGCGGCAAGGTGCGCGTCGGCACCACCCGGGTGCAGACCCGGCCCCTGCCGCCGGTCGTGGAGCCGCGGATCATCGAACGCTTCAACACACAGCTGATCACCTTCGGGTGGCCGGCCGGGGCCGCCGCCGTGCAGGTCTTTGTCGGCCGGCCCACCCTGACCCCCGAGCAGATCTGTGCCCAGACGCAGCCCTTTGCCGAGGTCACCGCGTCGACGCACCGCCGGGACGGGTCGATCATCCTGCCGCATCCGCTCGCGCCCATCGGGTGCCGGGTGTGTCTGGTACCGGTCGCCTACTCCGGCGGCGCACAGATCCGCGGGGAGATCGCCACGCTGGGCTATCCCGGGATCTCCCGATTGTTCTACGGATTCACCACGGCGAGCCGCAATCCCGCCGCCCGGGTGCTGCAGCTCGTCCTGGAGGCACCGGTCGAGATCGCCCGGCCGCTCGCGCTCGTCCTCGTCGCGAACCCGGACCGACTGCCCCTCGACGCGCGGGACGGTCACACCCTGCAGTTCCACCACCGGGGCCAGCAGACCCCGCACTGTCAGCTGTCCCGCATACCGCAGGGCGTCACCCCGACCGACTACGTCGTCGACCTCGCACAGACGTACGCGTTCATCCGGCTGTTCGTCCATCAGACCGCCCCGGGCGGCGCCGATCCCACCCATACCCCCGAGGGGACGGCCGGGGCCCGGCGGCGGGAGGCCGGTCCCGTCGTCGCCCTGCACGACCCGCCGATCGATCAGTTGTATCGGTTCCGGCCACCACCGGCCCCCGGGATGCAGGGGTAGGCGGCGATGGCTGATCCGACGCCGCACACGCGGCACTGCCAGCTCGTCTACACCTCCTTCGACGACGGTGCGGGGCGCGGCGGCTGGCAGGTCAAGCAGGTTGTCGGCGGGCTCGCCGACGGCGAGGCGGACACCCTCGTCGGGCGCGTGGTGACCCGGTTCGATCTGGAGCCGCGCCTACCGGACTTCCCCACCGAGGCCCAGATCGCGATGCGGCCGAGCCGGTTGAGCTATTCCCCGGTCGGCGACCACGCGGCGGGTGAACCCCCGGGCGCCTACTGGCACACCACGAGCGCCGGGGTGGACGCGTCGGGGCGGCCGGGCAATGTGGTGGCGCACATCGTGCTCGACCGCACCCCGGCCACCGAGTTGACGCATCCGCCGATCGCGCGGTGGGGATCGCCCGACTGGCTGCGCCCCTTCGGGCCCGACGACGTCGCCGCCGCGGAGTTGCCCGAGATCGCCCCGCAGCCCGCGCCGGACATGTCGGCGGCGGCCGCGATCATGTTCCTGACCAGCGCCGACGTCGACCGTCAGGATGTCTTCCGGGTACTCGTCGACGCCGTTGTCGAGGCGCTCGCGGGTGGTCCGGCCGTGGTGCTGCTGACACGTTCCCATGCCGACTCGGCGTCGTGGATCGCCGCGGTCTCCTACTTTCTGCCGCTCGCCGCCACGCACCGGTTCGCGTGGACCACACATGACCGGCCCGAGCGTGTCCCGGCCGACGTCGACCGCGGCCTGCACCTGATCGCCGTGCCGGCGGCCGCGGTCGCCGAGGGCACCGCGTTCACCGATGTACTGGTCCTCGACGACGCCGAGACGCCGCAGCTGGGGGAACCGGGCTCGACGCACGTCCTCGCGCGCGGCGAGGTCCGGGTCTCGGCGCTGTCCACCTTCCTCGAGGGCATCCTGGAGGACGACGAGGTCGCCCGGGCGGTGCTGGCCCGGCGCGATGCGATCGCAGCCGAGCTGGGTGATCCCGAGCTCGCCGCGGTGTGGCCCCTGGCGGTCGCGGTCACCGAGCAGGAGGCGCTCGCGGAATTCCACGACGACGCGATGCGGGTGATCTCCCACGAGGCCCCGATGGCGGCCGCGCGGGTGCCGTGGGCGGCCGCACTCGTCGTCGCCGCGCAGGCGAGGCATCCACTGACCCCGGCGGAGGCGCTGGCGAACCTGCGGGCGGCGCAGTCGCGCCACCAGGACACGCTGCGCCCGGCGACCCGTTTCCTGACCGCGGTCTGCCAGGACCAGTCCTGGCTGGAGACCGGCCCGATCACCCGGGTCCCGGGCTGCCCGGTGGTCGATCTCCGCCCGTTCCAGCCGGTGTTCGACGCGCTGGCGGCGACCTACGAGAACGCCCTGGAGACCCATCTGGTCCGGGCGTCGGCGCTGGTCATCCGGCTGACCGTGCTGCTGCACCGCCTCGGCCGGCCGGATCCGGGATTCACCGAGGCCACCGCCGCGCTCGCGAAGGTCTGGGAACAGATCAACGTGGGTCTCATCTGGTCACGGGATCGCCCGCAGAACCTCGTCGACACCAATATCCCGCCCGCGGTCCGCGCCCGCCACGTCCGGCCGGCGATGCGACAGTGGCCGCGCACCCGACTCGCCACCATCCACGGTGACCTGTGGGTGTGGCTGTTCGACGACGGCTCCGGTGCCCCGCCGTTGACGCCGCCCGCCCATCCGTCGGCGGCCGATCGGTCGCTGTACCCGATCGCGGTCGCCGCGGCCCTGGCCACCCCGTCGTTCGGCACCCCGGACCTGCGCCGGGCCGCGGTCACCGCCGCCATCGGCTTCGTGCTGACCGATCCGGCCATCGACGACACCCGCTGCCGGGAGCTCACCGACGAGCTCATCGCCCGGCAGCGCCCGGCCGCCGCCAACCTCGTGGCCTGGTCGACCGAGGCCCCGCACCGGACATCGCCTGCCATGCTGCACGCGCCGGTGTTCTGCGAGCCCGGCGATCAGACACTGCTGCACCAGATCGCGCGGACGCACCCCGGTACCGAGGATCCGGCGCTGCGCGCGCTGGTCGCCGCGGCCCGGCTGCGCCGCGGCTTCGCCGAGCCACAGACCCTTCCGCGCACCCCGGGCGAGCTGATCAACTGGGTCAAGGCCTGCCTCGCCGATCCGACCACCTGGGAGTACCGGCTCGCCGGGGACCTCGCCGTCATGCTCTACGGCGGTGTGCTGGTGGCACAGTCCGAGGCGGTCCGGATGCCCGGCACCTCCGGCCCCGTCCCCGCCCGGCTCGCCCCGGAGCGTCCCGACGCCGTCGACGGGCTGCTGCCCACCCTGTGCACTCTCGTGCGGTGCGGGCTGCTCGACGTGAGCTGGGTGGCCGGCCGGTCATTCGCGGCCCGATTCGAGTTCCTTCGCCCGGATTCCGTCGTCGCCGACATCCTCGACCCGCCGGAGCCGCCGTGGGCCGATCGGCTGCTGGCGTGGGCGATCGGCAACGGCGAGTATCGGGGGCCGACATCGCCGGCCGAGCTCCGGGATGCGGTCTGGCCGATCGTCCGGACGTCGGGGGCCACCGTGGCCGAGACGTTCTTCGGCTGCTACGACGACCGCGCCAAGGACTGGCTGAAGTCGTTCAAGATCAACCGCACCGAGTCCTCCGGGTGGGGCTTCAACCGAGAGGACCGCTGACATGGCCACCTACGTTCTCGACGGCAAGGCGACGGCATCGCTCCCGCAGCGGCCCCTCGCGGTCCGGATGGCGACCGCGGGC
>JASGFO010000086.1:0-15015 GCA_047605505.1 Gordonia sp. (in: high G+C Gram-positive bacteria) | reverse complement strand
AACAACACCGCGGTTTTCGGGGTACGCACCTGCGCGGCAATGGCTTCACCCAACAACCGGGACGCGGTGAACGCCGAGACCGCGAAGGTGATCGACAGGCGGGTGGCGGTGACGACGAAGTGGTCGGCCACGCCACCACGAGGGGAATCATCGCGTTGTTCGGCGAGTTCGGCGGTCGTCGCAGAATATAGGGCGTAAATACTCTGGTATTCGCGGTAGGCCAGATTCGCCCGGCCGTCGTGAATCACCCGGGCATACACCGACCAGTCACCCACATCACCCGCCGCCGACGAGGCCGGCGTCGACATGCCGGTGACCGTCGACAGGTCGGCGTCGGTCCACGCGCATGATGGTGATGCGGTCATGTGTTTCACCCCCCACGAGACGCGCTTATCGGCATATCTCGAATATGGGTTCTACGATACGCGCACCCACCGACAACATCGGGTCCCGTCAGCGCCGATTGAGAGCGTTCGCGCGGGATGCCCCGGAGCCCGTCGGCGGGCGATCCGACACCACGGTAGGAGAGGCCGGCGGTGCTACCCGTTCACCGCTTGCTCGCGGACACCCGATCGAGTGGGTCCGGCGTACGGCTTCGTCCAGTCGAAGTCGGCACCATGTGCGCTCACCACATCGGAGAACTCCGGTGGCCGCTTCTCCAAGAAGGCCGTCACTCCCTCCCGGACGTCGGCCGACTGGCCGCGGTCGACGATCAGCCGTGACTCGACGCGGTGCGCTTCGGCCGGGCCGTCGGCGGCGAGCATCTGCCACAGCAACTGCCGGGTCAGCGCCACCGACACCGGGGCGGTTCCCGCGCTGAACTCGGCCGCAAGCTCCAGCGCCCGACTCAGCACGCGGTCCTTGCCGACCACCTCGGACACCAGCCCGGCCGTCAGCGCCTCCTGCGCCGTCACGGTCTGACCGGCCAGCGTCCACCGCAGCGCGGTCGCAATGCCGACGATGCGCGGAAGGAACCAGGTCGAGCACGCTTCGGGCACCAGGCCGCGACGGGTGAACACGAACGCGAACTTGGCATCATCGGCAGCGATCCGGACATCGGCGGGCAGTGTCATCGTGACGCCCACTCCGGCCGACGGACCATTGACCGCAACGATCACCGGTTTCCGCGAAGCGTAGATCCGCAAGGCTGTGGTTCCGCCTGCGTCCGGCGGCACGCCGTCCAGGCCATCCGCTCCACTCAGGGAACCGGTATCGAATCCGCGCTCCGGCAGGAAAGTGTCACCGCCGGCCTCGAGGTCCGCACCGGCACAGAACGCCCGGCCGGTACCGGTGATGACCACCGCTCGCACCGAGTCGTCGGCGTCGGTGGCGTCGAAGGCAGAGACGATGTCGTCGCGCATCGCATGGGTGAATGCATTCAGCCGATCGGGGCGGTTCAGCCAGACGACGGCCGTCGCGTCACACCGCTGCACCCACAGGGTTGAACGCTCCAACAGAACCTCGGCCGCGGAACTGCCGGACGTGTGGGCATCGTCGGCAGCGACGCCGGCACGCGTTGTGCTACTGCTCATCTGACCTTCTCAAATCGCTCGTGAACATCCTTGTACGCCGCGCGGATCGCGGTCTTGGCAATCTTGCCCGAAGGCAGGCGCGGCAGCGGGTCCTTGGCGATCTCCACGTAGCGGGGCACCTTGAACTCTGCCAGGACCTTCGAGCAGTGGTCGCGGTGCCGATGGAGCCGCGCGCAGGCCGAGCACGAAGTCGACAATTGTCCCGAACGTCGATCCCGCGTCACAACCGTTACTCGCCGAGGCATTGGCTTTATGGTGACGAGTGGCACTGCTGGACAACCGCCATCGATCGGTGCGGGCAGTACACGCAGCCCACCCTCGCCCAGACGAGCAGGAGCATTCCATGACCGCGAGAGACCTCGACGATTTCCGAGCGCTCTATGAACGGCACGTCAGCCATGTGACGGCAGGTGATATGCGTGCCGCCATCGCCGACATGGTCCGCGAGAACCTGGCGACCGTCTTCGACGGCGTCGCGGTGCCGCGCACCGCGGTCGAGAAGGCAGAGATCGTCGGCGTCTACGCCGACGGCGAGACCCGGGTCGGCGAGACCGTCTACCACCTGACCGACGGCGTCATCGGACTCCGATCGATGTGGGAACAGCACGACGATCGATGGCTCGCTGCACGGTTGGAGAATTTCCCGGTCCCGTCCGACGCCATCTCCTCACCCGGCGCCACCGGGGACGGCGCGTGACCAGCGGGTTCGCCTCTCCGCGAGGACCCGCAGCCGACGGCCTCGATCAGCCGTACCGGGACGGCCGGCGTCCTGTAACCGCCCCGGAATCCGCCTGGTGATCTCCGACCACCCACTCAGCCGGCCGCCTCCTGGATCCGGGCAAAGGGTCGCGCGGCCTCGAGCTCGAAGGCCAGCTCCAGAAGCGTCCGCTCGTCGCCGAGATCGGCCGAGAAGTGCAGTCCCAGTGGCAAACCCGTCGATGTCCGGCCCAGCGGCAGACTGATCGCCGGGGTGCCCGCGGTGTTGTTGGCGGGGGTGAACGCGACGTAGCGGACGAGGCGCTCGAGGATCTCGGTGAAGTCGCCGCCGGGATCGAGGTAGCCGATCTCGGGGGTGGTATGTGCCAGGGTCGGCGAGTAGACGACGTCGAAGCGGGCGAACACCTCCCGGAACATTGCCGTCGATCGGCGCAGGCCCCGCAGGAACAGCGGTGTCCGCCAGAGTCGACGGTGGAAGTGCCGGGACAACCCGCGCGTGAACGGATCGAGCTGGGATCGGTCGAATCCCTTGTCCACCAACCGTTTCCCGAATCGATCGAGCGCGAACGCCAGCATTGCCCAGTAGTCGGTGAACTGGGTGACGAAGTCGGCGTCGAGGGGGATCGGGACGAATTCGGTACGGTGACCGAGGTTTTCGAGGAGGGTTGCGGTCTCGGTGAGCGCTGCCTCGGTATCGCGATCAAGGAGCTGACCAGTGAGCGGCTCGGCCAGTATCGCCACCCGCAGTCGCCGCTCCGACGGCCCCGCCACCACCCCGACCAACGGCAGATCCGGTGCCGGACGGTACCTTTCGGCGTCGGCCAGGAACTGGGCGGTATCGCGCACGGTGCGGGTGAGCACGCCGTTGGAGATCAGGTCGATGGGCAGCGTCGCACCCTCGGCCGACGCCGCCACCCGCCCTCGACTCGGCTTGAGGCCGACGAGGCCGCAGGCCGCGGCCGGGATGCGGATCGATCCGCCGCCGTCATTGGCGTGCGCGATCGGCAGGGCACCGGCGGCCACCAACGCCGCCGATCCACCCGACGACGCGCCACACGAGTAGTCGGTGTCCCAGGGATTGCGGGTCGGTTCGCGGTCGACGAACTCGGTGGTCGCGGTGAGCCCGAAGGCCGGCAACGTCGATGCGCCGACGATGTTCACACCGGTGGAGAGCAGCTGGTCGGTGAATGCCTCGTTCTTGGTGGCCGGGTGCGCGGGCACCGCCGCCGATCCCTGCTGGGTGGGCAGCCCCGCAAACAGGGTGTTGTTCTTGATGATCGACGGCACCCCGGCGAAGACACCGCCGCAGTAGGCCTGGGTGGCCGCGCGTCGGCGCGCCCGCTCCCGGTCATCGACGGCAACGGCATTGAGGACGGGATTGACCGCATCGATCCGGTCCAGGGCGGCCTCCAGTGCCTCACTCGCCGATATCTCTCCCGCGGTGACGGCCGCCGCCACTCCCACCGCATCCCGGTCTCCCAGCGCGTCGTCGGTGAACGCGTGCACGTGCCTCATGCGCGACGAGCATAGACCGCCAGCCGCATGGTCTCGTCGGCGAGTCGGGTGGCATACGCGTCGTCGATCGACAGCCCGAAGACGGCGTGGTGATAGAGCGGGGCGATGATGTGGTCGAGGATCTGCTCGACGCTCGGGGTCGCCTCGGACCGCGCGCCGGCGCGATCGACCATCGCACCGGCCTGCTGCCGGCGGATCTCCCAGCACGGGCACGCCTCGACGATGCCCTCCCGCGGATACACCAGCGCGCGCAGGTAGTCGCGGCGATGGGGACGGGAGACGTCGGCGGCGATGATCCGGGCCCATTCGGCGAGATCACCGCCCAGCGCACCGGTGTCCGGCAGGTCCTCGCCCTGGGTCAGCGCGGCAACCGCCACCTGTTCGAGCAGCGCCGTGATCGATCCCCAACGTCGATAGATGCTCGACGCGTTGACCCCGGCCAATTCCGCGACCTGCGGGATCGTCATGGTCTCCCGCTCGCCGCGCGCCACCAGCGTCCCGACGGCCTGGTAGACCGCGCGCTGCACGCGGGCACTGCGGCCGCCCGGTCGGCGGCCACCGGCCACTGACGCCTCGGTCCTCACCGTCCCACTATCGCAAAGATCGTTGCATCTGCGCCACCATCGCGGCTACGCTTTAACGCAATTGCCATTGCGTTTAGGAGCCTCGATGTCCCAGTTGCCTCCGCACCGCGCGTTCTGGGTGATCGCCACGACCTTCGTCATGGTGCTGTTCACCTCGTCCGCGCCATCCCCGCTGTACCCCGTCTACCAGCAGCTCTGGGGCTTCTCGTCGTTCACGTTGACCTGCGTCTTCGCCATCTACGTTGCCACCATGCTGACCAGCCTGCTCTCGGTGGGGTCGCTCTCAGATCACATCGGACGACGCCCCGTCCTGGCGATCGCGCTGGTCCTGCTCGCCGTGAGCATGGTGCTGTTCCTCGTCGCCGACGGCGTCGGGACGCTGATGGCCGCACGTGCCCTGCAAGGGCTCGCGACCGGTGCGGCGATGGGCACGCTCGCCGCGACCGTCATCGACATGGCTCCTGATGCCCGGCTCGGTTCAGCGATCAGCGGCGCCGCACCCGCGATCGGCCTGGCCGGCGGCGTGCTGGTCGCCGGCATCCTCGTCGAGTATGCGCCCGCACCCCGGTTCCTCATCTTCGAGATCGCTCTCGGGGGCTTCGCAGTCCTGCTGGTCGCGCTGCTCATCGTGCCGGAGACCTCGCATCGGGTCGGTTTCACCTCACGCGGACACATACTCGCGACGCTGGCTCCGCGGGTGACGGTGCCGGCCGCCGTGCGCCGTACCTACTGGCAGGCGACCCCCGGCTTCGTGGCGACATGGTCGTTGGGCGGCCTCTATCTCTCGCTCGGCTCGTCGGTCGTGGCGACGGTGTTCGGGGTGACCAATCACGCCGCGGCGGGTCTGGTGCTGTTCACGTTCTTCGCGGCCGCGGCCGCCACGTCGCTGCTCATCACCGGACGCGGATCCGACGCCAAACTCGCCTACGGCTACCCGGCGCTGGCGGGTGGTGTCCTGATCTCACTGGCCGGGGTGCTGACCGAGACGCTGCCGCTGTACCTGGCGGGATCGGTCATCGCCGGCTCGGGCTTCGCCGCGACTTTCCTTGGCGGCCTCGACAAGGTCAGCGACGCAGCCCCGGCCCCGCAGCGGGGGGAGGTCTTCTCGGCGGTGTTCATCGTGAGCTACGTCGCTTTCAGCGTTCCCGCCGTCGTCGCGGGCCTCATCGTGAGCCACGCCGGTCTCCAGCCGACGACCGTCGGGTACGTCATATATGTCCTGGTGGCGACGCTGGTCGGCGCGGCGCTGATGCTGCGCGGACGACGGGCCGAAAAGCTCTCCACCACGTCATATTCGGGGGTCACGCCGCACATCGACGAAACCGGAGAGTATGAAGAAGGGCATGCACCTGAAATTCAGTTCAAGTGAGGAAGCCTTCCGCGACGAGCTGCGCACATTCATCGCCGATGAGTTCCCCAAGGACCTGCTCGAGCGGTCGGCGGCCGGCAAGCTGAACTACCCCGACGACCTCATCACGACCTCCCGCATCCTCAACGCCGCGGGCTACGGCGTTCCGCATTGGCCGGTCGAATACGGCGGCCGGGACTGGACGCCGATCCAGCATCACATCTACCGCGAGGAACTGAGTCTCGCGGCGGTGCCCGAGACGCTGCCGTTCAACACCGGCATGGTGGGGCCGGTGATCGCACACTTCGGGTCGCCGGAGCTCAAGGAGCGTTTCCTGGCCAAGACGGCGAATCTCGACATCTGGTGGTGCCAAGGGTTTTCCGAGCCGGAGGCGGGATCTGACCTCGCGTCGTTGAAGACCCGCGCGGTGCGTGACGGCGACAACTATGTGGTCAACGGCCAGAAGACCTGGACAACGCTGGGCCAGTTCGCCGACTGGATCTTCTGCCTCGTGCGCACCAACCCCGACGCCCCCAAGCGGCAGGCCGGCATCAGCTTCCTGTTGATCGACATGGCGACACCCGGCATCGAGGTGCGTCCCATCCAGCTCATCGACGGCGGCTACGAGGTCAACGAGGTCTTCTTCAACAACGTCGTGGTCCCCGCGGAGAATCTCGTCGGCGAGGAGAACCAGGGCTGGACCATCGCCAAATTCCTGCTCGGCAACGAGCGTACCGGCGTCGCCCGCGTGGGCTGGACCAAGACCAAGCTGGCCCGCGCCAAGGAACTCGCCCGCCAGACCCCCGCCCCGGGCGGCGGCACCATGCTCGACGACGCATTGTTCGCCGCGCGCCTGGCCGAGTTGGAGAACGAGATCCTGGCCTTGGAGCTCACCCAACTGCGGGTGGTGGCGTCCTCGGCCGACGGCAAGCCGAACCCGGCGTCGTCGTTGCTCAAACTGCGCGGCTCGGAGCTGCAGCAGGCAGCCACCGAACTGCTCGCCGATCTCGCCGGCCCGGATTCGCTTCCCGTGGCCCCGCCCGCCGTCGACGCCGCCAACGGCACCGCCGAGATCCTCTCGCCCGAGTGGGCGCAGCTGACCGTCCCGACCTATCTCAACTACCGCAAGGTGTCGATCTACTCGGGTTCGTCGGAGGTTCAACGCCAAATCATCGACAAGGCCGTGCTCGGCCTGTAGCCCGCCGCCACCCCAAATACCTGAAACGGGAACCAAGCCATGGATTTTGAGCTTTCCGAAGAACAACAGATGCTGCGCGACACGGTGCGCGACGTGCTGACCAAGACCTACGACGTCGAGACCCTGCGCACGATCACCGACACCGACCTCGGCTGGAGCACCGAGGTGTGGACGTCGTTGGCGGAGATCGGGATTCTGGGCCTGACCTTCCCCGAGGAGGACGGCGGCGCGGGCGCCGGGCCGGAGGAGTCGTCGGCCGTGATGACCGAGCTCGGCCGCGCCCTGGCACCCGAGCCGTACCTGGACTCCGTACTCGTGCCCGGGTCGTTGATCGCGGCCGCACTGGCGCCCGGCGACGCCACCCGCACCGAGCTGCTCGGCGGGCTCGCGTCGGGGGAACTGCTGATGGCCTTTGCCCACCACGAGGAGGGGGATCGGTGGCCGAGCGCGAAGATCGCCGTCACCGCCACCGCCGACGGCGTCCTCAACGGCACGAAGACACTGGTCGGACACGGTGATTGCGCGTCGAAGATCATCGTCTCGGCCCGCGAGTTCACTGCCGAACTGACCGAGGTCAACGGACCGACTGCGGGCCCCGTCGGGCTGTATCTGATCGACGCCGACGCCGACGGGGTCACCCGCACCCCGTACCGGACCCATGATCGTCGACGCGGCGCGCAGTTCGTGTTCGCCGACGCCAAGGCCGTGCGGATCGGCAGCGGTGACGCGTCGGCCCTCATCGCCGACACCGAGGTGACGGCACAGACCGCGCTGGTCGCCGAGGCCGTCGGCGCGATGGAACGCAGCCTCGACCTCACCGTCGAATATCTGAAGACGCGCAAGCAGTTCGGCGTCACGCTGGCCACGTTCCAGGCGCTGACCCACCGGGCCGCCGACATGTACGTGCTGGTGGAACTGGCCCGCGGCATGAGCCTGTACGCGACGACCGCGCTGGCCGACGGCATCACCGATCCGATCATCGCCTCGCGGGCGAAGCTGCAGATCGCCCGCTCGGCCCGGACGGTGGGGCAGGAGGCCATCCAGATGCACGGCGGCATCGGCATCACCGCCGAATACCCCGTCGGCCACTACGTCAGCCGGCTCACCGCGATCAGCCACACCCTCGGCGACGCCGACGCCCACCTGCGCCGGTTGGCGGCGAATGTGGGCAGCTACGAGTTGGCCACGCTGAACTGATCGGACCTCCGTCGCGGTGGGCGTGGGGCGTCGGGCGCTGCGGGATGGCAGGTCGCGGCGCCGTCCGGGCACACGCCTACCGCACCGCGCAGCAGGTGCACGTGTTCGCGGTCGAGCAGATCCAGCAACCAGGCCATGTCTCCAGGTATGCACCTGTCGTCGACGCCTGGCCAGGGTTGCGCCCGACGTGGGTTTTGCCCGACGGGCGTTGCGCCCGACGAGGGTTTCGCCCGACAAGGCCGGCCACCGCGATAGGGTTTGGTGGGTGCCGCGGTCCGTGGCACCGCCACCGGTGACGATGGGAGCTTTCGCGTGGAGATCGTGCGGCACAACCTGGCCTTCGGGGCGTCGTTCGCCCTGGTGGGGATCGCCCTGCTGGTGATCGGCTTCCTCGCACTGGATCTGGTGACGCCAGGCAAGCTGCGCGATCTCGTCTGGGCGGATCGCAACCGCAACGCCACCCTGCTGACCGCGGCGATGGTGGTGGGACTGATCCTGGTGCTCGTCGGCTCCATCGTCGACACGGCCGGGCTGGTGCTGTGGCGGGCACTCGTGTCCACGATCGTGTCGGTGGTGTTGGCGATCACCGTGATGATGTGGTCGTTCGTCCTGGTCGACTGGCTGACCCCGGGCAAGCTGGGCACGGTTCTGCTCGACGACGATGACCACGTCGCGGGCTGGATCACCGCCGCCGTCTTTGTCGGGATCGGGCTGATCATCGCCACCACGCTGGTGGTCTGAGAGCCTTCGTTATCCTCTATCTCCATGACTGACGCCCTCCTCGAAGAGTCCATCGACATCAACGCCACCCCCGCACAGGTCTGGGCCGTACTCGCCGACCTCAAGCGGATGGGTGAGTGGAGCCCGCAGTGCAAGAAGATGTTCATCCGCGGTGACGTGGGCCTGGGCACCCGGACCGTCAACATCAACCGGCGCGGACCACTGGTCTGGCCGACCACGGCGAAGGTGGTCCGTTTCATCCCGGAGCAGGAGATCGGCTTCCGGATCGCCGAGAACCACACCGTGTGGAGCTACACGATCACCCCGACCGACACCGGTGTCACCGTCACCGAACGCCGCGAGGCGGCGGGCGGCAAGACGACGGCGCTCTCGGCCTTCCTCGTCGACAAGGTCTTCGGCGGCGACGCCACCTTCACCGAGGAGCTCAAACTCGGGATGGCGGAGACCCTCGCGAAGGTGAAGCAGGCAGCCGAGGGGTGACGCCGGCCCAGCCGCGCGGTGACTTCTCCGATCGCGACTGTCCCGGCGGCGCCGGTCGAGCAGGCGTCTCGATCCACCGCCTGAGTCGGTGATCTCGATACGCGTGCTCGCCTATCGGCTCGCAGGCTACTCGATCAGCGGAAAGAACCGGCCGCCGTCGACGCATGCCCGCCGCCCGCCACTACCCTTCCAGCGTCGCGAGCAATGCCGGGAGATCCGCCAGCGAATCGATGACATGATCGGGAACCGGGCCGAATTCATCGCGCAGCAGCGCGGCGAGGGCCTCGGACCGGAACTTGCCGGTGCGCACGAGCACCCCGATCAGCGCCGACGCCTGCGCGCCGAGCACATCGTTGTACATGTCGTCGCCGACCATCACCACCTGGGTGGGCTCCAGATTCATCAGTTCGACGGCCGCGCGGAACCCCAGCGGGGACGGTTTGCCGATCGCCCGGATCTTGCAGCCCGACGCCTTTTCCAGGCCCTCGAGGTAGACGCCGGTGTCGATGCGCAGACCCTGCGCCGTCGACCAGGTCATCGACCGGTGCATGGCGATCACCGGCACACCCGCGAGCAACAACTCGAGGACCTGCGACAACGTGTCGTTGGTGAACACCGGTCCCGCCCCGCCCAGCACGACAACCTGCGCCTGCGCCGGATCGTCGGTCAGCTCGACGCCGGCCATGTCCTCGGCGATCCGCCCCTGGTTGAGCACCCATGCCGTCTGGCCCGGGAAGGTGCGCGAGAGGTATTCGGCGGTGAGCTTGGCGGCGGTGAGGATCTCGCCGGGTTCGACATCGAAGCCGCACTCCCCCAGTGCCGCGGCGATCTCTCCGCGCGACCGCGAGGTCGTGTTCGTCAGGAACATCCGCGGGTACCCCAAATCGGCGAGAGTGCGTACCGCGTCGACCGCACCCGGCAGCGCCTTCCACGAGGTCACCATCACCCCGTCGATATCCAGCAGCAATCCGAGAGACATATATCGAATCTAGAGCGTGCCCGCCGTCGGCGCCCGTCGGGGATCACCCCGCGCCCCGCACCGGGTGTGCGAGCACTGTCACACCCGCATGGCATGCTGACCTCATGCGTCCGGTGACCGGTCATCAGCAAGCCGTGGCGGCCTTGTTCGCGCCGCCCGAGCCGGTGCCGATGCGTGTCCCGGACGCGTTGGGGCTGGTCACCGCCAGCGACGTGACCGCACCGCGGTCACTGCCCGGCTTCGACAACTCGGCGATGGACGGATTCGCGGTCCACGCCGCCGACATCGCCGGCGCGGGCCCCGACCACCCGGTCCGGCTGCCGGTGACCGCCGACATCCCGGCCGGGCCGGCGACACCGGTCCCCCTCGCGCCGGGCACCGCCGCGCGCATCATGACCGGCGCCCCCCTGCCACCCGGTGCCGATGCGGTCGTGCCCGTCGAACTCACCGACGCACAGTTCGCGGCCGGACCGGCCCCTGAGGTCACGATCACCGGGGCGGTTGCTCTGGGACGCCACATCCGCGCGGCCGGCTCCGACATCGCCGCCGGTGATCTCGCACTGCCTGCGGGCACGATGATCGGCGCCGCCCAGATCGGCCTGCTGGCCGGGCTGGGCCGCACCGAGGTCACCGTCTTCCGGCGGCAGCGGGTGGCGGTGCTGTCGACGGGTTCCGAGCTCGTCGAGCCGGGCACCCCGCTGCGGCCCGGACAGATCTACGAGTCCAACGGCGCCATGCTCACCGCCGCCGCCACCGAGGCCGGGGCGAGCGCCCGGCACCTGCACTTCGTGCCCGACGACGTCCCCGCGTTTCTGGCCCGCCTCGACGAGATCGCCGACACCGCCGACCTGATCGTGACCTCGGGCGGGGTCAGTGCCGGCGCCTTCGAGGTGGTCAAGGAGGCACTCACGCAGGTCGGCGGGGTCGAGTTCGTCAAGGTCGCGATGCAGCCCGGCATGCCGCAGGGCTGCGGCCTCCTCACCGCACCGGGCGGGCGCCGCGTCCCGATCGTCACGGTGCCCGGCAATCCGGTGAGCTCGCTGGTGTCCTTCGAGTTGTTCATCCGCGAACCGCTTCGGGCCGCGATGGGTTTGCCGCCCGCCCGACAACGGCTCCGGGTCAGACTCCATCAGGCCATCACCTCACCGCCCGGCAAGCGACAGTTCCTGCGCGGGGTGTTCGTCGGGCCCGACCGCGCCGAGGTGACGCCGGTGGGTCCGCCCTCGTCGCATCATCTGAGCAATCTGGCCCGGGCCGAGGCCCTCGTCGACATCCCCGCCGAGGTGACCGCGCTGCCGGCGGGCACCGATGTCGAGGTCATCTGTCTCTGACCATCCCGGCCGGGCCGGGCCCGGCCGATACGCCGTGCCCCGCCGGTCCGGGCATGCCCTAAGCTGAACCCGACGTGCCGGGCTTCGGTGCGCGGCGACGAGAGAGGATCCGGCGTGGCGAGGCGCCCGCGACCAGACTCCCCCGGGGCAACCGAGGCGACGGAGACGGTGACCGACGGCTTGTCACCGGCTCATCTGGCATCCCTGGTCCGCGAGACCATTCCCCCCGTTCATCCCGCCGGGTACCCGTTTGTGGCTGCGGCCTCGGCCGTCGCCCTGGTCGGGCGCAAACACCGCTGGGTCGCGCTGCCCGCCGCTGCCGCGGCCGGGGCGTGCGCCGCCTTCTTCCGGCATCCGGACCGGGTGCCACCCGCCGACCCCGCGATCGTCGTCGCGCCCGCCGACGGCACCGTGAGTCTCGTCGACGAGGCCGTGCCGCCGCCGGAGGCAGCGCTCGGCACCCGGCCCCTACCTCGGGTGTCGGCGTTTCTCTCGCTGTTCGATGTCCATGTGCAGCGGGTGCCGATCAGCGGGACCGTCACGTCGGTCACCCATACCCCCGGCCGGTTCGTCTCCGCGGACCTGCCCGACGCGAGCTCGGTCAACGAGCGCACCACCATGACCCTCCGCACCGACGACGGCGCCGAGATCGCGGTGGTCCAGATCGCCGGGCTGCTGGCCCGACGAATCGTGTGCGAGCCGACGACCGGCGACCGTCTGACCGCGGGCGCCACCTACGGGCTGATCAGCTTCGGCTCGCGCGTCGACGTCTACCTGCCGCCGGGGACGGTTCCGGTGGTCCGGCCGGGGCAGCGCACGGTCGGCGCCGAGACCCCGCTCGCCCGGCTGGGTGATGCCCCGACGCCGCAGTCCGACCGGCCATGAGCACCCGCACCGGCCGCCTGCGCACGCCGACCGCGCGCGTCGATTCCCGGCGCACCCGACGCCAGGGGTCGTCGGCACGCGAGCAGTCCCGTCTCCGGCGCCAGGCGTCGGCCGGCCGGGTGCTGGTGCCCTCGGCGCTGACCATTCTCGCGATCTGCGCGGGAATGACCTCGATCCGGGTATGCGCCAACGGCAACATCGACGCCGCCCTCGGGTTGCTGTTCGCGGCGGCACTGCTCGACGGGCTCGACGGTCGGGTGGCCCGGCTGATGGGTGCGACCACCAAGATGGGCGCCGAGATCGACTCGCTGGCCGACGCGATCAACTTCGGTGTCGTGCCCGCGTTCCTGGTGTACCTGACGATGCTCGACGGCCACGACCTCGGCTGGTTGATGGCGTTGATCTACTGCTGCGCGATCGTGTTGCGGCTCGCGCGCTTCAACACCCTGCTCGACGACGATGACGCCCCCGCCTACACCCGTGACTTCTTCGTCGGGGTGCCCGCGCCCGCCGCCGCGGTCGGGGCGCTGCTGCCGATCGGGCTGCATCAACAGTTCGGCAATGGCTGGTGGGTGTCGCTGCCCCTGGTCTGCGGCTGGCTGCTGGTGGTCGCGTTCCTGGCGATCAGCCGGATTCCGACGTCCTCGCTGAAGACGTCGAAGGTCTCCGCGCGCGCCGTGCCGGTACTGCTGCTGGCCGCTGTCATCGCCGCGGCCCTGCTCGTGACCTTTCCGTACGCGCTGGTGATGATCGTCATCGCCGGCTACGCGGTGCACATCCCGTTCGCGTGGCGCAGCCGTCGCTGGGTGGCCAGCCACCCCGAGCACTGGGACGCGCCGCCGTCGGAGCGACGCGCCGAACGCCGGCTCGCCCGGACCCCACGGGGCCGCCGGCTGATCCCCCGACGCCGCCCGGCGATCCGCAAGTCCGGTGGCCGGCTGGGTCTGCATCAACCCCGGGTGACCGACGATCGCACCGACCGATGACGCCCCAGCTGACCCTGACCACACGCCTGAACACCTCCGCCGCGGATTCACGGCGCGGGATCGTCCGCGTCCACGCCGAGGTCCTGGCCGCCCTCGGCCTGCGCGAATGGGATGCGGTGACGATGACCGGGGCCCGCGTGACCGCAGCGGTCGCGGCCGTCGCGCCGCCCGACTGCCCCACCGGCACAATCCTTTTCGATGACCTCACCTTCTCCAACACGGGGGTGCGCGAGAATGCGACGGTGGTGATCGCACCCGTCGTCGTGCAGGGAGCCGCACGGGTCACCGTCACCGGATCCGTGCTCGCCAGCCAGGGCACCGACCCGGCCACGCTGCGCCGCGCGTTGCTGGGCAAGGTGGTCTCGGCGGGTGACACGGTCTCCCTGCTGCCCCGCGATCTCGGCCCCGAGCTGACCGCGAGCGAGGCGACCCGCGCACTGACCCGCTCGGTCGGGATCACCTGGACCAACGAACTGCTCACGGTCCGGTCCACCGAGCCCGGTGCGCCGGTGAGCGTGCAACCCAACACGGCCGTGCTGTGGGGGGCCGGTGCCGATGCGCCGGACCCGGCCGACGCGGCCGCGGTGCCGACGCAGACCGCGGCACCGACCGGCGGTCAGCACCGCCCGGCGGCACCGCCGCCGCGCCCGGTCGCCGAGCTCGTCGGCGTCGACACCCAGCTCGCCAAGCTCACCGAGTGGCTGACCATCACCCTCGACGAGCCGGAGGTGCTGCGGACCCTCGGCGCGATCCCCCGGCTCGGGGTGTTGCTGACCGGCCCGGCCGGTGTCGGCAAGACCACGCTGGTGCGGGCCGTCGCGCAGAGCCGCCCGCTGGCCGTCGTCGACGGTCCGACAGTCGGTGCCCGCGAAGCCACGTCACGTCTCGCCGCGGTATCCGGGGCGATCGCGTCGCTGCGGCCCGGCGGTGGCGTGCTGCTCATCACCGACGTCGACGCACTCCTGCCCGCGAACCCCGAGCCGGTCGGCACCCTGATCCTCGACGCGCTGCGCGCCGCCCTGTCGGCGGCGCCGGATCCGGGCGAGCACATCGCCCTGATCGCGACCACCGCCGAACCCGCCGACGTCGACCCCCGGCTGCGTGACCCGGAACTGTGTGACCGCGAACTGTCGATCGGCCTGCCCGACGCGGCCCTGCGCGCCAAGCTGCTGACCGCGATCCTCACCGGCGTGCCCACCGACGACGATCTCGAACTCGACGTGATCGCCGCACGCACCCCCGGTTTCGTCGCGGGTGATCTCGCGGCGCTGACCCGGGAGGCCGCATTGCGGGCCGCCGCACGGGCCAGTGCCGCCAAAACCCCACCTGCATTGTCGAACGCCGACCTCACCGGGGCACTCGAGGTGATCCGGCCGGTCTCCCGGTCGCAGTCCCCGGAGGTCGCGCTCGGGTCGATCACCCTCGACGACGTCGGCGACATGGTCGAGACCAAGCAGGCCCTCACCGAGGCGGTGCTGTGGCCGCTGCAGCATCCCGACACCTTCACCCGGCTCGGCGTCGA
>JASGFO010000085.1:0-15050 GCA_047605505.1 Gordonia sp. (in: high G+C Gram-positive bacteria) | reverse complement strand
CCCGGAACAGTCTCCCAGCAACCAACCACCCCGCAACCCAGACAACCCTTGAAGCGCCCGGCACGAGGAATCCGCACGACCACCGCCCACAACACAAGGGGCCTCTCGTCCTCAGAGGTAGGCCGCGCGGTCAGCCTGCTCCCGACCCACCGCCGGCAATGAACCGACATCATCAGTCGACATGGGCAGTCCGTACTGCACGGATTGGGCTGGGCCAGAATGCGCGGGCGGAGAGGGTATCGAGTCTGTCCAGATCGGGATCAGGCCCCGCTGCGCGAGTGGTCTGTAAGGAAGGTCTCTGGCCTTCGCCCACCCGCGTCCCCGAGCGAAGCCGAGGCAGAGGCTCGATACGGGCCTCCTTCGTCGGCCCTACTCGACCAGCGGAGGGGGAATAGCGGAGGGGGAATCGGCCTCACCCGACCAGCGGAAGGCGAATCGGCCTCACCCGACCAGCAGGAGGCGAATCGGCCCCACCCAACCAGCAGAAGGAGGGCCCCACACACGTCGACACCCCACCCGCCAGAGGTGGGGTCCTACGACCGAGAGGAAGACAGTCCGCTACCGCAGCTCGAGCAGAACGGCGCCCTGGGTCACGGCCGCGCCCTCCTCGACCGCCAGGCCGGTGACCACACCGTCCTTGTGCGCGGTCACCGGATTCTCCATCTTCATCGCCTCCAGCACGACGACGAGGTCACCGGCACTGACCTGCTGTCCCTCGGTCACCACCACGGTGACGACGGTGCCCTGCATGGGGGCGGTGACCGCGTTCCCCGATGCCGTGGCGACCCCCGCCTTCTGACGTGACCGTGCCGCCGGCTTCCGGTGGATCACCCCCGCGCCCGCACCGCCGACCAGGTCCGCAGGCAACGACACCTCGACCCGGCGGCCGCCGACCTCGACGACAACCTGCTGCCGCGGCGCGACGTAGCCGTCGGCGTCGGCGCCACCGGTGAACGGCTCGATCGGGTTATCCCAGTCGGTCTCGATCCACGTGGTGTAGACGTCGAAGGTCTCGGTGCCATCCTCGGTCTGGCGCCCCACGAAGGCCGGATGGGACACGATCTGGCGATGGAAGGGCAGCACCGTCGCGAGCCCCTCGACCTGGAATTCGGCGAGCGCGCGACGGGCCCGTTCCAGGGCCTGCTCCCGGGTCTCCCCGGTGACGATCAGCTTGGCCAGCATCGAGTCGAACTGGCCGCCGATCACATCGCCCTCCACGACCCCGGAATCGACGCGGACGCCGGGGCCCGCCGGTTCGCGATAGACCGTGATCGGGCCCGGCGCCGGCAGGAAACCGCGGCCCGGATCCTCCCCGTTGATGCGGAACTCGATGGAGTGCCCACGCGGCGCCGGATCCTCGGCGATCTCGAGCTTCTCGCCCTGCGCGATCCGGAACTGCTGGCGGACGAGGTCGATGCCCGCGGTCTCCTCGGTGACCGGATGCTCCACCTGCAGGCGGGTGTTGACCTCCAGGAACGACACCAGACCGTCGCTGCCCACCAGGAACTCCACGGTGCCCGCCCCGTAGTACCCGGCCTCGCGGCAGATCGCCTTGGCCGAGGCGTGGATACGTGCTCGCTGCTCGTCGGTCAGGAAGGGGGCGGGCGCCTCCTCGACCAGCTTCTGGAAGCGACGCTGCAATGAGCAGTCCCGCGTCCCCGCCACCACCACATTGCCGTGCTGATCGGCGATGACCTGCGCCTCGACATGCCGGGCCCGGTCGAGATAGCGCTCGACGAAACATTCACCGCGCCCGAAGGCGGCGACCGCTTCACGGGTCGCGGACTCGAACAGGTGCGGGATCTCGTCGATGGTGTAGGCGACCTTCATGCCGCGCCCACCGCCACCGAAGGCGGCCTTGATCGCGACCGGCAGGCCAAACTCCTCGGCGAAGGCGACGACGTCGTCGGCGCCGGCCACCGGATCCTTGGTGCCCGGCGCCATCGGGGCATCGGCCCGCAGGGCGATGTGCCGGGCGGTCACCTTGTCACCGAGATCGCGGATCGCCTGCGGCGACGGCCCGATCCAGGTGAGCCCCGCGTCGAGGACGGCCTGGGCGAAGTCGGCATTTTCGGACAGGAAGCCGTAGCCCGGATGGATCGCGTCGGCGCCCGAGCGGGCCGCGGCAGCGAGGACCTTCTCGAAGACCAGATACGACTCGGCGGAGGTCTGACCACCCAGGGCAAAGGCCTCGTCGGCGAGCTTCACGAACAGCGCATTCGCATCGGGCTCGGCATAGACCGCCACGCTCGCGATACCGGCGTCGCGGGCGGCGCGGATGACGCGGACGGCGATCTCGCCTCGATTGGCGATGAGGACCTTGCTGATGGTGGGCAACTCGTACTCCTGGGCCTGGTGTTCGGGCACCCGTGCACGGTGATGGGCGCACCACCGGCGGGTGTGTTCGTCGGTGCGCCGTCACCGGTCGTCGGCGACGCACACCCTGCGAAAACACACTAACCCACCCGACGCCGCACAAAATCGGCGAAGCCGCGTAGGAGATCGGCGACGACACCGGTACCGGGAACGATCGTCCCCGGCGGCTCCGCGATCGGCGGCCGCCCGGCGTCGACGGCAGCGAGGTAGGCCGGGAAACGCGTGGAGAACCGCAGCCCGCACGGGGTGCGGTTGATCCAGATGAAGATTTCGTCCGGCGAATACGAATGACTGCGCAGCACCGTCGCCCGGCCCGCGTCGGCCTCGGCCGCCCCCGGCGCCCGGCGCGTGTCGATGAACGACACCGCGAACCGGGGGCCACCGGACAGCCCGATCAACCCCGCCACCCGCTCCAACGGCAGCGACGCGCCCTGCCGCGCGCGGGTGAGCTCGGCCGCAGCGCGCGGCACGGCCTCGGCAAATGACGGATCGTCGGACATGTCCAGACAGAACGGCGCCACCGCCACAAACCAGCCCAGCGCGGTCAGCCACTGCGCGCCGTCGCGGGTATGCCGCGGCAACACACACCGGAAGTCGGGGTCACCGCCGAGCTCATGGGCGACAATCGCCAGAACCGCCAGGACCCCCGCGGTCAACGACCCGCCGGCCGCGGCACACTCCTGCGCGAAACGCTCGGCCGTCGCATCGTCGGCGAGTACCCCCGAGCGGGACATCTGCGCGGCCGGCATGGGGGAGAGCGGTGTCTTCGGTGCGGGGGAGACCTGCGTGTTCGGGGCAGGCGGCGCCTCGTCCGGCGGGGCCGGCAACGAGGCCGACAGCTGCGGCATCCGGCCGTCACCGGCGTCGAGGAACCCCGTCCAGGCCGCCACGGCCGGATGGTCGGCGCCGGCCTGGTCGGCCGCCCGTCGCTCCGCGGCACTGAAATCGACGTAGCTGCCGACCGCGGGCAGCACCACCTCCCGATGATCGCGGTGCGCCCGATAGATCTCGGTCAACTCATGCTGGGCCATGATCAGCGAATAGCCGTCGACCAGTGAATGGTCGGCGGCGAACAATAGGGTGAACGACGATTCGCGGCCGACCGTCGCGAACAGGTAGGCAGGCCACTGCAACGGGGCGGTGGCGCGGTCGAAGGACCCGGCGAGCTGCTCGACGAGCGGCCCGGATTCGCGGTACCAGCCGATCCGACCCATTCGCAGTTTGACGGTCCCCGGCGCGGTCGTCAGCCGCGCCAGGCCGTCGTACTTGATGACGACGTGACTGCGCAACACCTCATGACGATCGATCCAGGTGCGCAGGGTCGCGCGCAGCGCCGGGATCGAGAGCGGCCCGGCGATGGTGATCGACACCCCGAGCCAGGACTCGCGGCCACCCGCCAGCCGGGTCCGGGCCCGGTACTCGAACGCCGACCGCAGATGCTGTTCGTGATTGTGCGAGGTCAGCCGGGCATCGCGATCCCAGGCACCGAGACCTCCGGGGACGAACGGCGTCCACTCGACGAGCCCACCCGGTTCGATCGGTTCCTCGAGGATCTGGACGAACCGCATCAGTCCGTCGCACCGGTCTGGGCGCGCACCTGCCCCTTGATCCGGCCGAGCATCCCGGCCATACCCCGCAACCGCAGCGGGCTGATCACCGAGCCGAGCCCGAGATCGTGGTAGAAGTCGCCGGGCACGGCGAGGATGTCGGCGGCGGGCGCGCCGTCGAGCCCCTGCGCCAGGATCGAGGCGAAGCCGCGCGTCGTCGGGGCCTCGGGCGGCGCGCTGAGATACAGGCGCACCGCGGCCGCGTCGGCGGCATCGACGGCCAGGAACACCGGTGACTGGCATTCGGGCACCGGTTCCATCGCGGCCGTCGTCAGCTCGGCGGGCAGCGGCGGCAACTCTCCGGCGAACTCCAGCAGCAGGGTCACCTTGTCCGGGTCACCGAGCGCAGCGAAGTCGTCGACGATCTCGGCGAGCGCCGCAGGCAGCGTCATCGTGGGGCCGGGACGGCCGGACGATCGGGGACGTCGCCGGGATCCGCACCGACCGCCACCGGCACGCGGACGGTGTTGCCCCACTCGGTCCACGAACCGTCGTAGTTGCGGACATGGGTGAAGCCGAGCAGGTGGGTGAGGACGAACCAGGTGTGACTCGAGCGCTCACCGATCCGGCAGTACGCGATGGTGTCGGCACCCGGATCGAGGTCGCGGTAGATCTCGTCGAGCTCGGCGCGCGGGCGGAACCGGGAATCGGGGCGGGCAGCCTTGGCCCACGGGATCGAGACCGCCGTCGGGATGTGGCCGCCGCGCAGGGCGCCCTCCTGCGGATAGTCGGGCATGTGGGTGCGTTCGCCGGTGTACTCCTGCGGCGACCGCACGTCGACGAGGGCCTCGTGCCCGAGCGCCGCGTGCACGTCGTCGGCGAACGCCCGGATACGGGTGTCGTCGCGCTTCACCACCGGGTAGTCGGTGCGCGGATAGGACGGCACGTCGAACGAGGTGTCGCGGTCCTCGGCCATCCACGCGTCGCGGCCACCGTCGAGCAGGCGTACGTCCTCGTGGCCGAACAGTGTGAACACCCACAGGGCGTAGGCCGCCCACCAGTTGGACTTGTCGCCGTAGATGACGACGGTGTCGTCCCGCGCGATGCCCTTGCTGCGCATGAGTTCGGCGAACTGCTCGCCGTCGATGTAGTCCCGGACCACGGGATCGTTGAGGTGCAGATGCCAGTCGATCTTCTGCGCGGTGGGGATGTGCCCGATGTCGTAGAGCAGGACGTCCTCGTCGCTCTCGATGATCCGCAGGCCCTTGGTGCCCAGATGCGCCGACAACCATTGCGTGCTGACGAGGCGCTCGGGGTGGGCGTAGCCGGCGAAAGCCGGATCCGGGTCGGTCTCGACGCTCAACGGAGGACCTCTCTCGCAGGTGATCGGTGGTGAGTCGGGTATCGGACCGAGCCTACCCAGTCGCGCCGGGATCCGGTGGACGAGCGGGGGTTATTCGAGGGGTGGCCACCGACCCCCGTGGAGGAGAGGTGTGTGCGGGGAGGCTTACCGCACCCACAGATCGGCGACCGCGACACCGACCCGGGTGAGCAGGCGGCGGACGGTCGGCAGGCCGATCCCGACGACCGACGAGGGGTCGCCGTCGATCGCGTCGACGAACCAGCCGCCCAGCCCGTCGAGGGTGAAGCCGCCGGCGACGGTCAATGGCTCCCCGGTCGCCACATAGGCGTCGACCTCGGCATCGGTGAGGTCGGCGAACTGGATCGCGGTGACGGCGGTGGCACCCGCCGACGCCGTCACGTCGAGGCCCGACAGCCGCGTCACCTGGTGACCGGTGAGCAACTGGGCGGACTGCCCGCGCACCTGATGCCACTGCGCGGTCGCGGCGGTCGCGGTGTGTGGTTTGCCGCTGAGCCGGCCACGGAACAACAGCATCGAGTCGCAGGTGAGCACCACCGCATCGGGAAGTGGGCCGGCCGCGGGGTCGGCGGCGGCACGTTCGGCCAGCAGCGCGGCGACCACCGCGTCGCCCTTTGCCATCGCCAGCCGTAGGACGACGTCCTCCGGTGGTGCGCCGGTGAGTCCGTCGAGGACGGAGTCCTCGTCGACGTCGGAGATCAGCACCCGCGGA
The DNA here is from genome assembly GCA_047605505.1 of Gordonia sp. (in: high G+C Gram-positive bacteria). GTDB lineage: Bacteria > Actinomycetota > Actinomycetes > Mycobacteriales > Mycobacteriaceae > Gordonia. Next base: position 9,034 of record JASGFO010000085.1, on the reverse strand, counting down.
TCGAGTCCCGCGGCCCGCAGCACCGACAGCCGTGCGGGCGACGCCGAGCCCAGGATCACCTCGTGGCCGGGCGTCACCGATACCCCCGGTTCGGATAGCTGCCCGGCCCGCCCCACTGCGGGCGCAGCCGGTCGCGGACATGGCCCCAGGCGTCGCGGGGCGGGCCGGCCGCGGCCTCGTCGGTGATGCCGAGGCCGGCCAGCGCCAACAGCAGCGCGGCGATGTCCTCATCGGTGGGGTTGCCACCGACCACCCGCACGAAGGTCGATTCCGGTTTCACGGTCCCGGCGTCCCCTTTTTTCCCGGTGTTCTCGCCGGCAGCGGCGCCGGTCATGGTGTCGTCGGTCATGGTGTCATCGCCGGTCACAGGGGGATGTTCCCGTGCTTCTTGGGTGGCAGCGTCGCCATCTTGCGTTCCAGCAGGCGGAGGGCGGTCGCGACCTGTCCGCGGGTATGGCTCGGCGGGATCACCGCGTCGAGGTAGCCGCGTTCGGCGGCCAGGTAGGGGTTGATCAGGGTGTCCTCGTACTCCTGTTGCAGTTGCAGACGCAGCGCATCGACGTCGTCGCCCGCCGCCGCGGCCTGCGCCAGGCGTTGGCGGTGCACCGCACCCACCGCACCCACCGCGTCGGCGACCGCGATCTGCGCGGTCGGCCATGCCAGGTTGACATCGGCACCCAGATGTTTGGATCCCATCACGTCGTAGGCACCGCCGAACGCCTTGCGGGTGATCACGGTCACCGTGCCGACCGTGGCCTCGGCGTACGCGTAGAGCAGCTTGGCGCCACGACGGATGGCGCCGTGCGACTCCTGATCGGTGCCGGGCCGGAAGCCGGGCACGTCGACGAGGGTGAGGATCGGGATGTTGAAGGCATCACACGTTCGGATGAATCGGGCGGCCTTCTCCGCGGCCGCGCTGTCGAGGCAGCCCGCGAACCGCGTGGGCTGGTTGGCGACGACACCGACGCTGCGGCCGTCGACGCGGCCGAAACCGACGATGATGTTGTCGGCATAGCCCGCCTGGATCTCGAGGAGGCCGTCGTCGACGATGCGCTCGATGATCGTGTGCATGTCATAGGGCTGGTTCGGCGAATCCGGGATCAGCGAGTCGAGTTCACGGTCGCGGTCGGTGAGGGAGTCCTCGATGGACCCGGCGGTCGGCTGCACCCGCAGCCGTGGCGCCTCGGCCCGGTTGTTGCTCGGCAGGTGGCCGAGCAGATTCCGAACGTGGTCGAGGGCGTCCTTCTCGTCGGCGCCGACATACGATGCGGTTCCCGACTCGGCCAGATGTGTGTGCGCGCCGCCGAGCTCCTCGGCCGTGACGTCCTCGCCGGTGACGGTCTCCACCACCGCGCGGTCGGTGAGCAGCATCTGGCTGGTCCGATCGACCATCACCACGAAATCGGTGAGGGCCGGTGAGAAGACCTGGCCACCGACGGCGGCGCCCATGACCAGCGAGATCTGGGGGATCACCCCCGACGCCCGGACATTGCGGCGCAGGATCTCGCCGGTCAGGCCCAGGGCCACCACGCCCTCGGCGACGCGGGGGCCCGAGCCATCGCAGATGCCGATGAGCGGGCGGCCGGTGGACAGCGCGAGATCCATGACCTTGAGGATCTTCTCGCCGTTGACCTCACCCAGGCCGCCGCCGAGGACCGTGGCATCCTGGCTGAAAATGCACACCTCGCGGCCGTCGACGGTGCCGTAGCCGGTGACGACGCCGTCGCCGATCGGCCGGGAATCGCCCAGCCCGAAACTCGTGGACCGATGCCGGGCCAGCGCGTCGAGTTCCACGAAGGAGTCCTCATCGAGGAGGTAGCAGATGCGCTCGCGCGCGGTCAGCCCGCCCGCCGCATGAACCGCCGCCACGGCTGCCTCGCCCACCGGGTGCTGCGTCTCGGTGAGCCGGGTCCGGAGATCGGCGAGCTTCCCGGCGGTCGTATGGATATCGGGCACCGAGCCGGATTCGGGTGAAGCAGTGGTCATGGCCTCATGCTAGAGACCCGGCCCGGCTGCCGGTCCGGGGCCCCGGCACATCATCGCGGAATTATCATCGCGCCATGACCGACGACCTGTCTGCGACCGACATCCGTAAGCGCCTGGCCGGAACGTGCTGGCACACCGTCGAGGTGGTGGCGTCGACGGGCTCGACCAACGCCGACCTCGTCGCCCGCGCCGGCGACCCCGATCTCGCCGGCACCGTGCGGATCACCACCGACCAGACGGCAGGCCGCGGGCGCCACACGCGTACCTGGGAGGCCCCGCCGGGCGGTCAGGTCGCGATCTCGGCGGTCCTGCCCGTGACCGGCCGCACCGACCGGCTCGGCTGGCTGTCGCTGGGGACGGGCATCGCCGCGGCCCGCGGCATCGAGGCCGCGACCGGCGTGGCGGCCGTCCTCAAATGGCCCAACGACGTGCTCGTGGGGGAGAAAAAGGTCGCAGGCATCCTCTCGGAGTTCGTCGACACCCCGGCCGGCGGGGTCGCGGTGGTCGGGACCGGCATCAACACCGGCATGACACCCGCCGACCTGCCCGTGCCGACCGCGACGAGCCTCGCCATCGAGACCGGGACAGCGGTCGACGTGGCCGCGGTGGCAGCCGGATATCTGCGCGCGCTGTCGGCGCTGAACTGGCCCGACGCCGTCGACGCGATCGCCGCGGCGTATCGACGGCACTGCGACACCCTGGGCCGGGCCGTCCGACTGATCCTGCCGACCGGTGAGGTTGCGGGCACCGCCGTCGACGTCGACGCCGAGGGCCGGATCCTCGTCGTCGACGATGCCGGTCACCGCCACCTCGCCGCCGCCGGGGACGTGGTGCACCTGCGGCGGGCGTGACTACCGGTTGCTGCTCTTCTGTCCCATCGCCGGGATGAGCGAGAACACCGGCAGGCCGATCACCAGATGCATGACCGCGGTGCCGATGCCGGTGGAGACCTGCCGGGACAGGACCAGCGGGATGATCACCGCGGCCGCGATGAGCAGTGCGACGATCCACCGGAAGAACTGGCCGGGACTCGGGGTGATGATCTGCAGCACGTACCACAGGGCGCCGGCGACCAGCGCGATCAGGAAACCGACCACCCCGAACCAATACTCGTCCTGGGCGACGGGGTTCCACACCCCAAGCTGTCCGACCTCGTTGACGCGCTGGGCGATCGCCCGGATGATCCAGGCCACCAGCCACGCGGACAGACCCGTCACCACCCCGGTCATCACGACCCCGCCGACGAACATGCCGACGTTGATGTCGGGGCCGACGGCGCGGCGCGCGGGCTCCTGCGGATCGGGTTGCTGATGGTCGCGGTCGTAGTCCGACGCCCGGTCGGCCTGGTCGTAACGTGCGGCCTGGTCATAGCGCTGCGCGGGACGTGGCGGGGCGGAGTAGGCGTGGGTCGGCTGATCGGTGTACCCCGGCTGATCCGGGTAGCCGGACTGGTCGCGGTAGTTCCCCTGCTCACGGTCCGGGTAGCGCTCGGGCCGGCCGTAGGCACGCGACTCGGGTGCGTAACCCGGCTCGTACCTCGCGGTACGCGGATCGCGGGGATCGCGGTAACTCATCTCGGGCCTCCCGAACCTGTCCACCGGGCGGGCCCGGCGTGGGATGTGGTGCGGTCAAGTCTACCGGCGTCGGGCGTCCCGGCCCACGCCCCATATGGCCGGGCGCGTCGCCTCCCGGCCACCCGCCGAGGTGGCCGCTCCGGTCGGCCTATGCTGGCTCCCATGGGCTTTCCCCGGGACAATCTGGCGGCCGGTGAGCGGATCGTGCTGCACCGGCACCCGCATTGGAAACGTCTGCTGGGCCCATTCCTGGTGTTCATCCTGATCAGCGGGATCGCCGGGGTGCTCAGCGGATTGGTGTGGCGTTCGTCGTGGACCGGTGTCGGTGCGCTCGTGCTGAACATCGTGATCTGGGTGCTGTGGGCCGCGGGCGCCGGGTGGTTCTTCGCGCGTCCGCTCGCGACCTGGAAGACGACGCACTTCGTGCTCACCGATCGTCGGGTGATCTTTCGCGACGGCATTCTCACGCGCGCCGGCATCGACATCCCGATTCGCCGGATCAACACCGTCGAGTTCCGGCACGGGCTGTTCGACCGCATCCTGCGCACCGGGACACTCATCATCGAGTCGGCGTCGGACGAGTCGCTGTCATTCGATGACATCCCGCGGGTCGAGCGGGTCCACGCCCTGCTCTACAACGAGGTCCTCGACGTCGTCGACGACGAACGCCGGTTCGACGATGGGTCCGGCCCGATCCGGGGTCGGCGATGACCCAGGTGCTGCTGGCCGAGGACGACGCGGCCATCTCCGGTCCGCTCGCGCGCGCTCTCACCCGCGAGGGCTACCTGTGCGAGGTCGTCGACTCCGGGTCGGCGGCGCTCGAACGGGCCGCCGATGGTGCCTTCGAACTGCTGATCCTCGATCTCGGTCTGCCCGAGATGGATGGCCTGGAGGTGTGCCGCCGGGTGCGGGTGCAGCGGCCCGAGCTGGCGGTGCTGATGCTCACCGCCCGCACCGACGAGGTGGACTTCGTCGTCGGTCTCGACGCCGGCGCCGACGACTACGTCGGCAAGCCGTTCCGGCTGGCCGAGCTTCTCGCACGGGTGCGGGCACTGCTGCGTCGGCGGCAGAGCGTCGACGTCGTCCTGGAAGGCGGTGACATCCGCCTTGACGCCCGCGCGCGCCGCGTCCTCGTCGCCGGCGCGGACCTCGTTCTGGCCAACCGTGAGTTCGATCTGCTGCGGTTCCTGATGGAACGGGCCGGCGAGGTGGTGGGACGTGACGAGATCCTCACCGAGGTGTGGGGGTCGGCCGACCTGCGGTCGTCGAAGACGCTCGACATGCACATCTCCTGGCTGCGCCGCAAGATCGGCGACGACCGCCGGGATCGGCCGCGTCACATCGTGACCGTGCGCGGTGTCGGCTTCCGCTTCGATCCCTGAGCCGGCCGGACCCTGCGACGATGCGCCGCCGCATCCTGTTCACCATGATCGCCATGTTGATGGCGGTCGGCGCCCTGCTGGGCATTCCGCTGTCGCTGGTGGCGTGGTGGTGGGTCGCCGACAGCGCTCACCAGGCCCTCGACTCCCGGCTGAAACTGATCTCCGATCAGCTGCTCGTCGCCGACGGACACGACACCGCCCTGGATCCGCGGCGGCTCGACGCGGCCGCGGTCCGTGCGCTGGTGCCCACCGACGGGCGCCTCACCCTGACCTATGCGGGTGCCGGCGGCCGGCCGGCCGCGCGGGTCGTCGGCGCCGAGATCGTCGGCGACGTGATGCACGACGAGATCGGGCTCGGCGACGCCGGATCGCTGGTGCTGGAGATCCCCCTCGAGGAGGTCCGGGCCGATCAGCTCGCGGCGGTCGGCATCGTCGGGGTGATCGTCATCGGGTCGCTGATCGGCGGGACGGTGGTGGCCGCGGTGACGGCGGGCCGGATCGCGGATCCGCTGATCGATCTGGCCGGCCGGGCGGCGGCGATGGCCCGCGGCGATTTCCGGTCGGCATGGAAGACCTACGGCATCGACGAGCTCGACCGGGTGTCCTCGGCACTCGGTGATGCGAACACCGAGATCGCGTTGCGTCTGGAACGGGAGGGGGAGATCGTCGGCGACGTCTCCCATCAGCTGCGCAGCCGGCTCACCGCCATCCAGTTGCGTCTGGACGAGCTGTCGCTGCACGACGATCCGGCCGTCGTCGCCGAGGCCGAGGCCGCGCTCGCGCAGGTCGAACGCCTCGCCACCGAGCTCGACGAGATGGTCGCGGCGTCACGGGACGATCCCGGCCGGCCGCAGGCCATCGACATCCGTGACCTGGTGACGACCTTGGCCGGGGATTTCCGTGCGGCCTTCACCGCCCAGGACCGCTCGCTGCACGTGTCCTTCCTGGGGGAGCCCGCGGCGTTGAGCGCGCGTCCGGGACGGCTGCGTGAGGCGGTCAGCGTCCTCGTCGACAACGCCCTGCAGCACGGTGCGGGCACCTGCCGGATCCACGTCGACGATCTCGCCGCCGACGTGGTGCGGATCACCGTCGCCGACGACGGTGACGGGGTGCCGGATCACCTGGTCCCGCACATCTTCCGACGAGGATTTTCCGCGGGCTCGGGTAACGGGGTCGGGCTGTCGTTGGCGCGAGCGCTGGTGGAGGCCGACGGCGGCAGGCTCGAACTGACCCGGCGACGACCACCGGTCTTTGCGGTGATGGTGCCGTCGGCGGCGAGTGCGCCGGCCACAGCGCCTAGGCGTGACCGAGTTCCTCATCGTTGAGCTCGGCCGGTGTCGGATGGACATCGGTGGATCCGGCCTCGCCGCCGCGGAGATTCTCCTCGGGGAAGGCGAACTTGCGCAGCGCCCAGAACCGGAACACCATCTGCATCAGGTTGCCGAGGATGAAGCCGAGGAAGAAGTCGATCAGGGCGACCTCGAGCTGGCCCAGATTGTCGCGGAGATGGAACACGTTGTTGGCCAGCCACAACGGCGCGGCCTGCAGGATCACCCCGAACCCGCTGATGGCGAAGAACAACAGCGCCTCGTGGGTGCGTTCGCGGCCGCCGCGGTTCTTGAACGCCCACTCGCGGTTGAGGATGTAACTCAGGATCGTGGCCAGGACACCGGAGATGATCTTGGCGACCACGGGCTTGGGCTCGAGGACGGTGAAGGTCAGCGAGTAGAAGATCGCCATGTCGAAGATGAATGTGGTGCCGCCGACGAGAGCGAACTTGATGAGTTCGCGGTGCCGCATCACGAGCCGGCGGACGGGCTCGGGTAGGCGGGCCACCGCCTGGTCGATGAATGGCACAAGAGACGAGTGTAGGACCCACCCGCCCGGTGCCGGACAACCGGCCACCGCGCGTGGCCGGTCGGCGGCTGCACCGGCGGGCCGTCCGGCGGGCGCCGTGCCGGGCGTGCCACGATGGTTCGCGTGACGAGCTCAGAGGCGACGGATCCGGTGGTGTCGGGGGGTCCGCAGGCCCCGCGGGAACGGCCGGGCGCCGCATTGCCCACGGTCACCATGGTCGGCGGCGGTCAGCTGGCCCGGATGACCCACCAGGCCGCGATCGCGTTGGGCCAGTGCTTGCGCGTGCTCGCCGGCAGTGCCGGCGACCCCGCCGCCCAGGTGAGCGCGGACGTCGTGCTCGGGTCGCATCATGACCTCGACGATCTGCGACGGGCCGCGGCCGGTGCGGTGGCGGTGACCTTTGATCACGAGGGGGTGCCGCTGGCGCATCTGCAGGCCCTCGAGGCCGACGGCGTGACTGTGCTGCCACCGTCGGCGGCCCTGCGCTTCGCGCAGGACAAGCTGGCGATGCGGGTCCGGCTGGGTGAGCTCGGGCTGCCCGTCCCCGAGTGGGCCGACCTCACCGGCGACCTCGGATCGGCCCGGGACCGGCTGCTCGCATTCGGCGATCGGCAGGGCTGGGGGGTGGTGCTCAAGGCGATCCGCGGCGGCTACGACGGTCGCGGCGTGTGGATCGTCGACGACCGTGACTCGGCCCTCGCGGTCTTCGACGAGCAGTTCGCCGCCGGGGTGTCGTTGATCGTCGAGCAAAAGGTCGTGATGCGTCGGGAGCTGTCGGCGATGATCGCGCGGTCCCCGTTCGGCCAGGGCAGCGCGTGGCCGGTCGTGGAGACCATCCAGCGCAAGGGCCAGTGCGCGGTGGTGCTGGCGCCCGCACCGGATCTCGACGCCGGCGTCGCCACCGCGGCCCAGCAGATGGCGCTGCGGCTGGCCGATGAGCTCGGCGTCGTCGGTGTGATGGCGATGGAGCTGTTCGAGACCGTCGACGGCGCGCTGCTGGTCAACGAGCTGGCCATGCGCCCGCACAACAGTGGGCACTGGACGATGGATGGTGCCGTCACCTCCCAGTTCGAGCAGCATCTGCGGGCCGTCCTCGACTATCCGCTCGGCGACACCGCGCCGCGCGCGGGGCTCACCGTGATGGCGAATGTGCTCGGTGCCGAGGTGGCGCCGGCGATGTCGATGGACGAGCGTCTGCATCATCTGATGGCGCGGATGCCCGACGCGAAGGTGCACCTCTACGGCAAGGGGGAGCGGCCGGACCGCAAGATCGGTCATGTCAACATCGTCGGCGGGGTCGACGCCGAGCTCGCGGTGGTGCGGGAACGCGCCGAGCGGGCCGCGACGTGGTTGTCGACCGCGATCTGGACCGACGGATGGGAAGGGCATTGAGCGAGATGACGGTACCGGGCGAGCGCAGCGACGGGGGATCAGCGGGCGAGCGCAGCGACGGGGGATCAGCGGGCGAGCGGGTCGGGGGATCGACCGGCGAGCGGGTCGGGGGTCCGCGGGTCGGCCTGATCATGGGCAGCGACTCGGATTGGCCGACGATGGAGGCTGCCGCGGAGGCCCTCGCGGAGTTCGAGGTGCCGTTCGAGGTGGGTGTGGTCTCGGCGCACCGGACCCCGCAGCGCATGCTCGACTATGCGAAGGGGGCCGCGGGGCAGGGCATCGAGGTGATCATCGCCGGCGCAGGCGGGGCCGCGCATCTGCCGGGCATGGTCGCCTCGGCGACCCCGCTGCCGGTGATCGGGGTGCCGGTGCCGTTGCGGTACCTCGACGGGATGGATTCGCTGCTGTCGATCGTGCAGATGCCTGCCGGGGTCCCGGTGGCGACGGTGTCGATCGGCGGGGCCCGCAATGCGGGGCTGCTCGCGGTCCGTATCCTCGCCTCCCACGACGCGGCCTTGCGGCAGCGGATGGTGGCCTTTCAGCGGGGTCTCGAGCAGATGGTGCTCGACAAGGATGCGGCGTTGCGCGCGAGGCTGCTCGGCTGAGCGGTCCGTCGGTCAGGTCAGGATGAGCGTGGCCCGCTCGGTCTGGGCGCGGCGCGCGGGATCACCGGCCGGATGCGCCACCCACACCAGGCCCGCGCCGACGACGAGGGGTGCCAGCAGGTTCGCGGTCACGCCGGCGGCGGTGCGCCATTCGCGGGTCGAGAGCACCCGTGAGCCGGGGGCGATCGCGGTGTCCGCGGCCGCCGAGCGGGCCGCGGTGAGCACCTCGGCGGCCGGC
>JASGFO010000084.1:0-15143 GCA_047605505.1 Gordonia sp. (in: high G+C Gram-positive bacteria) | reverse complement strand
GCCCCCGCGGTGGTCGATGGCGATCGGATGCTCGTAGCACGAGTGCAGCACGACCTCGCCGTGCTGGACCACCGACCAGCTGCAACGGTCGACACCGGTGAGGTACTCCTGGACCAGCCACGGCTCGTCGACGGTGGGCACGATCGTGTCGAGGCTGGTCTCGGCGGCGAGGGGGCCGGTGTTGGTGGCCACGTCGAGCCCGCCGCGACCGAAGGCGGCCCGCGCGAACCAGTGCTCCCAGTGCGTGGTGGCGGCAGCCAGTTCCTCAAGGTTCGTCGCGGTGATCGTCTCGGCGACCGGCAGCCCCAGGTCACGGCACAGCGCGGTGAAGGACACCTTGTCGTGGACGCGCCGCAGCACGTCGAACCCGGGGAAGAACAGGTCCACCTCGCGGCCGGCGGTGAGGCGATCGCGGTACGCGGCGAGGTAGAAGACCTCCTCGAACATCGGCAACAGCAGCGTGATCTGCTCGGTGTCGAGGGTGGCCTCGATCGCGGCGATGAACTCCTCGGTGTGCTGGGTGGGCGCGGGTACGGTGACGTGCTTGCGCGCACCGCGCGAGTGGCTGCCGGGCGCCGCGCCGAAGGTGTCGCTGGCCACCACATGTCGGCCGGTCTCACCGAGCTTGTGGATCTCGTCGACGGCAAACGGCATGCGGGAGGTCGTGGCGAGGATTCGTGGGGCGCTCATGGTCTGCGACCTTAGTGGCGGACTCGCCCGTGCGTCGCCACCGCTTCCACCCGACGACGCGCCCGCTCAATCGACCGCGTCAGAGCAACCACCTCGGCATCGGAGTTCCGGGACAGATCGCCGTCGCCGATGGCGGCGGTCATCCGGTCCAGCACGTCACATGCCCACTCCACAACCCTTCCCGACGCGACGCCACCAGAGCCGGCTTCACGCGGTGGACCACGCCGCCGGAATAGGCGACCCACCGGTGACGCTGTAATCCCCTGTGACGTCCTTGTCCCGGCCCGTCCCATCACGGCCCACCCTGCCCGCGGGTGTGGCCTTCGGTACCGCCGTCGCGGCGTTCGCGATCGTGATGATGGGCACCACCCTGCCGACCCCGCTCTACGCGATCTACGGCGCCGAACTCCATTTCGGGGTGACCACGACGACGATCGTCTTCGCCGTCTACGCGGCCGGCGTGATTGCGGCGCTGATCGGTTGTGGCCGGTGGTCCGATGTCGTCGGCCGACGCCCGCTCCTGCTGGCCGGGGCCACGCTGTCGGCGGTGTCGGCGATCATCTTCCTCACCGCGGGCCCGGTCGGTCAGCTCCTGGTGGGCCGCGTCATCTCGGGCCTGTCGGCGGGCATCTACGCGGGTACCGCCACCGCCGCGGTCATCGAGCTGGCGCCCGCATCGTGGCGGTCGCGGGCGCCGGCGATCGCCACGGCGGCCAACATCGGCGGACTCGGGCTCGGTCCGCTGGTTGCCGGGCTGCTCGCCGAATATGTCGGGGCCCCGCTGCACACCACGTTCGTCGTCGATCTGCTCCTCGTGATGGTGGTCGGCGGCGGGTTGTGGTTTCTGCCCGAGCCCGCCCCGCTGCCCGCCGGCGCCCGCCCGGCGTGGCGCACGCTGTCGGTCCAGCGGGTGTCCGTACCGCCGGAGGTGCGCGCGGTGTTCACCGGCCCGGCCCTTGCGGCGTTCGCGGGGTTCGCGGTGCTGGGTACGTTCAGCGGTCTCGCGCCGTCGTTCGTCCGAACGGTCGTGGGGATCGACAGTCACGCCGTCGCGGGCATCATGGCCGCGCTGGTGTTCGGGACGTCGGCGGTCACGCAGATCGCCGGTCGACGGTCGCCAACCGGCCCGTCACTGATCGCCGGGTGCGCGCTCCTGGCGGTCGGGGTGACCACGGTGGCCGCCGGCCTGGCGACCGCGTCGATCAGCCTCCTCACCGTGGGTGCCGTGATTTGCGGTGTTGGACAGGGCATTTCCTTCTCCAAGGGGTTGGCCGCGGTGGTCGCGGCCAGCCCGCCCGACCGGCGCGCCGAGGTGACTTCGAGCTACTTCGTCGTCGCCTACGTGGCCCTGTCGATCCCCATCGTCGGCCAGGGCGTCGCCGCCGCCGAATGGGGTCTGGTGACCGCGGGCGTCAGTTTCACCATCGCCGTGGGCGTGCTGTCACTGATCGCGCTGGCCCTCATCGTGGTGGCCGGCCGCCGTGGTCGGGCCTGACTCGGCGCGCGCACCGGGTCACGACTGGCCGTCGCCGACCAGGGCCGCGACCAGTGCGGCGAACCGCGCGTTCGACGCCAGGTCTTCGACGAGCACGGGGCATCCCTCGTCGTCGGCGAGGGGGATACACCAGTTGGGGTACTGGTCGGCGGTGGTGCCGGGCTGATTCTGGATGCGGCGTTCGCCGACCGCGTCCACCAGCGCCACCGACAGCAGCGCCGACGGGCTGCGCGCGATCAACCGGTACAGCGCGTCGACGGTCCGCGGATCGTCGACGGGCGTGTCGGCATCAAGCAGGCCACGCTCGACGGCGAGCGCCACGATGGCGTCGCGGTCGCGGGCGTCACGGGCCCGTTCGGCGGCCTCATCCTCGGTCAGCAGCCCCAACTCGGCGCGCAGGGTGATGTGATCGCCGGCGAGGTAACCGCGCGTCGGCGGCAGGTCGTGGGTGGTGACCGCGGTCAGGCACGCCTCGCGGTACTCCTCGGGCGGTATCGGCGCGTAGGGGCCGTGCTCGAACCACAGAATCGAGCAGCCGAGGATGCCGCGGTCGCGCAACGTCTCCTGGACGGTGGGCTCGAACACCCCGAGGTCCTCGCCGATCACCACCGCCCCCGCACGCTGTGCCTCGAGCGCGAGGATGCCGATGAGGGCGTCGTGGTCGTAGTGGACGTAGGTGCCGTCGGCGGCCGAGGCGGCACCCTCGGGAATCCACCACAGCCGGAACAGGCCGAGGATGTGGTCGACGCGCAGACCGCCCGCATGCCGCAGGACGGTCCGCAGCATGTCGCGGTAGGGCGCGTAGCCGGCCGCGGCGAGCCGGCCCGGATGCCAGGGCGGCTGATTCCAGTTCTGGCCCTGTTGGTTGAATCCGTCCGGCGGCGCGCCGACGGTGGCGCCGGCGGCCAGCGCGTCACCGAGCATCCACACGTCGGCGCCCCCGCGCTCGACGCCGACGGCGAGGTCGGCGATCACCCCGATCCGCATCCCCGCTGCCAGTGCCGCGTGTTGGGCGGCCGCGAGTTGCTCATCGCAGATCCATTGCAGCCACATGTAGAAGTCGACGCGGTCTGCGAGGCGTTTGCGCTGCTTCTTCACGTAATCCGGGTCGCGCAGCTTCCCGGCCCACGCCGGCGAGTCCGGGCCGAATTTCTCGGTGAGCGCACACCAGGTCGCGAAATCCTTGAGTCCCTTGCCCTCTCGTTCCCGGAACTGTCTGTAGGACCGTTTGCGGGCTTTGGTCTGCGGCACCTGGTGAATGAGTTCGAGGGCCAACAGCTTGGCGCGGAATGCCTTGTTGCGCTTGATCTTCTTGACCGAGAGATCGTCGGCGCGAAAGGCCTTGGACAGCCCGTCGACGGCCTTGCGGTACCGCTTGGGCAGATCGGCGACCTCGGCGATGTCGCCGACCCGGATATAAAGCGGGTTGATGAACCGCCGGGTGGTTGGCAGGTACGGCGACTCCTCGATCGGTGGATGCGGCGCGGCCGCGTGCAGCGGATTCACCAGGACGAAGTCACCGCCGTAGGTGCTGGCCGTGACCGCGCAGATCTCGGCGAGATCGGCGAAGTCGCCGACCCCCCACGAATGCGCCGAACGCACCGAATAGAGTTGCGCCGCAAGGCCCCAACGGTTTTGGTCCGGATCGCCGAGCAGATCGTCGGCCGTCGTGAGCCGCCGCGGCGTGACAATGAGCGGTGCGCTCGCGCTGGCACCGGCGACCGGATCGGTCGCGGTGATCTCGTGATATCCGACGGGCAGGTCCGCGGGCACCCCGAAGGTCGCCCGGCCGACAAGCGCGCCGTCGACCTCCCGGGGATCCCACCAGTGGTCGAGTTGCGGTGGCGTCACCGAATCCCCGGCCTCGGTGGTGATCACGACCTCGATCGGATTGCCGTGCGGCACATGGACCCAGAAGAACCGGTCGTCGCCGGCGGTCACGACCGTCACCGGCGGCAGGAATGCCCGCCAGGGCGCGGCATCGAGGTCGGCGAGAGAGGTGCGGACCTGCTCGTCGTCGGCGGCCGCGATGCCGAGGGCGCCGAGCACGGCGACCAGGGTCGCGGCACTCACCTGCCGGGGCACCCCACCCCAGCCCACGTAGTCGGTCGCGACGCCGGCACGGTGCGCGAGTTCTCTCAGCTCGGTGGGGACGTCATCGCTCACGAGTGCATCGTCTCAAGATTCGGGCGTCCGTGCGCGACATTCGAGCGGGGGTTCGGGGGTTCACCCTTGTGTGCGCGTTCGTCGACCACGGCCGGGCCGGTCAATGTACGGGCGTAAGTACAGGCCCAGAGCAACGCCACGACAACTATTGTCGCGGCGTGCCCCTGTGCCTGTACATAGGGACGGGTGTGGGTTGGTATAGTACATGTGTCACAACGTGGTGACATGGAGAGTGACGACTTCCTCGCCAATGAAGACCTGCAGGAAATCACCCGAAATGGTGTCAACTGCATTAAGAAACATTGTATTAAGAAGTATGTCATCCACTCGCATGTCGAACTCTCGCGGCGGGTCACCTCGACGCACCGCGAGATCGTTGAATTTTTCGACTGCCTCAAATCGGAGGGTGTCGTGTTGCTTGATTGCGTCAAGCAGCGCAACAAAGAATTCTCTTGGGTCTTTGAAAGTCCGGACGACCTCGTATGAGTGGATTGACACGGCTCGTCCCAACCTCGGCCTTTCGTGGTTTGAATTGGGTGTGGCTGGTCTGATGTGTGGAGAAAGGTGCTCTCACCTGCGAGAATTGGAGTTGCGACACATCCGATCCCGGCAGAGCGAGGAGCACCTTTCTGGCGAGTGAGTCTACCGTGTTCTATCCGCGGGTCCAGGCCACGGGCGACAGCGCGCTGGTCTGGTGTCGCATGCGGGCACGATCCTGTTGACCCGGACCGCGGAGGTCAGCGGCCTGACCGGTGCTGCGTCTGAGGCGTTGGGTCGGGTCACCGCCCTCGATCCCGACACCACCGACGCCTCGGCAACCCCTCACGGCCACACCCCGGAATTTGGTCCTCAGACCATCATCCCGGGGCAACCCACCCGAGACCCCCGCAAAAAAATCCGAGGTCAGGCCAGGTGAGGCCGCGACTTGCCCGAAGCCCACCCGACGGCCAGAATCGGATGTGGCGCACATCACGACCGACAGGGAGCCCCCATGTCCGACACCCTCACGCTCGACCCCGCGACCACCGCGCTCGTCCTCATCGAGTTCCAGAACGAGTTCACCACCGACGGCGGTGTGCTGCACGACGCGGTCGCCCCGGTCATGGACAAGACCGGCATCCTCGCCAACACCGCCACACTCGTCGCGAAGGCGCGGGAGGCAGGGGTGACGATCATGCACGCACCGATCACCTTCGCTCCCGGCTACGGCGAACTCACCCGCCATCCGTACGGCATCCTCGCGGGCGTCGTCGACGGCAATGCCTTCGTCAAGGGCACGTGGGGTGCGGCCATCGTCGACTCCCTGGCCCCCGTCGACGGCGACATCGTCATCGAGGGCAAGCGCGGCCTGGACACGTTCGCGTCGACAAATCTCGATTTCATCTTGCGCAGCAAGGGAATCCAGACCGTGATCCTGGGCGGTTTCCTCACCAACTGCTGTGTCGAGTCGACGATGCGCACGGCCTACGAGAACGGCTACCGGGTGATCACGCTGACCGACTGCACCGCGGCCACGTCGATCGAGGAGCACGACAACGCGATCGCCTACGACTACCCGATGTTCTCGATCCCGACCGAGTCGGCGCAGATCGTGGCCGCCCTGCCGGCCCGGTCATGACGAACCCGGCCGCTCGCCGAACAGCACGCCGGGATTGAGAAGTCCCCGCGGGTCGAGGGCGTCCTTGACCGCCCGCATCACCGACCGGTCGACGTCGCTGCGGCCCAGGTGCGTCCAGGCGGTCTTGGCGCGGCCGATGCCGTGTTCGGCACTGATGCTGCCGTGTCCCGCGGCGACGATCCGGTAGACCGCCGCGGTGGCCCGCGCGGCGGCCGCCGGTGGCACGTCGAGCAGGCTCACGTGCAAGTTCCCGTCGCCGATATGACCGAAAACAATGCTTCGGCAAGGGTATCCGGCGTCGGAGCCGAGGTCGTCGAACGCGCCGAAACCACGCGCGAGCTCATCGAGCGGAAAGGAGACATCGAATTTGAGGACCGGCGTCGACGACGACCGTGCGATCGATTCGGTGTGGTCTTCCCGGACCGCCCACAGCGCGCGGGCCGGCCCGGGTTCGGCGACGGCGTCGCCCACTCCGGCGGTCTCGTCGAGCACCGCCGCCAGCGCGGTCTCGAGATCGCCGCGCCCCGACACCTCGAGAAGCAGGGCGAACGGTGGTGCCGAGGCCAGGGGTCGCCGTGCGCCGCGTGCGTGCACGAGCGCGATCCCGGCCTCGGTCATGATCTCGGCGGCCTCGACCAGCAGCCCAGTCGCCCGCACCCGCCCGATCACCGCGAGCGCCGTGGCGACCGACTCGATCCCGATGACCGCCACCGTCGTCCGCGGCGCGGGCGTGACCAGCCGAAACAGTACTCGGGTGAGGACCGCGAGGGTGCCTTCGCTGCCGGCGAGCAGCCCGGGCAGGTCGTAGCCGACGTTGTCCTTGATCAGCGGCGACCACCGCCGCAGCACCCTGCCGTCGGCGAGGACGGCTTCGATCCCGAGGAGCTGCGCGCGGGTGTTGCCGTGGCGGATCATCCGGATGCCGCCCGCGTTGGCGGCGACGATCCCGCCGACGGTCGCGGAGTCCCGGGAGGCCAGGTCCACACCGAACTCGAGCCCGGCCGCGGCTGCGGCCGCACCGACGGCGGCCAGGGTGGCACCGGCCTGCGCCCCCACGCAGCGAGCCACCTCGTCGACCGGGTCGATGTCGATCATCCGGGTGGTGCTCAGCACGATCCCGGGCCGGGCCCCGGTCGCGGCCGCCGGTGGCACCGACCCACCGACGAGCCCGGTGTTGCCGCCCTGCGGACAGACCGACAGCCCGGCATCGGCACAGATCCGCAGCACCTCGGCGACCTCGGTGGTGGTGCGCGGCCGGACGACGGCCGCAGCGACACCGGTGAACCGGCCCGTCCAGTCGGTGAGATAGCCCACTGTCGCGTCCGGGTCGGTCAACACGTGTGCGGCGCCGACGGCCGCGGCGAGTTCCGCCCGCACGGCCGCGAAGCCGGTGCCGCCGCCCGGCATCTCAGAGCGCCTGGGCGATCGGTGTGTCGCCGTCGTTGAACTCGATGACGCGGCGCACCGTGGACTCGTCGCCGAGGACGGCGGCAATCACCTGGGCGACGTTGTCGCGACTGACCTGTCCCTTGGCGGTGGCGCCGTCGGTTCCCACCTCGATCCGGCCGGTACCGGGCTCGGTGGTCAGCCGGGACGGGCCCAGAATGGTCCAGTCCAGCCCGGTGCGCTGGAGATAGGCGTCGGCCGAGGCCTTCGCGTCGGCGTAGGAAAAGAATGAATTATCCTGCGGCACACCATGATTCGGTCCCGAACCGAAATACGACACCATGATGTAGCGGCTGACGGAGGCGGCCGCGGCGGCATCCATCGACCGGATCGCGGCGTCTCGGTCGACGGCATAGGTACGCGCCGGGTTGCCGCCGCCGGCGCCGGCCGACCACACGACCGCGTCGTGGCCGCGGATCAGCGCGGCGAGAGCGTCGACGTCCGCACTCTCCACATCGGCGACGACAGGCGTCGCGCCGGCCGCCCGGACGTCGTCGGCGTGGGCAGGATTGCGGATCACTGCATCCACCTCGTCGCCGCGGTCGGCCAGCAGTGACGCGAGCCGCAGGGCGACCTTGCCGTGCCCACCGATGATCACTGTTCGTGCCATGTCAGACCTCACTCCTTCGTCGCATTCCGGACTTTTACCATTCGATTACTTAGTACTCAGCAACTATATTGGCTGACGTTGCACCCAGTCCGAAAGGTCGCGTCCACGCCATGCCCGCATCCCCTCGTCTGTCCACCGATATCGCGGTGGTGTACCAGAACATGGTCACCGTGACGCGCGCGCTGCGGTCGCGTGCCCCCGGCAATCTCAGTGCCGGATTGGCCTCGGCCCTGTGGACCGTCATCTGCCACGGTCCGCTGCGACTGTCCGAGCTCGCTGAACGGGAGAAGGTCACGATGCCGACGATGTCGCGGATCGTCGCCTCGCTCGAAACCCAGGGATACCTTGAGCGCTCCCCCGACCCCGACGACGGCCGCGCCCGCCAACTCGTCGCCACCGAGGCCGGCGCCGACCTCATCGGCCACGCCCGATCCGAGAAGGCCCAGCTGCTCGCCGCCGCGATGGATCGACTCGACCCCGAGACGCGCGAACACCTGGTCACCGGCCTGACGGACCTCGTCACCGCCCTGGGCGAGCTCGAGCCCTGACCAACACCGGTCACCATAACGATCCCTCACCGTCGATCAGGAGACGCATGACTGCCGCCACCGCCGGAGCCACGCCGGCGCACACCCTTGGGCCACGTTACAAGTGGATTGCCCTGTCCAACACGACACTGGGCATGCTGATCGCGACCATCAACTCCTCGATCGTGCTCATTGCGCTGCCCGACATCTTCAAGGGCATCAACGTCAATCCCCTCGAAGCCGGCAACACCAGCTACCTGCTGTGGATGATGATGGGCTTCATGCTGGTCACCGCCGTGCTGGTGGTGAGCTTCGGCCGGCTCGGCGACATGTTCGGCCGGGCCCGTATGTACAACATGGGCTTCTTGATCTTCACGATCTCGTCGATCTTCCTCGCCATCACCTGGTTCGACGGCACCGAGGCCGCCATCTGGCTGATCTTCTGGCGCGTGGTCCAAGGTGTCGGCGGCGCATTCCTGATGGCGAACTCCTCGGCGATCCTCACCGACGCCTTCCCCGCGCACCAGCGCGGCCTGGCCATGGGCATCAACGGTGTGGCCGCGATCTCCGGATCGTTCCTCGGTCTGCTCGTGGGCGGCCTGCTCGCGCCCGTGCACTGGCACCTCGTCTTCCTCGTCTCGGTCCCATTCGGCGTGATCGGCACCGTGTGGGCGTACGTGATGCTGCGTGACACCGGCGTTCGCAAGCACGCGACGATGGACTGGTGGGGCAACCTCACCTTCGCGATCGGCCTGATCGCGATCCTCGTCGCCATCACCTACGGCCTGCAGCCATACGGCGATTCGGAGATGGGTTGGTCGAGCCCCTGGGTACTGGCCGGCCTCATCGGCGGCGCACTGATGCTCGTGATCTTCGGCATCATCGAGACCCGCGTCGAGAGCCCACTGTTCGAGTTGTCGCTGTTCCGGGACCGTTCGTTCGCATTCGGCAATCTCGCCAACCTGATGGCCTCGATCGGCCGCGGTGGCCTGCAGTTCATCCTCATCATCTGGTTGCAGGGCATCTGGCTGCCCCAGCACGGATACGACTACTCCCGCACCCCGCTGTGGGCCGGCATCTATATGCTCCCGATGACCGTCGGCTTCCTGTTCAGCGCACCGATCTCGGGTGCACTCAGCGACCGCGTCGGCACCAAGTGGTTCACCACGCTCGGCATGTTCCTCACGGCCGGGACATTCGCGGCGATGATCGCGATCCCCGTCGACTTCGACTACTGGCTGTTCGCGCTGATCCTGTTGATCAACGGCATCGGGATGGGCCTGTTCGCCTCGCCCAACCGCGCCGAGGTCATGAACAGCCTGCCCGCCACCTCCCGCGGGTCCGGTGCCGGCATGATGACGACGTTCCAGAACGCGTCGATGGTCTTGTCGATCGGCCTGTTCTTCTCGCTGATGATCGCCGGCCTGGCCGCGCACCTGCCGACCACCATGTACGCGGGACTCACCGAGAACGGCGTGCCCGCGCCGGCAGCCGACGGCATCGCCCACCTCCCCACCGTCGGCGTCCTCTTCGCCGCCTTCCTCGGCATCAACCCGATCAAAGAGATCAGCGGTCAGGCCATGCAGGGACTCCCGCAAGCCAGCATCGATCACCTCACCGGCCTTGAGTTCTTCCCGCACCTCATCAGCGATCCCTTCTCCGACGGTCTGACCGCGGCCTTCACCTTTGCCCTGATCTGCTGCGTGATCGGCGGGATCGCTTCGCTGTTCACCGGCACGAAGCGCGCCGTCGCGGACTCCACCGACACACCGCACGAGTCGGTGGGCGCTGAGCTGGCCGCGGTCGCCGCCGAGGCCTCCGGCACCATGCCGAGCGAACTGATCAGTTACAGCGACGACCGACCCAGCGACGACCGACCCAGCGACGACCGACCCAGCGACGACGCCGATCCGGCCGGTGGCGATCAGCCGGGCGGTGACGACCTCGTGTCGTCGGCGAAGAAGTAGCTCGGCGAAGCAGGTGGCAGCGACAATTCACGCATCACTTGATCCCTCGGAATTCGGTTGTTGCGGAACGGTTCCCGGCGAAGGCCGGACGGTCAGCGGGAATCTCGGCGCGTTTCCGGCCCGCCGGGCGCGATTTCTCGCCCCACCGATCACCGCGTGGGACCACGATCTGGAAGTGGTCCGCATCGGTGACCTCTCGGCCCGCTGTGATCTCGGGCGTATCGAGTCCCTGCTCGGCGGCCGCGATTCCGCAGTGGCCGCGATACACGGCGATCTCGGGTTGTTCTTATCGTGGCATGGCGACCATGCACGTGTCGCGCCCGAGATCGACGCCACCATCACCGCCGTATGGATCGAGCGGAGTGTGTTCACCAGCGCCGACGGAGGCTTCCATCAGGTACCCGGCACCCAGGAATATGAGCGCGTCACCGAGGTCGAGCGCCATGTCTCCGGCGCCCTGAACACCGACGGGCTGGCGATCTCGAACATCGTCCTCGAACTGTCGGTGACCCGGTGTACCGATCCGACGCCGGCCGCCGTCGCCGAACATCGTGCCCGACGCGACCGGGTCTCGCGGAACCGGTGAGGTCGCGCGCGTCAGATCACCGCGCCTGATCCCACGTCACGCCCGCGCAGCGCGCGACTACCGGGACCCAGAGCTGTTCTTCGTGCTCGTTTTCCACAGCATGTAGCCGCCGTAGACGGCCAATGCGGTCACCCCGATCCAGAAGAGCGCCTTGAGGACCGGCCCGATCATGGCCAGCGCGATCAGCGCCACGACGACGAGGGCGAGGAGCTTCCAGAAGCCGAGGCCGCCGGAGGTTGTGGTGGTGGTTTGGGGTTCGTGTGTGCTGTTCATGCCTCCACTGTGCGCCCGGTTCGCCTCAGATCGCACTGATCGACAAGTGCTTTGGGGGAAAGATCAGGGCAATCCCCGAGCGTGTGCGCGTCGTCTCAGCCGGCCTCCCGGAGTTCTGTCGGGGTGACGTAGCTGCAGCCGAGTTCATCCGGGCTCGCCATCCCCTGGCGATCACGGAACCAGCCCACGCAGATCCCCGCGACGGTGTGCGCCGAGCGCGTCGCCAGGTAGCCGTGGGTGCAGTCGGCGAACCGGTCCTCGTAGTTCCATCGATCCAGGGCGGCCCGCGGAACCGAGTAGATTGCCACCCCGGGAGCCCGCATGATCGTCGTCGACAATCGGACGAGCACGGTGCGGTCACGCAGCACCTGGATCTGCGCGCACGGCACATCGACGTCGGCGTCGTCCGAGACATCACTGCCCAGAGGACCGATGTCGAGAACAGCGCCCGGCGGCATCGTGGTCACCGCATCGGCGAGCCAGTCGCCCATGGCGGACCAGTCGCCGGCGGCGCCGGCACGTGGAGTCGGTGAGTGCGGATTGACCATGGGAAAGCCTCCTGGTGGGGTGGAGCCACATCCTCATCGCGATGCGGCGATCCGATCAGATGTCCCCATGAAAGCACCACCCTCTGACAACTTTCTCGAACGCGGTTGCGATGTGTGCGGGCCGACGCCGCACCTCCGGCGATGACGCGGCATGATGGCGGCCATGCCGATCCCCGAGTTCATCCGCGACCTGCGCGCACACGTCGGACAGGCCCCCCTGTGGCTGTCCGGGGTCAGCGGTGTGGTCACCGACGACACCGGCCGTGTCCTGTTGGCGCGCCGCGTCGACTCCGGCGAGTGGGCGGTGATCTCCGGAGTCCTCGAACCGGGTGAGGAGCCGGCGCGCGCGATCGTCCGCGAGATCGCCGAGGAGACCGGAGTCGACGCCGAGGTCATCCGTCTGACCAGCGTCGACGTCACCCCGATGATCGTCTACCCGAACGGGGATCAGACCCGCTACCTCGACGTCTGTTTCCTGGCCCGCGCCGTGGCGGGGCACCCTCGGGTGGCCGACGACGAAAACACCGACGTCGGCTGGTTCGACGCACGCGACCTCCCCGAGCCGCTCGCCGAGACATCGGCGTTGCGGCTCGAGAAGGCCCTTCGCGACAGCCCGGAGGCGTGGTTTCGGCGCTGATCGGCGTTCCGACACCGCCACCTGATGTGGGGGATCCGCTGAGCGGCGGACGCGGCGGAGCCGGAATACGGGATCCCACCGCGTCCTTGTACCGACCATGACTTCGACAACCCAGCAAGCACGACAGGCGATCGCCTCCGCGTACGGAGATCCGGCCGAGGTGATCGACCTCGTGGACGTGGCGCTTCCCGAGCCCGGTGCCGGTCAGGCGGTGATCGCCGTCCAGGCGATCGGCGTCAACCCGATCGACGCAAAGATCGTCGCAGGCCTGATGGGCGCCGACGAGTCGCGGTTGCCGCGCCGCCCGGGCCACGAGCTGGCCGGAAGGATCGAGGCACTCGGCCCCGAGGTGAGCGGATTCGCGATCGGCGATGCGGTCATCGCCTACCCGGTGCCGGGCGCCTTCGCCGACCGCGTCATCGTCGAGGTCGACGCCCTCCGGCACCGACCGGACACCCTGGACGCACCCCAGGCCGCCGGATTGCTGCTGGTCGGAACCACCGCGGCCGACGCCGTCGCCACCGCCAGGGTGACCCCCGACGACACCGTGGTGGTCCATGGCGGGGCCGGCGCGGTCGGCGTGATCGCCATCCAGCTGGCCCGTGGCATCGGGGCCACCGTCATCGCGACGGCGTCGCCGGCCAATCATGATTTCCTCCGGTCTCTCGGCGCCGTCCCCGTGGCCTACGGCGACGGTGTCGACGGCCGAATCCGCGCTGCCGCGGAGGCCGCCGTCACCGCCGCGATCGACACCGTCGGTACCGACGAGGCGATCGACGCGTCTCTCGCACTCGGTGTCGAGACGTCACGGATCGTGAGCATCGCGGCGTGGGGTCGCGGCGGCGACGGCATCGTGCTCATCGACGGCAGCAGCGCCGAGAGCCAACGCACGCGCGCGGCGGCCGTGGACACCCTGATCGCCGACGCGGCCGCGGGCACCCTGGTCACCGAGGTCGCCGCGACCTATCCCCTCGAGCAGGCGGGAGCGGCACTGACCGACCAGCTCGCCGCCCATCCCCGCGGCAAGCTCATCATCACCCCGACGCCCGCGCCGTAACCAGCCCCGCCAGTCCCACACCCGTACCCTTCCTTCGAAAGGCCCTCGGTGACAGTCCCTTCCATCACCCTCAACAACGGCGTCCAGATTCCGCAGCTCGGTTTCGGCGTCTTCCAGATCGCACCCGCCGATGCCGTCGCCGCCACGCTGGCCGCATTGGAGGTCGGCTACCGCCACATCGACACCGCCCAGATGTACGGCAACGAGGCGCAGGTCGGCGAGGCCATCCGCGCGTCCGGGATCCCACGCGACGAGGTCTTCATCACGACCAAACTCAACAATCCGTATCACGGCTATGCGGATGCGCTCGCCGCCACCGATCGGAGCCTGCGCGATCTGGGTGTCGAGGCGATCGACCTCTACCTGATCCACTGGCCACTGCCCGGTGTCGGCGACTTCGTCGAGACCTGGACGGCGTTGGAGAAGGTGTACGCCGATGGCAAGGCCCGGGCCATCGGCGTCTCGAATTTTGCGTCCCATCACCTCGATCGGCTGCTCGCGGAGACCGACATCGTTCCCGCCGCCAACCAGATCGAGGTGCACCCCTACCTCACCCAGAATTCGTTACGCGCCTACAACTCCGCCCATCAGATCGCCACCGAGGCGTGGTCGCCGATCGCCCAGGGCGATGTCCTCGACGATCCCGTCCTGACCGCGATCGCAGCCGAGAAGGGCCGCACCACCGCCCAGGTGACGTTGCGCTGGCACATCGAGCGCGGCGATATCGTGTTCCCGAAATCGGTCACCCGCTCCCGCGTCGAGGAGAACCGTGCGATCTTCGATTTCACACTGTCGCCGGCCGAGGTCGCGGCGATCGACGACCTCAATCGCGACCTGCGGCGCGGCCCCGACCCGGACACCTTCAACCGGGTGTGACCCGCACGCCACGGGGTCGTGTCACGCCCCATCTACAGGCTCAGCGCACCGCCGGCACGATAATTGTCATGGCGTACCGCTGAGCCTGTCGTTGCGCCGGCCGTCGGGTGAGCCCTGGCGGGTGAGCCGGCGCGGTGGGCGCGCACAATGAGATCCATGCAGGTCTCGCGACGGGCGCAACAGGTGGCGCCGTTCTATGCGATGGAGTTCGCCAAGAAGGCGGCCGCCCTTGAGGCACAGGGCCATCCGGTGATCCGCCTCAATATCGGCGAGCCCGATTTCGGCCCGCCACCGGCCTTCCTCGACGCCGCGCGGGAGCTGACCGACGGCCGGCCGCTCACCTACACCGACGCCCTCGGCACACCGCAACTCCGCGCGGCGATCGCCGACTTCTACTCCGCACATTTCCGCGCGCGCATCGAACCCGGTCAGGTCGCGGTCACCGCGGGCGCGTCCGCCGCTTTGCTGCTGGCCTGCGCGGCGTTGATCGACCCCGGCGACGAGGTGCTCATCGGCGACCCGTCGTATCCGTGCAATCGGCAGTTCGCCGAGAGTTTCGGTGCGCGGGTGCATCTCGTGCCGACCACACCGCGGACCCGCTATCAGCTCACCCCCGGCCTCGTCGAGGACGCCTGGACACCGGCCAC
>JASGFO010000083.1:0-15239 GCA_047605505.1 Gordonia sp. (in: high G+C Gram-positive bacteria) | reverse complement strand
AGATCGAGGCTGTTGCCTACGTCCCACGGGGCGAGTAGCCGGATTCAGCCCGGTCGTACGAGGTCGCGAATCCCCGGAAGACGGTGACTGGGTCCGCGATGGACGCCATGATCCCATGGAGCAGCCTCCCGCTCGATGTCATGGTGATCGCCACAGTCGTAGAGACCAGGTACTTACCTCGCTTCCTGGGTGGTCTTCGTGAGGGCCGCGTCGTCGGCACGGTTGCGAGCGAGGCGCTCGGCCTTGTGCGCGATCACGACGACCCCCGGAGCCCCGGCGGGCTGGCGGCCGGCCGAGATCGCCTGCGACGGCACACGTGCCGACGCCTATGGGTGGCGAAGTGCGCGGCGTGGCGTTGGCCGGGGCGTGCGCATCCCGTGCGATGCCGAACGCGCCAGAGGCGGTTCACGAAGGCAGTGGCCGGGTGTCCTCCCGATCTGTCGGCTGGCCGATGCGGCGCAGGATCAGATAGTGCGCGGGCCCGACGACGAGTTCGACGGCGATCATCACGACGTAGAACGCGGTGGGTGGTCCGCTGGCGATCCAGGCGATGAAGCGCGCGAGTCCGCCCAGGAAGAACAGGCCGCTCAGGAGCACGAGGAGATCGGAGTGCCTGTCGATATCCTGTGCGGCCCAGACGAATCCGAGGCCGTATGCGGCGAAGAGGATGTTGAAGAAGCGCAGGTCGGAGTCCATCGTCGCGTTCACCTCACCGCCACCGATGTACGTCGCCTGCCCGCCGACGAGATGTGCCAGCGCGATCCCGGCGCACACCAATCCGAACACGATCAGCCAGGTTCGGAATGTCCGACGCATGGCGCCTCCTATTTCACGGGTGTGTAATAGTGGCATCATGGCACCGCCCGATGGACCGGTCAACCCGCCTACGATGTGGTGATGGGTCGTCGGCGGTTGTCTCCCGAGCAGCGCCGCGAGGCCTTGCTCGACGTGGGCATGGGCGTGTTCGGCGACGGCTCCTTCGAGCGGGTATCGATGGAGGACATCGCGGAATCCGCGGGAGTGACGCGCCGCCTGCTCTATCACTATTTCCCGACCAAGGCCGACTACTTCGGCGCGATCTGGCAGCGGGCGCATGAGCGATTGCGCCTTGCGATCGCGGAGGTCGAGGCAGACTCGGTGCGGGGGCGCATCGACGGCGCGCTCACCGCCTACCTCGACTTCTACGAGACCCATCTGCCCTTGGTGGAGATCGCGAACCGGAGCTCGGTCGCCGCACATGCCGCCGTGCGCGGTCCCATCGACCGCGATTTCGCGGCCTTGTGCGCGGCGTTCCTCGATGCGGCTGGGGCGGAAGGGCATTCGAGAGTGCTGGCCGAGGTCGCTTTCTCCGCCTGGATCGCGTTCGTGCGGCCCGCCTCGCTGGCCGCCCTCGTCGATCACCGGATCACTCGCGACGAGTGTCACGAACTCTGCATGGCCGCCCTCGACGTCACGGTGGGTGGTCACGTCGATCTCGGTGTGACACCGATCGACGGGAGCTGCGCGGAGTCAGGCGCTCAACGTGCGGAGGACGATGATCGCGATCGAGACGCCGAGCAGGACGATCACGGGAGCGACGGTCCGGTCGCCGACCCGCAGGTGTGAGATCAGCGCACCGAGGAAGTAGAGGGTCGTGCCGACCGCGGCCGCGACACTCAATGGCCACCACGCGAGGCCGATCAGAAGTCCTGCGGCACCGGCGAACTCGGCGATCGCCAGCAGCGGAAGCCGATCCTCGGGGAATCGCACCGTCCGGATGGTCTCCATCTGCCTCGGGTCCCGGCGCAGCTTTCCGATACCCGAAAAGGTCAACAGGGCGGCGAACAGCGCGGAGACGACGATCGTGGCGATGAACATGGGAGCTCCTCCGGAGATGAACACGTCGATTTGAACGTTCAAGTCGAGGGTAGGGGAACGCGAGTTGAATGTTCAAGCCGGCGGTACGATGGTGTGATGGACGGCGCGGCGCGCGATGACCCGCAGTGGCTCGACGATGAGCAGATCCACGACTGGAAAGCGGTCGTCGCGCTCCTGACGACGCTGCAGGCGGCGCTGGATACCCAGCTCAAGCGCGACGCGGGGCTCAACACCTTCGAGTATCACGTCCTCGTGGCGCTCGAGTCGGCGCCGGCCGGAACGCAGCCGATGACGGATCTGGTGGCGCTGACACAGGGCTCGCTGTCCCGGCTGTCCCATGCGATCACGCGGCTCGAACGCTCCGGTTGGGTCGAGCGGGTGGCCTGCCACGACGCCCGCCGACGAACAAGCGCGCGGCTCACCGACGCCGGACTGCAGAAGTTGCGGGAGGCCGCGCCCGGGCACGTCCGGGAAGTGCGGCGGCTGGTCGTCGACGCCCTCACGCGTGACGAACTGGACGCGCTCGGTCGATGCGCGCGCGCGATCGTCCACGAGGCGGCACCGGAGGTCGCCGCCGTACTCGATCAGGAGTAGCGGGACATGGCGCCGGTGGTCGGGCCTGGCGGGAGGCCTGAAAGCAGAAAACCCGCTGTGATCAGCGGGTTTTCTCTTGCTCCCCCAACTGGACTCGAACCAGTAACCGTTCGATTAACAGTCGAATGCTCTGCCAATTGAGCTATGGGGGATTGCTCGTGGTCCAGACACCCACCCGGTGAGGCTGCGCACCAGAACCGAGGAGTGACTCTATCGCATGCCTCGTGAGAGGGGCAAAACGCCTGGTCGGACGCGGCGGATCCGACCACGGCCCGGGTCTCGCGCCGACCGCCCGTATCGGTGGGCACTCCGCCCGCTGATCGCGTAGCCTCAGCGGTCATGGACGCAATGTGGGTTATGCCGTTGGTCGCCTTGATCTCCTGCATCATCATCGGGATCGGCTTCGTCGTGGGGATTCCCGGCAACAAGGACTGATCCGGTCCCAACCCGCGGCCCGTGGTGACCTGGCTCACCGGTCCGCCACTACAGTGGATCCATGCCGAAATCCGCAGTGTCGCGTCGCTCCGAGGAAGCCACACCGCTCGACGGTGACGATTTCCTCGCAGCCAATCGGCGCGCCCGCGAGCAGTTGCGCGCCGAGGAGCAGCGCACGGCCGATCGGGTGCCGCGTCGACTCTCCGACGACGATGCCGCGCGAGCCGGGGCTGCCCGGTTCCGGATCGCGGGCAGCCGTCGGTTGTTCGTCCTGATCGCGCTGTTGGTCGTGGCCGTCGTCGGACTGGGCACCTCGACCGGTGTGCTGGCCTATCGGCTGGCCGCTGAGCAGCCGGCCGCGCCCGCCGACACCGATCGCGTGGCCGTCCTCGACGCCGCCAAACGGTACGCGTCCTCGCTGGCCACCTACGATCCCGCCGATTACGCCGATCTCGATCGGCGGATCCGCGCTGTCTCGACCCCGGATTTCGCGAAGACCTACATCCAGGCGTCGGCCGACGCGCGCGCGGGCAACGGTAACGCGCGCGGGGTCTCGAAGGCCACCGCGCGCTACGCCGGGATCGAATCGCTTGAGCCGGGACGCGCCGTCGTCCTGGTGGCCCTCGACCAGAGAGTCACCTCACCCCAGATCGCCGAGCAGGTTCCCGACGGCGTGCCCTACCAGTCCCGGGTCCGGGTCACCCTCGTGCATCGCGACGGGCGCTGGCAACTCGACGATCTCGCCACGGTCTGACCGCTGCAGGCCCGCGCAAAGCGGACGCGGGAGCCGGCGAAGCGGCTACTGTGGTGATGTGCATCACGCCCTGGATTGGGACGCAACAAACCCGGCCGTCGAATCGTCCGTCGTCGGTGTACTGACCCATCTCGGCGCCGACGGCGTCGCCCGGCTCACCCTCAACCGCCCGGAGCGCCGCAATGCCCTCGACCCGGCCGCGTGCGCCGCGGTTATCGACGCGCTGACCGCTTGGGCCGCCGACGACGCGGTCCGCGTGGTCGTCCTCGACGGCGCGGGCGGGAGCTTCAGCGCGGGCGCCGACGTCGCGTCGATCGCCGCCGGCGACGGCAGGGACGGTCTGACCGCCGACGCCGCGCACCGGATCATTGCCCGCGGAACCGAATTGGCCCGTGCGCTGCGAGCGGTCCCGGTCCCGGTGATCGCGGCGGTCGATGGCGCCGCTGCGGGGATCGGGGCTTCGCTGGCGCTGGGTGCCGACCTGATCTACACGACCGCCCGCTCCTATTTCCTGCTCGCGTTCATCAACATCGGGCTGATGCCCGACGGCGGCGCCTCGATGCTGGTGGCGTCCGCGGTGGGCCGGGTACGCGCCAACGCGATGGCGCTGCTGGGGGAGCGGCTGCCTGCCGCCGACGCGCTCGGTGCCGGATTGGTCAACGCCGTGGTCGACGATCGGGCCGGTCTCGACGCCGTCGTGGATGCGGCGACCACGCGGTTGATCGCGGCCTCCCCGGACGCCGTGCGTCGGACCAAGGCGGCCGTCGACGCGCACACCATGAGTGGCTTCGACGCCGCACTGGAGCGCGAACTCGGCGGCCAGTCCCAACTGCTCCAAGGCGAGACCTTCCGTACCGCACTCACCCGATTCACCCGCGGATAGCCGTGAACCACAAGGAGACCCACCGATGACCGCACTGCTCGGACCCGACACCTCCCTCGCCGTCGAACCACTGCGCTCGCGGCGCAACCACTGGAACAACCAGGTTCGCCGACATGCCGCGACCACTCCCGACGGCCCGGCCCTGATCTTCGGCGGCGCGGTGACCACGTGGCGGGAACTCGATGACCGGTCACGGGCCTTCGCCGCCGCGCTGAGCCGCCGCGGCGTCGGCTTCGGTGACCGTATCCTGATGGTGCTGCTCAATCGCCCCGAATACGTCGAGGCGATCCTCGGGGCCAATCTGATCGGTGCGATCCCGGTGCCGGTGAACGTGCGGATGACCCCACCGGAGATTGGCTATCTCGTGGGCGACAGCGGCGCCCGGGTCATCCTCACCGAAACCCTGCTTGTGCCCCTGGCCGACGCGGTGAGCGCCACGACGAGCGCGATCGAGAGTGTCATCGTGGTCGGCGAGACCGGCTCGGATGCACACCTGTCGTACGAGGCGCTGCTCGCGGAGGGCGCCGCGGACCTGCCCGAGACCGACATCGCCGAAGACACCGTGGCGCTGATCATGTACACCTCGGGGACCACCGGTAAACCCAAGGGCGCCATGCTCACCCACCAGAACCTGCAGGCGCAGGCGGTGACCTGCCTGCAGGCGCTGCATACCCAACCCGATGATGTCGGCGCCTGGGTGGCCCCGGCGTTCCACATCGCCGGGATCGGCGCCTGGACCCCGCTGGCGTACGTGGGGGCGGCCACCGTGATCTATCCGCTGGGTGCCTTCGATCCGGATAAGCTGCTCGATTCCCTTGCTGCGGACGGAGTGACGTCGATCTTCCTGGTGCCGGCCCAGTGGCAGGCCGTGTGCGCGGCGCAGCAGGCCCGGCCGCGTGATCTGAAACTCCGGGTGATCTGCTGGGGCGCCGCGCCCGCCTCGGACACGGTCCTGACCGCGATGAACGAGACCTTCCCCG
The DNA here is from genome assembly GCA_047605505.1 of Gordonia sp. (in: high G+C Gram-positive bacteria). Taxonomy (GTDB): domain Bacteria; phylum Actinomycetota; class Actinomycetes; order Mycobacteriales; family Mycobacteriaceae; genus Gordonia. The sequence continues at coordinate 9,736 of JASGFO010000083.1, read as the reverse complement.
ACGCCCTGAATGTCGCGGTCTTCGGGCAGACCGAGATGTCGCCGATCACCTGCGTGCTCGACGGCGCCGATGCGCTGAGCAAGATCGGCTCGATCGGCAAGGTCGTGCCCGCGGTGACCGCGCGCATCGTCGACGCGGAGATGACCGATGTGGCACCCGGCGAGGTCGGCGAGATCGTCTATCGCGGACCCAACATGATGCTCGGCTACTGGCAGAACCCGCAGGCCACCGCCGATGCCTTCCGCGGTGGCTGGTTTCACTCGGGCGATCTCGTCCGGGCAGACCCCGACGGCTTTCTCTACGTCGTGGACCGGGCCAAGGACATGATCATCTCCGGCGGCGAGAACATCTACTGTGCCGAGGTCGAGAACGTCCTCTACGGGCATCCCGCGATCGCCGAGGCGGCCATCATCGGCCGCGGCGACCCGCGATGGGGAGAGGTGCCGGTGGCGATCGTGGTGCTTGCCGCGGGCGTCGACGAACTCACGCTCGCCGAGATCGAGCCCTACCTCAACGACAACCTCGCCCGGTTCAAGCATCCGAAAGACCTGGTCATCGTCGGCGAACTGCCCCGCAACGCCGGCGGCAAGGTGGTCAAGCCCACGCTGCGGGCGGCTTACGGCAGCAAGGACGCGGGCCTGCATGCGTGAGGCGGCGCGCCGCGGCCCAGCAGCAACCACCCGGAACTAGAACAGGTTCTCATTCTGTGGCAGAGTGATGGGTGTCTCATTCACGTGCCCGAGCTCCGGGGCGGCTCGCTGCTGCGGCAGCAGGCGTCGAGCGTCGGACGCGCTGCGAGCGGCACGAGTCGACGGAAGGACAACAATGAAGACCAAGGGCGCGCTCCTTCGTGAGCTGAACAAGCCGTGGGCGATCGAGGAGATCGAGATCGGCGATCCCCAGGCGCACGAGATCAAGATCCGCATGGAGGCGGCCGGCATGTGCCACTCCGATCATCATCTGATGACCGGCGGCATCCCGATGGCCGGATTCCCGATCCTCGGCGGACACGAGGGTGCCGGGGTGGTGGTGGAGATCGGCGCGGGCGTCACAGATTTCGAGGTCGGCGATCACGTCGTGCTCTCGTTCATCCCGTCGTGCGGGAAATGCCCGTCGTGCAAATCCGGCCGCGCCAACCTCTGCGACATGGGGGCCCTGCTCCTACAGGGAGAGGCGGTCTCGGACAACACGTTCCGAATCCACACCGCCGACGGCGACCCGGTCTACCCGATGACGCTGCTGGGTACGTTTGCGCCGTACATGGTGGTGCACGAGGCGTCGGCGGTGAAGATCGACAAGTCAATCCCCTTCGAGGTGGCCGCGCTCGTGGGTTGCGGCGTGCCGACCGGGTACGGCTCGTCGACGCGCAGCGGCGACGTCCGGCCCGGCGAGGACGTCGCGATCGTCGGTGTCGGTGGCGTGGGCACCGCGGCCCTGCAGGGTGCGGTGATCTCGGGGGCACGCAATGTGTTCGCCATCGACCCGGTGGAGTGGAAGCGCGAGCAGGCCATGAAGTTCGGTGCGACACGGACATTTGCGTCGGTTGCGGAGGCCGCCGGGCCGATCGCGGAGACCACCCACGGACACATGTGTCACAAGGTGATCGTCACCGTCGGTGAGGTGCACGGCTCCGACGTCGACACCTGGATGGGCATCACCGCCAAGGCCGGCACCTGTGTGCTGACCGGCATGGGCAACATGATGGAGAACCAGGTGACGCTCAATCTGGCGATGCTGACGCTGCTGCAGAAGAACCTGCAGGGCACCATCTTCGGCGGGGCGAATCCGAAACTCGACATCCCGCAACTGTTGTCGATGTACCAGCTCGGCAAGCTCAACATCGACGACATGATCACCCGGCGGTACCGCCTCGACCAGATCAACGACGGCTACCGGGACATGTTGGAGGGTCGCAACATTCGGGGCGTCATCCGCTTCACCGACGACGATCGCTGACCGTCGTCGACCGCAGTGCCGTCGGGCCAGTAGGGTGTTCTCCTGTGTCTGTGCTCGAGGGTCTCACCGCGTGGCCGGTGGCGCACGCCGCCGGTGCGGTGATCACCGCCGACGGTGTGCAGTTCGCCGGTGCCTGCGACCGCGTCTTCGAACTCGCCTCGGTCACCAAGGTGCTGGTGGCCGAGGCGGTCCTGATTGCCGTGGAAGAGGGGGCGATCGGGCTCGACGACCCGGCCGGCCCGCCGGGCGCCACGGTCGCCCACCTCCTCGCCCACGCCTCCGGTCTGGACTTTGCCACGCCGGCGGTCCGCGCGCCGGTGGGGACGCAACGACTCTATTCGTCGGCCGGTTTCGAGGTGCTCGCCGAGACCGTCGAGGCCGCGACGGGGATCCCGTTTCCGCGGTATCTCCACGAGGCGGTTTGCGAGCCGTTGGGACTGGCATCGACGGAGCTGGTGGGGCCGGCCGGCCATGGGGCGCGCTCGACGGTTGCCGATCTGGCCCGGCTCGCCGCCGACCTGCTCGTGCCCCGGCTGATCTCGCCCGAGCTGCTCGCCCGCGCCACCGGGGTCTGGTTTCCCGGCCTCGACGGATTCGTGCCCGGCTACGGCAAGCACCGCCCCAATGACTGGGGGCTGGGCTTCGAGATCCGCGATCACAAGTCGCCGCACTGGACGGGCAGCCGGAACTCGCCGTCGACCTTCGGTCATTTCGGTCAGGCGGGTACATTTCTCTGGGTGGACCCGTGCCGGGAGTCGGCCTGTGTGGTGTTGACCGATCGGCCGTTCGGGTCGTGGGCGAAGCCGCTGTGGAGCGAGTTCAACGACACCGTCGTGGCGGCACTGGATTGTGCTGTTGGCGCTTCGCCGGGGAGAACGGGGCCACTGGCGCAACACGCGCCTCGTGAGGCACAATGAATGACACAAGTGTGATACCCGGGGTCGCGAGGTGTGTTGGGGAAGACGTTCCTCGTCGACAACCGGAGGTGAAGTGGTGCGCAATCTGAACCAGTTTGCGGACGTGACAACAGGAGTGGTGTACATCCACTCGGCGCCGGTGGCGCTGTGCCCGCATGTGGAGTGGGCGCTGTCGTCGACCCTGAATGCCCGCGCCAACCTGAAGTGGTCGGCGCAGGACGCCGAGCCCGGCATGCAACGGGCGACGGTCGACTGGGCCGGCCCGGTGGGGACCGCGGCGCGGCTGACCGCTGCGCTGCGGGAGTGGTCCGGGCTGCGGTTCGAGGTCACCGAGAACGCCAGTGAGGGCGTCGACGGACAGCGCTACTGCTATACGCCGAGCCTGGGTCTCTGGTGCGGCAACACCAGTGCCAACGGCGACGTGATCGTGGGGGAGAACCGTCTCCGGACGCTGTTCGATGCCTACCGCGATCGCGCGACGCTGGAGAGCAAACTCAACGCCGTCCTGGGCTCGGACTGGGACGCGGAGCTCGACGCCTACCGGATGGGCGGCCATGGCGCCGAGATCACCTGGCTGCAGCAGCGGGTCGGCTAGACCGAGACGCGGCCAGGTCCCGCGGCGGCCCGCGCGAGGCACGTCACCACACCGAGCGAGAAGGGCCCCGGCGAACGATGTCGCCGGGGCCCTTCTCTCGTGTCGCGTGGTTCTCTGGAGTACCTCAGGTGGTCTCCGAGAGCACCTCAGTAGCGTCCGAAGGCGAGGGCCACGTTGTGGCCGCCGAACCCGAACGAGTTGTTGAGCGCGTAGTCGATCCGTCCGTGGCGCGGTGCGCCGTGGACGACGTCGATCTCGCATTCGGGATCCTGGTTCTCCAGGTTCAGCGTCGGCGGGATGACGCCCTCTTCCACCGACTTGATCGTGATCACCGACTCCAGCGCACCGACCGCACCGATGGAATGGCCCAGCGCCGACTTGGGTGCGTAGACCGCGGCATGCTGACCGACCGCCGCATTGATGCCGGCCGCCTCGGCGGTGTCGCCGATCGGCGTCGACGTCGCATGCGCGTTGATGTGGGTGATGTCGCTCTTGGTGAGCCCGGCGGTCTGGATCGCCCGCGCCATCGCCCGGGCATTGCCCTGACCGCTGGGGTCGGGGGCCACCAGATGGAAGCCGTCGGAGGTGATACCGGCACCGAGCACCCGGGCGTGGATGTGCGCCCCGCGTGCCTTGGCGTGCTCCTCGCGTTCGAGGATGAGCATGGCCGCGGCCTCACCGAAGACAAAGCCATCCCGGTCCTTGTCGAACGGCCGCGACGCGCCCGCCGGATCGTCGTTGCGGGTGCTCATGGCACGCATCATGGAGAACGCGGCGATCGGGAGCGCCTCGATGTGTCCCTCGACGCCTCCGGCGACGACCATGTCGGCGTCACCGAGCACGATGTGCCGCCAGGCGTGGGCGATGGCCTCGGCGCCCGACGAGCACGCCGAGACCGGGGTGATCACGCCGGCGCGGGCGCCGACATTGAGGCCGACCACTGCGGCCGGGCCGTTCGGCATGGCCATCGACACCGCGAGCGGGGAGACCTTGCGGTAGTTGCCCGACTGCTCCATCGCCTTGACGTTGTTGACCATGGCGTCACCGCCGCCCTGGCCGGTGCCGAGTATGACGGCGAGCCGGTCGGGATCGACCTCGGGTTCACCGGCGTGCGCCCACAGACGCTTGCTCATGACGTGGGCGACCCGCTCCACGTAGGCCATCCGGCGTGCCTCGATGCGAGTGACCTCCTCGGACGGATCCGCCAGCAGGCGGCCGCCGATCCGGCACGGCAGCTCACCGTACTGGGTGACGAAGTCGTCGGTGATCGCACGGATGCCGGACTTGCCGTCGAGCAGGCCCTGCCAGGTCGAGTCGAGATCGACCCCGAGCGAGGTGGTGGCGACCATCGAGGTCACCACCACCGAGGGAAAGTTCCCTCCCAGCGTGGAGTACTCGCGGAGCGACGGGGTCACGAGTTCTCGGACTCGATCTGGGCCTTGATGGCGGCAGCAGCCTCCGGGTTCTCGGCCTCCAGCTTCTGGATGTAGGCGACGGCGTCACCGACGGTGCGCAGGCCGGCGAGGTCCTCGTCGGGGATCTTCACGCCGTACTTGTCCTCGGTCTGCACCGCGATCTCCACCATCGACAGCGAGTCGATGTCCAGGTCGTCGACGAACGACTTGTCCAGCGTCACCTCGGACGGCTCGATGCCGGTGACTTCCTCGATGATCTCGGCGATGCCCGCGATGAGTTGTTCCTGGGTGGCAGCCACGTGGGTGGTTCCCTTCTGTTCGTTCGCTGTTGCAAATGGGGTGTTTTCCGGAGCTGTCACGTGGCGTCGATGCGCCGACGGCAGCCTGGATCATCCGGCCGGGCCGGATGCCGGGGGTCGCATCACGCGACTCTTATCCAAGTTCGATGACCTTCTCGATGTCGTCCGGGGTCTTCCAGGCGACCGCGGGGGTGCCCTTGAGCTCGCGCCGCGCGATGCCGGCGAGGGTCCCGGCCGGCGGGAGCTCGGTCAGCGCGCTGACCTGGTGGTCACGCAGGTAGGCCGAACACAGATCCCAGCGGACCGGGTTGGTGACCTGGGCGACGAGCTTGGCGAGCGCGTCGGCACCGTCGGTGACCGGCCGCCCGTCGGAGTTCGACAGCAGGGTGCGATCAGGGGCGGCCGGGGTGATCTTGGCCGCGGCCGCGGCGACGGCGTCCTGCGCGGAGGCCATGTACCGGGTGTGGAAGGCGCCGGCGACCGCGAGCTTGCGGATACGGGCCTTCGCCGGCGGGGAGCTGATGAGCTCGTCGATCGCGGCGACCGGGCCGGCGGCGACGATCTGACCGGCGGCATTGCGGTTGGCGGGGACGAGGTCCAGCTCGGCGAGGCGGGCAAGCACCGCCGGCTCCTCGCCGCCGAGAACCGCGGCCATCGTCGTCTCCTCCAGCGCGCAGGCCTTGGCCATCTCGCCGCCGCGGATCGCGGCGAGCGCCACGGCATCGTCGGTGCTGATGACACCGGTGATGGCGGCGGCGGCCAACTCGCCCACCGAGTGGCCGGCCACGATCGCGTCGACGGGCAGCTCACGGCGTTTGCGGTACTCGTCGAAGGCGAGCAGCGCAGTGGCCACGACGAGTGGCTGCGTGACCGCGGTATCGGTGATCTCCGCGGCGGTGGCCGTGGTCCCGAGACGGATGAGGTCGAGCTTGATCAGCTTGGACCACGTCGCGAGTTGATCACGGGCGCCGGGCAACTCGATCCACGGGACGAGCATTCCAGGTGTCTGGGAGCCCTGTCCGGGCGCAAGCATCGAAAGCACGGTGATCAGAGAACACTGTTTCGGCGCCGAATGTGGGTGTGGAGCTCAATGAACCTCATCGGTTGTAATTGTTGGGTTCCTACAAATGTGGCACCGGGGTGTGGTGATCGTTACGCCACCGAGATTCGTTACACAATCGTGCCATTAGGCCGCCTGCCAGCGGAAATGGCAAATGTCCGTGTTACTGATGTGGCTTATGTGACGGAATTAGACGGTTTGTTCCCGAAGTGTGTCAATCTTCCAACCGTCGCCGCAACCCGGAGAACGTAGGCATCTCGAGGGTTAGTTGGGTCACGTCCTGTAGTTTCTGCAATTTTCTTCAGTCTGTACCGGACGGTATTTGGATGGATGAACAGTTGTCTCGCGCAAGCTTCCACCGAACCGCCGCAATCTAGGTAAGACTCAAGGGTCAGGTTGAGGGTTCCGCCACCCGCGAGGAGCGGCCGCACGAGTGTCTCGACGAGTGTCGTGGTCGCCGTCGCGTCGCCGTTGAGCGCCCGCTCGGGCAGGAGTTCCATGCTGTGCACCGGCCGGGGCGCCCCGGGCCAGCCGACCACCGCGGCACTACCGGCCATCGCCTCGGTCGCACTGGTGTGGGCGGTCGAGAGATTCGGCACCGTGGGGCCAATGACCACCGGACCGTCGGCGAAATGATCCAGCAGGGCCACCCCGAACTCGTCGCGCGGCTGCAGGGAGCCGCTGACGATGGTGACCAGCAGGCTGCCCTGCACCACCGCGAGAGCGGCGCGGCCGAAGCGGCGCGCGGTGTTGTGGATGGCGAGCGGCCCGGACACATTCTGCTCGGGCGGCGGTGTCCCCACGACGACCGTCGCCGGCGCGTCGGCATCCCAGCTCAGCGCCGCCGCCCGGGACAGCAGCTGTGGTCCGGTATCGCCGCGCACCACCGCGTCGACGACGAGGGCCTCCATCCGCGAATCCCACGCGCCCCGCGACTCGGCAGCCGACGCATAGATCGCGGCGGCGGCGAAGCCGATCTCGCGCCCATAGCGCAGCACCGACTCGGTGAGGGCGCGCAACTGGGCGTCGTTGCGCGCCAGGAGCGGCAACCACTTCTCGAAGAACTCCATCGCCACCCGGACCATCTCCACGGTCTGCAACAGCGTCACCCGGCGGGCCAGGTCCTGGGGCACCACCTGGAAGGCCTGCACGGTGAACTTGACGTTGCCCTCGGGATCCTGAATCCACTCGACGAAGTTGACGACGGCGGTCTGGACGACGAGCTGCACACTCGCGCGTTGGGCAGCGTCGAGATCGGCGAAGTACGGGAGCTGGTCCTGCATCGAGTGCACGGCCTCGGTGGCCAGGCGGCCGCTGTACTGCTTGACCCGGCGGAGCAGCGTGTCCGGGAGGGCGTCGTGCACCGTTGCCGGGGCCGGGACGTGCGCGCCGCGAGCGGTGAAGACATCGGCGGGTGGGCGCTGGGGGTCCTCGGGCGCGTCGGTCACCCGTTCAGGGTAGGCGGGTGCGGTGGCGCTCCGCGGGTCGGGCGGGCCGCAACCGAGTGCGCTGCCCGCCCAACGCGGCTGCTGTGACGAGCGCGTTCTCGCGGGACGCACCCGGATCGGTGCGGCCCGGCGAACTACTCCGGATCCGCGGCCGACTCCGGTGCCGCGGAGACATCGGTGATCTGGTATTTCTCGGCGGCGGCCGCGGCCACCGAGGCGTCGATGTGGCCGTCCCGGGCCAGTGCGACGAGGACCCCGACCACCGTCGACTCGGCGTCGACGTTGAACACCCGGCGGGCTGCCGAGCGGGTGTCGGAGAAGCCGAAGCCGTCGCAGCCCAGCGTCAGGTACGTGCCCGGGACGTAGGCCCGGATCTGCTCGGCGACGCCACGCATGTAATCGCTGACCGCGACGAACGGCCCACGTGTCGCCGACAGCGCCTGCGTCAGATACGGCGTCGGCGCCGGACTGCCCGGCTCGCGGACCGCGGCCCGGTCCGCGGCGATCCCGTCCCGCGCCAGCTCCGACCACGACGTCACCGAGTACACCGCTGCACCCACCTCCCACTCGTCGGCCAGCAACTGCTGGGCGCGCAGGGCGTCGGGCATGGTGACGCCGGACACCAGGATGTTCGCGGGGTACTTTGTGCCCTCGGGCGCCGTGCGGTAGCGGTAGATGCCCTTGAGCAGTCCGTCGACGTCAAGGTCGGCCGGCTGCGGCGGCTGCTGGATCGGCTGGTTGTAGACGGTGATGTAGAAGAAGATGTTCTCCGGGTTCTCCCCGTACATGCGATCGAGGCCACTGGCGACGATATGCCCGAGCTCGTAGGCGAAGGCCGGATCGTAGGAGACCGCCGCCGGGTTGGTGGCGGCCAGCAGCGGGGAATGACCGTCGGCGTGCTGCAGGCCCTCGCCGGTGAGGGTGGTGCGCCCGGCCGTCGCGCCGATCACGAACCCGCGGGCCATCTGATCGCCGACCGCCCACAGGCCGTCGCCGGTGCGCTGGAAGCCGAACATCGAATAGAAGATGTAGAGCGGGATCATCGGCTCGTCGTGGGTGGCGTAGCTGGTGCCCACCGCGGCGAACGACGCCGTCGACCCGGCCTCGTTGATGCCCTCGTGCAGGATCTGGCCCTCGGTGCTCTCCTTGTACGCGAGCATCAGATCCGCGTCCACCGACGTGTAGAGCTGACCGTTGCGGTTGTAGATCTTGAGCGTCGGAAACCACGAGTCCATGCCGAAGGTGCGGGCCTCGTCGGGGATGATCGGCACGATCCGGTGGCCGATCTCCTTGTCGCGCAACAGATCCTTGAAGGTACGGACCAGTGCCATGGTGGTGGCCACCTGCTGTTTGCCGGAGCCCTTCGCGGTGGCCTTCAGTGCGCGCGTGACGTCGGGGCGCAGGACCTTGGTCGAGGGTCGGCGCGCCGGGAGGAAACCGCCAAGGTTCTTGCGGCGATCCAACATGTACTGGACCTCGGGCGAGTCCATGCCCGGATGGAAATACGGTGGCAGGTACGGATTCTCCTCGAGCTGGGCATCGGTGACCGGGATGCCGATGCTGTCGCGGAACGACTTGAGATCATCGAGGGTCAGCTTCTTCATCTGGTGGGTCGCGTTGCGGCCCTCGAAGTGCTTGCCGAGCGTGTAGCCCTTGATGGTCTTGGCCAGGATGACCGTCGGCTGGCCCTTGTGCGCCATCGCCGACGCATAGGCCGCATGCACCTTGCGGTAGTCGTGGCCACCGCGCTGCAGCCCCCAGATCTGCGCGTCGGTCATGTTCTTGACGAGTTCCTTGGTGCGCGGGTCCCGGCCGAAGAAGTGTTCGCGGACAAAGGCGCCGTCGTTGGCCTTGTAGGTCTGGAAGTCGCCGTCGGGGGTCGTGTTCATCAGGTTGACCAGCGCGCCGTCGCGGTCGGCGTGCAGCAGCGAATCCCAGCCGCGACCCCACACCACCTTGATGACGTTCCAGCCGGCGCCGCGGAAGAACGACTCGAGCTCCTGGATGATCTTGCCGTTGCCGCGCACCGGGCCGTCGAGGCGCTGC
>JASGFO010000082.1:0-15336 GCA_047605505.1 Gordonia sp. (in: high G+C Gram-positive bacteria) | reverse complement strand
AGGCCCAACACGAGGAGAGCTTCTCGGCTGCCAGCTCGGCAGCAGTGCGTGCGGTGCTCTGACCACCGAGCGAGCATCCACGATCGCGGGCCCCTGGTGAGACGAGGCCCCGGCCCGATCCGGTCCTGGCGTACTTCCCCGACGCCAGGCCTGCGATCGGACCGGGACCTCGACTCATCGCCCGGGTCCGACCACCTGCAAGTCAGATTCCGAGAGGCAGATTGTGACACCGCCGACGTCCGACGGCAGCGGGGCCGGTGCGCCCGGGCGGTCCGGTGAGTTCGGGCACGTGCCGGTCATGGCCCGCCGCATCGTCGAACTCCTGGCGCCCGCGCTGACGGGGGAGCGGCCCGTCATCGTCGACGCGACCCTCGGTGCGGGCGGGCACAGCGCGCTGTTCCTGACCGAGTTCCCACAGGCGCGGGTGGTCGGCATCGACCGCGACGCCAGCGCCCTCGAGATCGCCGCCGACCGGCTGGCCGACTTCGCCGGCCGGATCACCTTCCACCAGGCCCGATTCGACGAGATCTCCGCGGTGCTCGCGGCGGCCGGCGTTGCCGGCATCGACGCCGCGCTCTTCGATCTCGGCGTGTCGTCGATGCAACTCGACCGCGCCGATCGCGGATTCGCCTACGCCGTCGACGCACCCCTGGACATGCGGATGGACGCCGGGGGATCACTGACCGCGGCCGACGTGCTCAACACCTACTCCCACGGTGATCTGGCGCGGGTGCTCGCCGAATACGGAGACGAGCGCTTCGCCGGGAAGATCGCCTCGGCGGTCCTCCGGGAACGCGAGCGGGAACCCTTCACCACGAGCGGCCGGCTCGTCGAACTCCTCTACGCCACCATCCCCGCAGCCACCCGCCGGACCGGCGGGCATCCGGCCAAGCGAACCTTCCAGGCCCTGCGGATCGAGGTCAACCACGAGCTCGACGCCTTGCGGCAGGCGCTGCCCGCAGCCCTCGCCGCACTGCGCGTCGGCGGTCGGCTCGCGATGATGAGCTACCAGTCCCTGGAGGACCGTATCGTCAAGCGCGAGTTCGCCGTCCGGACGCGGTCGACGTCACCACCCGGTCTTCCGGTCGAGTTGCCCGGCACCGCGCCGCGCTTCCGGTTGATCACCCGCGGTGCCGAACGACCCGACGATCAGGAGTTGCAGACCAATCCGCGCTCGGCCCCGGTGCGGGTCCGGGTCATCGAACGAGTCACCGAGGAGAGTGCACGATGACGTTGCTCGACGACACCGCCCGCGGACCTCGCTCCGGGACAGCGGCCCGGTCGGCCCGCGGCACCGGCCGCCGGACCCCCGGGGCGCGGCCGAACCGTTCCCGGGCCGCCCAGCGTGCCCTCGACCGACACAACCGTCGTGCCGGCACCGAGGCGTCGACCCGCGGTGACCGCACCGCCGGATCCGCCCCGATGCGAACCAGATCCTCCCTGACCCAAGGGATCTCGCGGGTCCCGTTCGTCGTGCCGATTCTCCTCCTGCTGGCCGCCGGACTCGGCCTGAGCCTGTGGCTGTCCACCAATGCCGCCGAGGGCTCCTACGAGCTGGGGGTGGCGCGCCAGGAGAACCAGGCGCTCACCGACCGCCTCAACGCATTGCGCCGTACCTACGACTCGGGCAACTCGGCGCCCGAGCTCGCCGACAGCGCCGGCCGGCTCGGGCTCATCCCCGCCAACAATCCCGCGCGGATGGTCATCGGGGCCGACGGGCACGCGCGGATCGTGGGCGATCCGACCCCGGCGGCCGGCACCCGGATGAATTCCCTCAATCCCGAGACCCGGCCGGATCCGGTCAGCCAGATCGATCCCAACGGTGTCGACGACTCGCGCGGGCTGTCCGGTGCCGGCCAGGAGACCGCGACGGCGGACCCGGCGGGCACCACCACCACGCCGACGACGTCGAGCACCCCGGCACCTGCGGTCACCCCGGGCACCGCGGTCGCATCGTCGCCCGCGGCGGATCCGGACGCGACGCCGGCGCCGAATGTGCTGCCCCGCACCGCCACTGCGGCACCGCAGACGACCAGCAACGCGCCGGACGCAAATCCGTCGTCGGGTGGCTAGATCGGTGAACAATTGACGACCATGACACGCGCGACCCGGCCGCGGCCCCGCGGTGCCGCGCAGAACCCGGGCCGGGCCGGCGGCGGCCCCCCGCGGCGGCCACGGCCGAGCAGATCCACCGACGACTTCGCCGTCCGCAAACGGCTCGCCTGGATCGTGATCGCCATCGTGGTGGCGGCCGTCGCCATCCGGATGGTGGTGGTCCACACGATCGAGGCACCGTCGCTGTCCGCGCAGGCTGCCGAGCAACGCGAGTACACGCAGGTGCTGACCGCCAAACGCGGCGCCATCGTCGACCGCAACGGCCGGCCGCTGGCCTACACCGACGAGGCCCGGGCCCTGACCTTCCTGCCGATCGCGGTCCGCAAGTCGATCGCCGAGGCGCACGCCGAGAACAGCCGACTGCCCGACGTCGACGTCCGGTTACGTGAGATCGCGGCCGGGGTGTCGTCGGCGCTCGGCGGCTCGATCAGCGAGGCCGATCTGCTGGCCAAGCTGACCGGCAACGACAGCTTCGTCTACCTCGCGCGGTCGGTGAGCCCCGACGTCGCGGCCCGGATCACCACCGACTTCCCCGAGGTCGGCGCCGACCCGCAGAGCATCCGGCTCTATCCCGGCGGTTCCCTGGCCGCCAATGTCGTCGGCGACGTCGACTACGACGGCAAGGGACTCATCGGCCTCGAGGCCGCATTGGACCCGATCCTCGCCGGCACCAACGGATCCCGGACCTATGACCGCGGCTCCGACGGCGCGGTGATCCCCGGATCCACCCGCAATGTGCACGCCGCGGTCAACGGCGCCACCGTGCAGCTGACCCTCGACTCCGACATCCAATGGTTCGTGCAGAGTGAGGTGGTCAAGGCCAAGGTGGCCTCCGGCGCCCGGTCGGCGTCGGCGGTGGTCCTCGACTCGCGGACCGGCGAGGTCCTCGCGATGGCCAACGACAGCACCTTCAACGCGTCGCGGCCGCTGCCGGAACAGCCCGGCGCCGAGTTGGGCAATCCCGCGGTGACCTCGCCGTTCGAGCCCGGGTCGGTCAACAAGGTGGTCACCGCCGCCGCCGCGATCGAGTATGGGCTCACCACGCCGGACCAGGTGCATCAGGTGCCCGGCAGCATCGAGATGTCCGGCGTGACCGTCAACGACGCGTGGACCCACGGTGTCGCGCCCTATACGACCACCGGGATATTCGGCAAGTCGTCGAACGTCGGCACCCTGATGCTGGCCCAACAGGTCGGCGAGGAACGCTTCGCCGACATGCTCAAACGGTTCGGCCTGGGCCGGGCGACCGGGGTCGGGCTGCCCGGCGAGAGCGCCGGTGAACTGCCCGCACTGAGCCAGTGGTCCGGTGGCTCGTTCGCGAACCTGCCGATCGGGCAGGGCCTGTCGATGACCCTGCTGCAGATGGCCGGGATGTACCAGGCGATCGCCAACGACGGCCTCCGGATCCCGCCCCGCATCCTGCTCGACGAGCACGCCGACGGTCACGACGTCGGCACCGAATCGCAACCCGCCGGTGTCCGCGTGGTCTCCCCGGCGACCGCCCGGACCGTCCGCGACATGTTCCGTGCCGTCCTCCAAGACGATCCGATGGGCGTCCAGATGGGAACCGGCGCCAAGGGGGCCGTCGCCGGGTACCAGCTGTCCGGGAAGACCGGCACCGCCCAGCAGGTGGACCCCCGATGCGGGTGCTACTCCACCTCCACCTACAACATCACCTTCGCCGGGATCGCCCCTGCCGACAATCCGCGCTTCGTCGTCGGGATCATGCTGGACAACCCGCGGCGCTCCACCGACGGCAGCGGCGGCCAGTCCGCAGCCCCCCTCTTCGGGACCATCGCGTCCTGGATCCTGCAGCACGACCGGGTCCCGCAGTCGGCGCAGCCGGCACCGCGGCTGGTGCTGCAGCGGTAGGGGTGGGTCGCGTCTAGGGCCAGAGCAGTGCCCGAACTCGCTCCATCGCCGTGATGAGTTCTTGCCGTTGGCGCCTGGTCTCGGCGCCGGCGTCGGCCAGCCCGAAGGCAGCCTGGTAGGCCTCGTACTCCGCATGGGCTCGTCTGCTCATTGTGGGGCTGACGGTGCCGGTCAGGTAGACGAGGCCGGCCCGGAGGATCTGGTCGGGCACCGGGCGTCGGACGTTCGCAGCGTCAGGGACGTCGACACGGACTGCTTCGATGTCGGCGTCAGGCGACCCTTGGCTCTTGCCGGGGTTGCGATAGGTCCAGCCGCCGAAGCGTTCTCGTCGTTCAGCGGTCGTCATGTTCTTCGCCCACCGGTGCAGGAACACGGTCTGGTCGGCCGGCAGCGGCTCGTCGCCATCTGCGTAGCCGATCTCGAACTCTCGTATCCAGGCTCTGGGTGAGGCCGACGGCGCCTCGATGAGGTCGCGCCAACCACCCAACCGACCATCCGCGACGTAGATCTGGTGCATATGCGGGGAGAGGTAGATGAAAAACGGCTCGCCGGGCGGCAGCAGTGAGAGGTGCTTGTACCACGAATGGTCGTTGGCGATAGTGAGGGCGTATCGGGCGATCTGGGCATCGGTCGGCCGCTCGATCGATGCCTGGATCAATCGACGGTAGTCGTCCATGGCACGGCCCCCTTGTTGTCGGACGACGGTGTGGCCGGCGAAGCGGGTTCCCGGTGCCAGGTCATTCGTGTGCCCGGTCCGGCCTGGTCAGAACGGACGAATCGTACCGTGGTGGTGATCGGGGAGGTGGATGTCGGCTGGTCGGGGGACGCGGGCTCGGAGGGGTGGGGGTGGTCTCGACCGGCCAATACCCATTAGAGATACGCCCTCCGCCGGCGCTCCGGGCTACTCGACCAGCGGAAGGGCGCGCCACGGGCTCAAGTATCGTGAGTGCGTTCACGCACGCAGCAGAGGAGGGGACGACACCGCGATGGCGTCAACGCGTCGAAATCGCCGGAAGGCGGAAGTTGCTCTGACCCGTCCGCAGCGGGTGGAACCGACCGAGGTGCGGGTGCTCTCGGTGGCGACCGGCGCCCGACTGGACCTGGTGGGCGGGGCCGCGGCCCCGACCGCGGTGACCGGGGTGTGCCTGCGCGCGCAGGACATCGAGGCGGGGGATCTGTTCGCGGCGTTGCCGGGGGCGCGGGTCCACGGTGCGCAGTTCGCGGCGCAGGCGGTGGAGCGTGGTGCGGCGGCGATCCTCACCGACCCGGCCGGGCGCGCCGAGGTGGCCCGGGTGTTGCCGGCGGAGGCGTCGTGCGCGATCCTGGTGCATCCGCGGCCGCGTGCTGTGCTGGGCGGGGTGAGTGCCCGGGTCTACGGGAATCCGTCGCAACGGCTGAAGCTGATCGGGATCACCGGGACGTCGGGCAAGACCACCACGTCGTACATGGTCGAGGCGGCGTTGCTGGCGGCCGGTCATTCGGTAGGTCTGATCGGGACGGTCGAGACCCGCGTCGACGGTGTCGCGCAGCCCAGTTCACTGACCACCCCCGAGGCGCCGAACCTGCAGGCCCTGCTGGCGGCGATGGTCGAGCGCGGAGTCGACGTGGTGGTAATGGAGGTCTCCAGCCACGCCCTGTCCCTGGGGCGCGTCGACGGCTGCCACTTCGCGGTCGGGGCCTTCACCAACCTGTCCCAGGACCATCTGGATTTTCACCCGACGATGCGCGCCTATTTCGAGGCCAAGGCCCGACTGTTCGCGGCGGGCTCGCCGACCCGCGCGGTGCGGTCGGTGATCTGCGTCGACGACGACTGGGGTGCCCGGATGGCCGAGATCGCGCGCGCCGGCGCGGCCGGGACACCGGCGCGGCCGGTGACGGTGTCGACGTTGGGTGGGTCGACGCCGGGTGGGTTGACGCCGGGTGGGTCGAGGCAGGGGCCGCAGGCGGACTGGCAGGCCGGTCCGTCGACGGTCGGCGCCGACGGCGGCCAGCGCGCCGAGCTGTCCGGTCCGGGGCGCACCGCGGTGGAGCTGGCGGTTCCGCTGCCCGGCCGCTACAACGTGGCGAATGCGACGCTCGCGGTGGCGGTCGCCGTCGCGGCCGGGGTGTCGGCATCGCAGGCCGCGCAGGCGGTCGCCGAGGTGCGGGTCCCGGGCCGGCTCGAACGCGTCGACACTGGCAGGCCGTTCCTGACGATCGTCGACTATGCCCACAAGCCGGGCGCTGTGGAGGCGGTGCTGACCACCCTGCGCGGCCAGGCGAGCGGACGCATCGGCATCGTGATCGGCGCGGGCGGCGACCGCGATCAGGGCAAACGCCCCAAGATGGGGGCCGCCGCGGCCCGCGGCGCGGACCTCGTCGTCGTCACCGACGACAATCCGCGCACCGAGGACCCGGCGGCGATCCGCGCGGCGGTGCTCGCCGGCGCGCACGAGGTGCCGGTGTCGGAGCGGCCCGCGGGCTCGGAGATCCGCGAGGTCGGCGACCGGCGCGCCGCCATCGAGACGGCGGTGGCGTGGGCGCGGCCCGGTGACATCGTCCTGGTGGCGGGCAAAGGCCACGAGACCGGCCAGGAGATCGACGGCGTGAAGCATCCCTTCGACGATCGCGTCGTGCTCGCCGAGGCGCTGGCAGGCCTCGGCGAGTCCGCGGAGCAGGCGCGGTGAGCGTGCCGCTGCAGGTGCTGATCGCCCCGGACGGGGCCGGTGTTGCCGAACTGTCGGTGCTGTTGCGTACTCTCGTCGCGTCGGCCGATGACGTCCGGCGTCACGCGGGTGCCGCCGCAGCCGATGCCCCGGCCCGCGTCACGACCTGGGCAGTGCTCGGCGAGGCGACGTCCGAGCCGGGCACACCGGTCAACGCCCACGTCGTCGACCATGACCGGGTCGGCCGCCAGGCCGTCCGGCTGGCCGTGGACAAGGTGCTCTGCGTGGGTTCGTCGCGGGCGGTGCGCGCACTGCACCAGGGGGCGGTGATGGAGGGCTCGTGGGGGGACGAGGCGCGGTTGGTGACCGGGCCGGCGGCGGCCGTCGACGCCGTCACCACCGATCCGGATTGGACGCCCCGGCCGGGGGATCAGGTGTTGCTCGCCGGGGTGCCGGCGGCCGATCTGCTCGATCGGTGGCGGGACATCGGCCTCGACGTGGAGCTTCTCGCGCCGGGACCGACGTAGTGACGGGCGCGGCCCCGGACCGGGTGCGGCGCCATCCCGGTGATCCCGCGGCGTCCGCAGACACACGTGTCGTCACCGGGCGGCGCGTCAGCACTTCTCGAAACTGAAGGAAGAGGGCAACCAGGTGACCCAGATCCTGATCGCAGGTGCGATCGCGGTGGCGGTGTCGATCATGCTGACCCCGGTCCTGATCCGCGTGTTCACACGCCAGGGCTTCGGCCAGGAGATCCGTGTCGAGGGGCCGCAGAGTCACCAGACCAAGCGGGGGACACCGTCGATGGGCGGTGTCGCGATCATCGTCGCGCTGTGGGCGGGCTACTTCGGTGCCCACCTCGCGGGGCTGCTCATGGACACCGATTCCGGGCCGAGCGCGTCGGGTCTGCTCGTCCTGGGGCTGGCGACGGCGCTGGGCGGGGTCGGCTTCCTCGACGACATCATCAAGATCCGCAAGCACCGCAATCTGGGGCTGAACAAGACCGCCAAGTCGGTGGGCCAGTTCGGCGCCGCGATCCTGTTCGGCGTGCTGGTGCTGCAGTTCCGCAACGGCGACGATCTCGCCCCCGCCGGCGCAAATCTCTCCTATGTCCGCGACATCGCCGCGATCTCACTGGTGCCGGTGGCGTTCGTGGTGTTCGTGTGGCTGGTGGTCGCGGCGTGGTCGAATGCGGTGAACTTCACCGATGGCCTCGACGGTCTGGCCGCCGGTTCGATGGCGATGGTCCTCGGCTCCTACGTGCTGGTGGCGTTCTTCCAGTTCGTCAACGCCTGCTCGGGTGGGGCGAAGACCGCCAACGACATCCCGCAGGGCTGTTACAACGTGCGCGATCCCCTCGATCTGGCGCTCATCGCGGTCGCCGGTGGCGGCGCCTGCCTGGGCTTTTTGTGGTGGAACGCGGCCCCGGCCAAGATCTTCATGGGCGACACCGGGTCGCTGGCCCTGGGCGGCATGCTGGCCGGGCTGTCGATCACGACGCGGACCGAGCTGCTGGCCGTCGTGATCGGTGCGCTGTTCGTCGCCGAGATCGTGTCGGTTGTGGTGCAGATCGCCTTCTTCCGCACCACCGGGCGCCGGGTGTTCCGGATGGCGCCCTTCCATCACCACTTCGAGTTGGGTGGCTGGGCCGAGACGACGGTGATCATCAGATTCTGGCTGCTCACCGCGATCGCCTGCGCCCTCGGGCTCTCGCTGTTCTACGGCGAGTTCCTCACCCACAACCCGTGAGGTCGTCGATGCCGGAGAACACCGGGACGTGGTTGCGTGATCGGCGCGTCGTCGTCGCCGGCGGTGGTACGGCCGGGCAGTCGGCTGCCCGGCACCTGCTTGCCCTGCAGGCGCAGGTGCGCATCGCCGACGATCGCGTCGTCGGCACCGACGCGGCCGCGATCGCCGGGGCCGACGTCCTGGCTGCCGCCGGCGCGCGGTTCGTCGCGATCGCCGATCTGCTCGCCGATCCGGACTGGGTCGCGGGCACCGACCTCGTCGTCGTGTCGCCGGGATTCGCCCCCACCCATCGGCTGCCGGCGCAGGCGGTCGCGGCGGACGTGCCGGTGTGGGGTGAGGTGGAGCTGGCCTGGCGCCTGGACGTCGACGGTGTCTACGGCCCGCCACGTACCTGGCTCGTGGTGACCGGGACCAACGGCAAGACCACCACCACGTCCATGCTCACCGAGATCGTGACCGCGGCCGGGCGGGCCGCGGCGGCATGCGGCAACATCGGGCTGCCGGTGCTCGACGCGATGGCCGAACAGCCGCGCGTGGACGTGCTGTGTGCCGAACTGTCGTCGTTCCAGCTGTACTGGGCGCCGTCGCTGGCCCCGGCCGCCGGGGTGGTGCTCAACGTCGCCGACGACCACCTCGACTGGCATGGCTCCTTCGCCGCCTATGCCGCCGCCAAACAGGTCGCGCTGCACGGCGCGGTCGGCGTGGTCGGACTCGACGACGAGGTCGCGGCGGGTCTGCCCGTCGCCGGCCGCCGGGTGGGCTTCACCCTGGCCGAGCCCGCCGCGGGCCAGCTCGGGATCCGCGACGGCCGGCTGTCCGACCGCGCCTTCGGCGCCGCCGACGGGGTGGCATTGGCCTTCGCGGCCGGGATCCATCCGGCCGGACCGTCGGGGATCGCTGACGCGCTCGCCGCGGCCGCGCTGGCGCGTGCGATCGGGATCGAGCCGGCCGACGTGGCGTCGGCGCTGTCGGCGTTTCGCCCGGCCGCGCACCGTGGCGAGGTCGTCGCGCGGATCGACGGCATCGACTTCGTCGACGACTCCAAGGCGACCAATCCGCACGCGGCGCAGGCGGCGGTCGCGGCACATCGCCGGGTGGTGCTGATCGCGGGTGGCCTCCTCAAGGGGGCCTCCCTGGACCCGATGCTGGCGGCGGTCGCGGCGCGGCTCGCCGGTGTGGTCGCGATCGGTCGGGATCGGGGGCTGGTGGTCGAGGCGATCGCGCGACACGCCCCAGAAGTCCCAACGGTCACAGTGTTCACAGGGGACGATGGGGTGGTGACCGCACTGCGTGAGCTACCCGCCCCCTCGGGTGCCCTCCCGGCGCCCGCCCCGGCCCCGGTCGACGGCGACCCGGCCGTCGCCGTCATGGACCGGGCCGTCGCCGTCGCGTGGGAGCTGGCCTGCGCCGGCGCGGACCGGCCGGATGCCGTCCTGCTCGCGCCCGCGGCCGCGTCGTTGGACATGTTTGCCGGCTACGGCCGGCGGGGCGATGCCTTCGCCGCGGCGGCCGGGGCACTGGCGGCCGCCCGCGATGTCCCCCCCGATCGCACCGCCGGTGAGCAGGCGCACCGACCATGACCCTCGCGCGCAACGCCTCCGGCGAGATCGACAAGTCGGGTACGGCGGAGCCGGGGCGCGCAGCGCGGACCGGGCGGGTCTCCGCGCGTGCCGAGTCGGCGGCCCGGGCCACCGGGTCGGTGACCTCGACGATCGCCGACGGCGTCCGCAACCTGCTCGGGCGGCCGCTGGCGTCCTATCACCTGATCGTGACGCTGGCCGCGCTGTTGACCGTCTTCGGGCTGGTCATGGTGCTGTCGGCGTCCTCGGTGGAGGGGTATTCGAAGGACGGGTCGGCCTACGGTCTGTTCGCCACCCAGGTGATCTTCGCCCTGATGGGGCTGGTCGTGTTCTATTTCACGCTCCGCGTCCCGGTCCGGATGCTGCGCCGGTGTGCCGCGCCGCTGCTGATCGTCACCACGATTCTGCTCGGCCTGGTGCTGGTGCCCGGGATCGGCACCCTGAGTCAGGGGGCGCGCCGCTGGTTCGTCGTCTCCGGTCTGTCGGTTCAGCCGTCGGAGCTGGTCAAGGTGGCCCTGTGTGTGTGGGGTGCGCATCTGCTGGCGTCCCGGATCCGGGAGCACGCGCCGCTCAAGGAGCTGTTGTGGCCGTTGCTGCCCGTGGGGGTCCTGATCGCCGGGCTGATCATCGCCGAGCCGAATCTGTCGACGACGATCACCATCGCGATCATCGTCGGGGCGCTGCTGTGGTTCGCGGGGCTCCCGATCAAGGTGTTCGCGAGCTTCACCGTCGTGTGTATCGGTCTCGCGGTGTTCGCGGCCCTGATCGCCGGATATCGCTCCCAGCGGGTGATGAGCTTCCTCGGTGGCATCGACGATCCGCAGGGGGCCGGCTATCAGGCCCGGCAGGCCACCTTTGCACTGGCCAACGGCGGTGTGTTCGGGGTCGGTCTCGGCCAGAGCCGCGCGAAGTGGAACTATCTGCCCAACGCCCACAATGACTTCATCTTTGCGATCATCGGCGAGGAGCTGGGCTTGATCGGCGGCCTGGTGGTGGTGCTGCTGTTTGTGCTGCTGGCGTTCATCGGGTTGCGGATCGCCGCCCGCTCGGCCGATCCGTTCCTGCGGATGATGACCGCGACCGTCACGATCCTGCTCACCGCGCAGGCGTTCATCA
The DNA here is from genome assembly GCA_047605505.1 of Gordonia sp. (in: high G+C Gram-positive bacteria). Taxonomy (GTDB): domain Bacteria; phylum Actinomycetota; class Actinomycetes; order Mycobacteriales; family Mycobacteriaceae; genus Gordonia. The sequence goes on along the minus strand of JASGFO010000082.1, from coordinate 4,259 downwards.
ACATCGGCTATGTGATCGGGCTGCTCCCGGTCACCGGTATCCAGTTGCCGCTGCTGTCGGCGGGTGGCACCTCGACGCTGACCGTGCTGGCGATGCTCGGTCTGCTGGCCAATGCCGCGCGCCATGAACCCGACGCGGTGATCGCCCTGGCGGCGGCGCGGCCCCGCCGGTTCCGGTGGCTGCGCCTGCCGACCCCCGTCGCCTACCGGCGCTCGCGGACCGAGGGGATGCGTGATCGCCTTGCCGCGCGTCGCACCCAGCAGGTGCGGGCGCAGCTGCCGCCTACGGCACGGGCCCCGCGCGGCGGGAATCGGACCCCGCCGGGTGGCGCCCGCGGTCGCCGGGGTGGTCGGGCCGGGTATCCTCCAAGCGCACGGTCCGGCGAGGCCGCTCCGCCGGGGCCGGTGGTCCCCGGGGTGCCCGACGCGTGGGCGCGGGGACGATCCGGGTACGGTGTTCCGCCGCAACCACGCGGTGGCCACCGACCGGGCCGGACCCGGCGGTGACCGTCGGCCGATGCGGGTCACCGGTCGCCGGAAATGTGGTCGAGACGAGCCCGGCGGGCGTAACCCCGTGCCGGGCGGCGAAATGGAGTGGATGCGCCGATGACTTCGGCAGATGACAACGATCAACGCAGTGCCGGTGCGCCGCTGTCGGTGGTGGTGGCCGGCGGCGGGACCGCCGGACACATCGAGCCGGCCTTGGCGGTGGCCGACGCGGTCCGCCGGCTCGACCCGGCCGCCCGGATCACCGCACTCGGGACCAGCCGGGGCCTGGAGACCTCCTTGGTCCCGGAGCGAGGCTACGAGCTGTCACTGATCCCGCCGGTGCCGTTGCCACGCAAGCCGGGACTCGAGCTCGCCAAGACCCCGCTGCGGTTGCTGCGGTCGACGCTGGTGACGCGCAAGGCGCTGGCCGCCGTCGACGCCGACGTCGTCGTCGGATTCGGCGGCTATGTCTCGATTCCCGCGTATCTGGCGGCCCGCTGCCATGTGCGGGCGCGGGGTCGGCTGCCGATCGTGATCCACGAGGCGAATGCCGACGCAGGCGTCGCCAACAAGGTGGGAGCCCGCTTTGCCGACGTCGTCCTCGCCGCGGTGGCGGGGTGTGGGCTCGACGGCGCGCGCGTCGTCGGCATCCCGGTGCGCGGGCAGATCGCCGAGCTGGATCGGAAGGCCCTGCGCGCCAAGGCCCGTCACTATTTCGGCCTCGACGAGGACGCGCCGACACTGCTGGTCTTCGGGGGCTCCCAGGGGGCCCGGCAACTCAACGAGGCGGTGGCCGGCGCCGCGGATGCGCTGGGCCGCGCCGGGATCGGCGTCCTGCATGCCTATGGCCCCAAGAACTCCATCGATCCGGCGACCCCGCCCGACGCGCCGCCCTATCGCGGTGTCGGCTATCTCAAACGGATGGATCTGGCGTATGCGGCCGCAGACCTGGTGATCTGCCGGTCGGGGGCGATGACGGTCGCGGAGGTGTCGGCGACGGGTCTGCCCGCGATCTACGTCCCGCTGCCGCACGGCAACGGCGAGCAGCGGCTCAACGCGCTGCCCGTGGTGGAGGCGGGCGGTGGATTGCTGGTGGACAATGCGGACATGACCAGCGACTGGGTGGCGATGCACGTCCCGCCGTTGCTGGCCGATGCGGAACGGCTTGCCGCGATGTCGGCCGCGGCCACCGCCACGGGTCATCGGGGGGCCGCGGCCGCGGTGGCGACGGCGGCCTTGGAACTCGCGGCGGCGCACCGCGCGGGTGAACGGGAACGGGCATGAGTCAGGGCGAGCGGAGCGACGGGGGGTCGGTGGGCGAGCGGAGCGACGGGGGGTCGGTGGGCGAGCGGAGCGACGGGGGGGCGCCGCCGGTGGGGGCGTTGCCGGAGGCGTTGCGGCGGGTGCACATGGTCGGCATCGGTGGGGCCGGGATGAGTGGTCTGGCCCGAATCCTGTTGGCGCGTGGGGGAGAGGTCTCGGGCTCGGATGCCAAGAGCAGCCGGGGCGTGGTGGCCTTGCGGGCGCGGGGTGCCCGGATCCGGATCGGTCATGATCCCGCTGCGCTGGAGTTGCTGCCGGGTGGCCCGTCGGTGGTGGTTACCACCCATGCGGCGATCCCGAAGACCAATCCGGAACTGGTGGCCGCGGCGGCCCGCGGTATTCCGGTGGTGTTGCGTCCGCGGGTTCTGGCGGAGTTGATGGCGGGTTATCGCACGGTGCTCATCGCGGGTACGCACGGCAAGACGTCGACGACGTCGATGACGGTGGTCGCGTTGCAGAGTGCCGGCGCCGACCCGTCGTTCGCGATCGGCGGGGAGCTCAACGAGTCGGGCACCAATGCGCATCACGGCACCGGCTCGGTGTTTGTCGGCGAGGCCGACGAGAGCGACGGGTCGCTGCTCGAGTACCGCCCGGACATCGTCGTGGTGACCAATGTCGAGGCCGATCACCTGGATTTCTTCGGCAGTGTCGAGAAGTATGTGGCGGTCTTCGATGCCTTCGTCGACCGCATCGCACCGGGGGGCACGTTGATCGTGTGTCTCGACGATCCGGGGTCGGCGGCGTTGGCGACGCGGTGCGCGGGGGCGCTCGCCGCCCGTGGGGTCGCGGTCCTCGGCTACGGTGCGGCCGATGCGGTGGTGCCGGCCGGGGTGACGGCGGCCGCGGTGCTGCGCTCGTGGGCGCCGCGCGCGGGCGGCAGTGCGTCGGAGATCCGGTTCACCGTGCCGGTCGCGGAGCCCGAGGCCGACCGGGTGGTGCGGTTGACGGTGCCGGGTGTCCATATGGCGCGCAATGCGATGGCGGCGGTCCTGGCGGCGGTGGTCGCGGGGGCGGGGCTCGACGATGCGATCGCCGGGATCGAGGGATTCGGTGGGGTGCGCCGCCGGTTCGAGAACAAGGGGACGGTTCGCGGGGTGCGGGTCTTCGACGACTACGCCCATCATCCCACCGAGGTGGCCGCGGTGCTCACGGCCGCGCGGACGATGGTGGCGGCGGCCGGGCGCGGCCGGGTGATCGCGGTGTTCCAGCCGCACCTGTATTCGCGCACCCAGGAGTTCGCGGCCCAGTTCGCGGCGGCATTGGGCATTGCCGACGAGGTGATCGTCGCCGACGTGTACGGGGCGCGGGAGGAACCGATTCCCGGTGTCAGCGGGGCGCTGATCGCCGATCAGCTCGCCGAGCCGGGCCGGTTCGTCGCCGATCTGTCGACGCTGGCCGAGGTGGTGGCCGGGGTGGCCCGCCCCGGGGACATCGTGTTGACCCTGGGGGCCGGGGACATCACCATGCAGGGTGCGGAGATCCTTGCGGCGTTGGGCCGGTCGGCGCACGGGGCAGGGGATCAGGCCGACGGGGGTCGCTGATGGCGCGCCGGCCGCGGGTGCGGGCGCGGGGTGCCCGGATCATCCTGACGGTGGTGCTGGCAGTGTTGGTGGTCGGCGGGTTGGTTCTCGTCGCCTATTTCACGCCGCTGATGTCGGTGCGGTCCACCGACATCCGCGGCAACAAGGTGGTCTCCGGCGAGCAGATCGGGGAGGTGGCGGCGGTGGCCACGGGTACGCCGCTGTTGCAGGTGGACACCGAGGCGGTGGCCCGCCGGGTGGCGGCCATCCCGCAGGTCGAGTCGGCTCGGGTGCAGCGCGGGTATCCGTCGACGTTGACGGTGACCGTCGTGGAGCGAACGCCGGTGGCGCTGGTCCGGGAGGGGGATCGGGTGCATGTCCTCGACCGTTCCGGGGTGGGGTATTTGACTCTCGTCGCTGCCCAGGCGCCGGCGGCGATCACCCGGCTGCCGGTCTTTCACACCTCGACGCCGGGTCCGGCGGACCCGACCACCAAGGCCGCGCTGGGTGTCGTCGCGAGTCTGCCGGCCGATCTCCGTGGGCAGATTCTCACGGTGACGGCGAGTTCGCCGGTGGATATCGAGTTCGGTTTGCGCCGTGACCGTACCGTGATCTGGGGCGACGACTCGCGTACCGCCGACAAGGCTCGTACGCTCGGGTATCTGCTGACCCGTCGGGCATCCGAGTACAACGTCTCCAGTCCGGATTTTCCGGCGTATCGGTAGTTGCGCGTGCCCAAGTTGGCGACACGCCGGGGCCCTTGCTGGCCCGGCGGGGTGGCGGTGCATAGCGTTTGTGCAGACACATACTTGACATAACTCTAAATCTATGGTTGAGGTTTAGGGTTTCTGACCGACAAGGAAGGCGAGCGTCATGACGCCACCGCACAACTACCTGGCCGTGATCAAGGTCGTCGGCATCGGCGGCG
>JASGFO010000081.1:0-15627 GCA_047605505.1 Gordonia sp. (in: high G+C Gram-positive bacteria) | reverse complement strand
GTGAACCCCCGACCACCACCTACTCACCCACCCGCGCCAAACACGCCCGCCGGCGCGCCGAACGCGCCCGCAACCGGGCACGCCGCCGCGCCGAACGCGAACAATCCGACCGCGACCTCGGACCACCACAGTTCTAGCCGGCCAGGCTCCAACGCAGCCAGCGGCCCCATCGCTACCGGAACACACTCCCCTTGTTCTCCGACGCCTCCACCCGGCCGACGATCCAGGCCGCGATCACGTCGAGCTTGCGTTTGCGGCCCATCTGCCTGCGCGTATCGAGATCGTACTCGGCGATGATGTCCCGCAATTGGTCGAGATCCAGCGTCGCCAGCCGCTCGGCCAGCCCCTCCGCCCCGCAATCGCGGTACACGACAAAAGGATCGAACACGCCAGGTTGCCGTGCGCCCCGCTTCATCCGGGAAGCGGGCGGCCGGCGAGCAGCAGGCACGGCAGGTGGCGTCGCCACGCCGGCGGCCGCAGCGACCGCATCGGTCAGGGCCCGGGCGAATCGCGGGGACCGTTCGGCCTCGTCGACGACGACCCGCGCCAATGCGGCGAGCACCTGCGCGGCCGCGGGATTGGCGGTGTCGAGGCGTCCCAGCGCACCGCCGAGCGACTGATACTCCACTCGGCGACGGGAGCCCTCGGCGTTCACAGCTTTCCCCGCGCTTCGGTCATCACATCCACGGTCAAACTGCGGAACTGGTCGAACTGCCCCTGATTTCCGTACTTGCCCTTCAGTGTTCCGACCTCCGCGAACTCCGCGGCCGCCGCCACGCCATTCGACTCGGCGATGTAGGTCGGCAGCACATTCTGGATGGTCGGATCCCGGCGGAGCCGTTTGGTGGTGGCAGCGTGCACCGTCGAGTTGGCCTTGTATTTCGTGATGACCACCCCCAATTCGACGATCGGGCGGCCGATCTGCTCGCCGAACTTGCGGACCCGATTCTGGATCTGCGGGATCCCGTACGTCGACAGATGGTCCGGGATGGTCGGGATGATGTAGGCATCGGCGGCGGCAAGACCGTTCAACGTGACCGGACCGATATTCGGCGGGCAGTCGATCAGCACATAGTCATAGAAGTCGCGGATCGGGGCGAGCGCCTCCCGCAGGAAGTTCACCCCACCGTCCTCGCAGCGCTGCGAGGACCGCAACGCGCTGAGGTCCTCCTGCAGCTCGATGAGATCCAGCGACGACGCCAGCAAATCCACCGACGTCACCTTGCGCACCGGTGAGACACCCCGCTGAATGGCCGATTCGACCGCAAAGTAGCGGGTGTTACCGTTGACCGCGTCGGCGAACAGCGAGGCGAGGGTGTCACCGTTGGCGTTGAGCTCGAACCAGCGGGACTCACTGATCATCATGGTCGTCAGGTTGATCTGCGAGTCGAGATCGATCAACAGCACCCGCTGCCCGAACTCGGCGGACAGGAACTCCGCCAGTCCGGCCGTGACGGTCGTCTTGCCGACACCTCCCTTGAGGCTGATCGTGGCGATCACTCTGGCCATCGTGCCTTCCCTTCGCAGTCCACTCGTCCACACCCGGGGCGCAACCGGCCCCGGCGATGGCAGATGTTGCCAGGAGGGTCTGACACAAATGGGGGCATCAACGTCGACGACCCCGCCCTCACTCACAGCCGACCTCACATGTGCGGGCGATCACGACTAGAATTCGGACCCGATGACCGACGCCCCGCCACCACCGCCGTCGGTCGGGGCAGCCGTGCGTCCCGGCCACGTCCTGAGACTCGATGATGTGGGCGGCGAGACGCTGGCCGAACTGGTGGACTCGGTCTCTCCCGACCTTCCGGTGGTCCTCGACTACCGCGGCCCCGACGACCGCTCCGCGCGGACGGTCACCACCGAGGTCCTCGACGCCCTCGAGGGCCTGCTGCTCACCCTGTTCCCGACCTGGCTGGGTCAACCGGCCGGGACCCTCCTCGATCTCGATGAGGCCCTCGCCCTCGCGGGTGACCTGGTCAGGCAGCCCCACCAGATCTCCGCCGTCGTCCGGGCACTCGCCCGAGCGGGTGCGACGGGCCATCCACCGCGTCGGCGACCGGCCGCCGAGATCCGCGCCGCCGGCTTGTTCGCGCTGCTCCGACACGCCTACGGCCGCCCCGAGGTGACCCTCGCCGTCCGGGCCAGCGGCGAGCTCTCGGCGACTGCCCAGCATGCTGCGGCCGCCGCGTGCGAGTGGCTCGCCCGGCACGGCAGGCTCACCATCTGGCTCACCGCCGACGCCCTCCCCGCAGTCACCCGGGTGCCGCGGATACGGCTCGGTCTCCCCGGGGCCGCCGACGCACCGATCGTCACCGTCGCCGATCCCGACGCGCCCGTCCTCGTCGTCTCCCGCCCCATCGGGGCGCCGGCCCCGCACAGCGCGGCCGAGCAGGCGCTCGAACGTGCCCTCTCCCACGCGGGCGTCTGGGCCACCGCGCGTCGCTGGAATCGGACCCCACCCGGACTCGACATCCTCGCGAAGCGCTCGATCGTCGACATCCACTGGCCCGGGTGTCGAGTCGTGGTGGAGATCGACGGCCCCGAACATCGCAACCCGGCCAAGTACGCCGACGACCGCCGCCGCGACAACATGCTGCAACGACACGGCTTCGTCGTGCTGCGCTACGTCAATGAACAGGTCCTCGCCGACCCGGAGGCCGTCGTGGCGGAACTACACGCGATCATCGAAGAACGATCCGGCCGAGCAGCCGGCCACCGAACCGAGGAGCTTGCCACGTGAGTCACCCGAAGCTGACCGGGACGCAGAGTCTCGTGCTGTTCATCCTGATGGCCGAGTCGAGCGAGGTGCGCAACCCGGATCTCGCGAAGCTCGGGCCCGAGCTCAAGAAGTCCGATCGCGAGAAGCTGAATGCGCTCGGCCTGATCGAGAGCACCGTACGCAGCCGCACCTACCATCACATCCTCACCGACAAGGGCTGGGCATGGTGTGCGGCCGAGCTCGAATCGGAACCACCCGAGCGCGCCACACCCCAACTCCGGGCGTTCTATGCGGTGGCAAATGGGCTTGGGCGTTACCTGAAATCCGAGGACCTCCGCCTGCACGAGGTCTTCGGCCGGCCTCGGGGCGCCGAGAAACCCGAAACCCGCACCGCCGCAGACCCGCCCGTCGAGTCGGACACCGCGTCGGCGGGCGTCGCAACCGCCCCCGGCGCTGCCCATCCGGTCGAAGCCCAGATCGTCGGCGCCTACAACAAGGCACGTCCGCGGCCGGGCGCATTCGTCGGTGTCGCCGCACTTCGTGCGGCGCTGCCCGGCGTGGCACGGATCGCATTCGACGCCGCGATCATCGAACTGCAGACCCGCCCGGGTGTCAGCCTGATCCGGCAGGAGGACCAAGCGCTGCTGACCGACACCGACCGCGAGGCAGCGGTGGTCGTCGGCACGCAGCCATGCCATCTCTTCGCGATCGAGGAAGGGTGGTGAGCGGGGTGGTGATCGATGACACCACGGCGCGCCGGGCGCTCGAATCGATCCGCCTCGATTGGGCCGACACCCCCGACGACGTGTGGGGCGCCGGCTCCTCCTATCACGTCGGCGGCCTCCACGATCAGGTCTTCGCCGACATCATGCGGTCGTTCTCCGATGCCCGACGCTCAGCCGCGCGCAGCCCCATCGGGGTCGTGGTGCGTGGCCCGGCCGGCTCGGGCAAGACCCATCTCCTCGGCCAGGTACGGGAGCAGGTCCAGCAATCCGGTGGGTACTTCTTCCTCGTCAAACTGCTTGACGGCAGCGAGTTCTGGAAGTCGGTGACCGTGGCCATCGTGGAGGATCTCGCACGGCCGACCCCGACGCACGCATCCCAACTGATACAGGTCCTGGACAACCTTGCCGTCGACGCCGGCGTCGAGGGGTCGGTGCGTGCCGCGGTCACCGGCCAGGCCGACCTCACCCCCGAACTGCTCGATACCTTTGTCACGGCGGTCTATTCCCGCCATCCCCAGCATCGTCGGCGGTCACAGAACATCCTGCGGGGGCTCGTGCTGACCACCTCCGACGACAACGCCGTCTGCGACCTGGGCGAGTCATTTCTCTACCTCGACATCGACGACGCCCGGGAATTGAGCCGGTGGGGTATCCGACGGGCATCACTGGGCTATCAGGAGATGGTGCAGAACATTTCCCGAATCGTCGCCCTCGACGGTCCGGCACTCCTTGCCGTCGATCAGATCGACACCCTCATCGAAGCCGGGAAGTCGGTCATGATCGGTGGGGAATCGCTCGTCGAGAAGGTCGCACACGGATTGATGTCCCTGCGCGACAACATGAGCCGGACGTCGATCGTCATCTCGAGCATCACCGCGGCCTGGGAGTACCTCGCCGACCACGTCATGCGCTCGGTCGTCGACCGGTTTCGGTTGCCGCCCCAGTTGCAGCGCCCGCCCACCGCGGAGTTCGGCCGGCACCTCCTCGCCAAACGCTTTGCCCCCGGATTCGGCGAGATCGGATTCACCCCGCCCTACCCCACCTGGCCGGTCGCCGACGCCGCGCTGACCGATGCCAATCTGTACACGCCACGTCAGCTGATGATCACCGTCGATCGGCATATCGGCCGGATTCTCCGGCAGGGTGACTTCGCCGAGATCACCTCGCTCACCGAGGAAGCGGCAGCTCCGCGAAACGACGGGCCGGGAGGCGGTGGGCACGATCCATCGGGAGACCCGCCGACACCGTCCGACGACGACACCACCGACGATCCCGAACTGGCCGCGCTCGATCAGCGGTACGCCGAGTTGATCGCCGGCGCCGACCCGTTGCGGGCGGTGACGCACAGCACCGAGGACAAGGTGGTGCCCGGGCTGCTGCACGCGGGTCTGGCCACCTGGATCGAGGCCCGGCCCGGCGATTCCGCCGATTGGCATCAGGCCGAGGATCCGGGGCCCAGGCCGGCCGTTCACGCCCGGATCAGCCATGTGATCGACGCACACCGCGACATCGTCGAATCGTGGAGTTTCCGCGCGGTGGCGCACCACAACGCCATTGCCGTCCAGAATCGACTGACCAGTGCGACCACCGCGGCGGGCCTCAGCCTCGGCAGTGTGCGCCGCACCCTCGTCGTCCTGCGCCGGGAGCCCTGGCCCAACGGGCCAAAGACCGCCCGCATGGTCGAGGAACTGCAGTCCCGGGGCGGGATGGTCATCGCGTGGACCGAATCCGACATCCGCCGACTGATGGCCTTACGGCAATTGCGATCCGAGCGCCCGCCGCGTCTGCGCGACTGGATCGACACCCGCAACCCGGCCGGCGACATCGCTTTTCTGAGTGAGGTTCTCGGCGCCGCCACCGCTCCTCGGCCGGCCGATCCGGCACCCCTCTCACCGACACCCGCACCAGGTCCCCCGGCACCGGCGCCCGTCTCACCGGTACCGGTCTCACCGCCGCCCGCACCCGGGCCGACCGTGCCGGAGAATCGACCGACACCCCCGGCCCCGCGCCCGGTGGCACCACCCGACAACGCCATCCAGCTCGGCACGGCCCTCAAAGACGGCTCACCCGTATCGATTCCACTCGTGGCGCTGCGCAAGCACGCGTTCCTCGCGGCAGGTTCCGGCTCGGGGAAGACCGTGCTCATCCGGCACATCGTCGAAAGCGCTGCACTACAGGGTGTTTCGTCGATCGTCATCGACATCAACAATGACCTGTCGCGGCTGGGCACACCGTGGCCGGCGGGTTCCCGAAGCTGGAGCGACGCCGAGCACGGCCGGGCCGACACGTACTTCGCGAACACCGAGGTGATCGTCTGGACCCCGGGCCGCAATGCCGGACGCCCGCTGAGTTTCCAACCGCTGCCGGATTTCGCCGCGATCGCCGACGACGGCGACGAATTCCACGAGGCGGTGGCCGCGGCGGTCGGCTCGCTGGGACCGCGCATCGGGATCGTCGGACATGGCGCCAAGATCCCTCACCTGGAAGCCGTTCTCCGGCAGGCGATGAGCGCATTCGGACGACGCGGCGGCGGCGATCTCGCAGCGCTGGCGGCACTGCTCGAAGATCTTCCCGACGGCGTGAGCCCACTCAATGCCGCACCCAAGCTGGCGTTGCAGCTCTCGGAGAACCTCAAGGCCGCGATGGCGAACGATCCGATGCTGGGCGGCCGCGGCACCCCCGCGGATCCCGGGGTACTGCTCACCCCGTCGCCCGGGTACCGGGCGCGAATTTCGGTCATCAACCTCGCCGGACTCACGACCGGTGAGGATGGCGCGGCCGGCTTTGTCAATCAGCTTGAGATGGCATTGTTCTCCTGGATCAAGAAGCATCCCGCGACCGGGCCGCTCGGTGGCCTGCTGGTGCTTGACGAGGCCCAGAATTTCGCGCCGTCCACCGGCGGTACCAGCTCCCTGCAGAGCACCATCGCGCTGGCCTCGCAGGCCCGCAAGTACGGACTCGGGCTGCTCGTCGCGACCCAGTCGCCGACCGGCGTGCACAATCGGCTGTCCGGCAATGCCGCAACACAGGTGTTCGGGCTGCTCAACTCGCCGTCGCAGGTGGCCAACGCCAAGGAGATCGCGGCACGCAAGAACAGCCCGATCGGCGACGTCGGCCGACTGCCGGCCGGCACCTTCTACGTGGCCGCCGACGGTGGTCGCTTCATCAAGACCGCGACGCCGCTGTGCGTGAGCTATCACCCGCAGAGCCCACCCACCGAGGACGAGGTTCTCGAGATCGCCCGCGGATCGCAGACGTAGGCGCGGCGCCACCGGTGCGGCCACCGAAGTCCCACCGTCCTCCCCTCGTCGGAGAATCCGGCCGGAAACTGTTCGCGCAGCCGCCGCGTTGGCACAATGTGTCCCGTGATGAACGTATGAGAAGCCTCGCCGCCGGGGAGAACAGTCCGCTGTCGGCGCCGACCCTGTCGGTGTCGGTGCGCTCGGCATCGCCGGTCAATACCTCTGCGGTCCTGCTGACGCAGGCGGGCCGGGTCCGCTCCGATGCCGATCTCATCTTCTACAACCAGCCCGCAGGCCCCGGCGTGTCGTTTCGCTCCGCGGGCGCCGCCGACGTCATCACCATCGACACCACCCGGGTGCCCGCCGACATCACGACCGTCGCGATCGCGGCCAGCCTGGACGGCTCCGGTCCGACGTCGTTCGCGACGGCCGGACGCCTCGAGGCCACGGTCACGCCCGCCGTCGGCGAGCCCCTCACCTTTGTCCCCACCGGTCTGACCAGCGAGGCCGCCGTCGTCTGCCTGGAGATCTATCGGCGCGGCGGTGGCTGGAAGGTCCGCGCCATCGGCCAAGGCTACGACAGCGGATTGGCCGGTCTGGCAACCGCATTCGGAATCCAGATCGACGACGCGCCGGCGCCCGCGCACCAGCCGCCGCCGGTTCGCAGTCCGCAGCCGTGGCCCCCGCCGCCCCAACAGATGGCCCCGCCGCCGGCACCCCCACCACCTCCGCCGCGTCCGCCCGCCCAGCCATCTCACCCTCAGGGAGCCACCCCCATGCAATCGGACCTGTTCGCCCCCAGCCACGCCGAGGTCTCCGGCCAGGGCATCCAGAAGCAGGGCGGCAAGATGTGCCGGGTCGGCCTCAACGGCGAGGTGATGGCCCGCCAGGGCTCGATGGTCGCCTACCAGGGCAACCTGCAGTTCGAGGCCCAGGGCTCCGGCGGCCTCGGCCGCCTGGTGCGCCAGGCCCTCACCCGCGAGGGCATCCCGCTGATGAAGGTCCGCGGCCAGGGCGACCTCTTCCTCGCCAACGCCGCCTCCGACGTCCACCTCATCGATCTCGACGGCTCGGACGGACTCACCATCAACGGCGCCAACGTCCTGGCCTTCGACTCCTCCCTGACCTGGGACATCAAGCGGGTCCAAGGGGCCGGCGCACTCAGCAACGCGGGCCTGTTCAACTGTGTCTTCACCGGCCGCGGCCGCATCGCGATCACCACCGACGGCACGCCGGTGGTGCTCAACGTCGACACCGCGACCTACGCCGACCCGCAGGCCGCGGTCGCGTGGTCGTCGAGCCTGCAGACCTCGGTGAAGTCCAACGACTCGTTCAACCTCGGCACGCTGATCGGGCGCAGCACCGGCGAACGTTTCACCCTGGCCTTCGCCGGCCGCGGCTTCGTCGTCGTCCAGCCGTCCGAGCTGCCGCCCGGCGGATTCATCGGCGGACAGGGCGAAGGCCAGCAGGCCGGGGTCGGCGGAGCGCTCGGCGGACTCCTCGGGCGCTGACCGGGGAACGCTGACCGGCAATGATCACCCGCAACGAACAAAGGACCTGACATGGGCGTGATGGCCAAGCTCCGCGGCGAGCTCGTCGACATCATCGAATGGCTCGACGACTCCCGCACCACCCTGGCGTGGCGCTTTCCGCGCTACCAGAACGAGATCAAGAACGGCGCCCAACTCATCGTCCGGGAAGGCCAGCAGGCGGTCTTCGTCTATCGCGGACAGCTCGCCGATCAATTCGGCCCGGGCCACTATCAACTCACCACCGAGAACCTGCCCATCCTGTCCACGATCCAGGGCTGGAGGCACGGCTTCAACAGCCCGTTCCGCAGCGAGGTCTACTTCATCAACACCCGCCCGGTGACGGAACTGCGGTGGGGCACACCCAATCCCATCACCATCCGGGATCCGGATTTCAAACTCGTGCAGGTGCGCGCCAATGGCATGTGCATCGTCCGGGTCGCCGATCCGACCATCTTCCTGCGGGAGGTGATCGGCACCGACAGCACCGTCGACGTCGATGAGATCGCCGAACTGCTGCGCCGCATCATCGCGCAGGCCTTCGCCGACATGGTCATCGGGACCGGGGTCGGCGTCCTCGACCTGCAGGGCAAGGTCGGTGAGCTCTCCGCGCGGCTGCGCGCGTTCGTCGCCGAACGCGTCGACGACGAATACGGACTCGCCGTCGAGGACATCCTGCTCAACGTCTCCCTGCCCGACGAGATCACCGCCGCGATCACCCGGGGCGTCGCCCGCGGCGTCGAGGAGCAGGGCTTCCTCAACCAGGTCGACGACATGCAGCGGTATCAGCAGGGCAAGTTCGGGGAGGCGATGGTGGCCGGTGCCGCCAATCCCGGCGGCAGCAGCGTCGGCGATTTCCTCGGCGCCGGCATGGGCATGGCGATGGGCCAGCAGATGGGCGGCATCGTGGCCGGACCACCCGCCGCGCAACCGGCCCCCGCTCCCGCGGCGCCGCCCCCACTGCCGACGCCGACCACCTACCACGTCGACCACAACGGCCAGGCCGGCGGGCCCTACACCGCCGCACAGCTGCAGCAACTCGCCGCCGGGGGCGGGCTGACCCCGACCACGCTGGTCTGGTCGGCCGGGATGGCGGGCTGGACACCGGCCGGTCAGGTGCCCGCGCTGGCCCCGCTGTTCGCCACTCCCCCACCGCTGCCGCGGCAGGCGCCGCCGCCGATCCCGCCCACGGCCTGACGCCCATGGAGGTCTCACCGCAATGAACACCCCCGTGGATCCGCGCCGGAACAACCCCGGCCCGCCGCCCCTGCCCGGGCGGCCGGTGAGTCCGCCGCCACCGACCGCACCGCCACCGCCACCACCGGCCGCGACGGCGCCCGGACAGTTCCACGTCACCGAGAACACCCGCACGTATCCGTGCCCCAACTGCGGGGACAACCTGGCCTTCGATCCGGTGAGCGGGCAGCTGGCCTGCCGCAGCTGCGGGACCATGCGGGCGGTCACCTTCCACCAGGATCGGCGCGTCGGACAGCACGACCTGCGCGATGCCGCGCTCGCCGGCACCCGCGGCCTGCTCGCCGCCGATGATCCGGCGGCATCGACCGAACACGAGGTGACCTGCCAGAACTGTGGCGGACGCACCGTGTTCACCGGCACCCTGACCGCCACCCGCTGCCCCTACTGCGCGAGTCCCATCCAGCGGGACGACGTGCACGCCGCACCCGAGACGATCCCCGTCGACGGTGTGGTGCCCTTCGGTGTCGGCGAGAAGCAGGCGCGGGAATCGCTCGAGAAATGGATCCACTCGCGGTGGTTCGCCCCCACCGAGTTCAAGAAGTATCGGCAGGTCGGCGCATTCTCCAGTGTGTACTGCTCGTTCTTCACGTACTCGACGACGGCGGTCACCTACTACCACGGGCACCGCGGCGACGACTACACCGTCACCGTCGGCGAGGGCGAGAACGAACGCACCGAGATCCGCACCCGCTGGACCGCGGTCAGCGGCACCGTCACCGACGCGTTCACCGATGTCCCGGCGCTGGTGAACACGGGTCTCGACGCGCAGAAGATCGAGGCGCTCAAGCCGTGGCCCATCGACCGGGCCCGACCGTTCACCGGCGAGTTCCTGGCCGGACATCTGGCGCGCACCTATGAATTCGGCCCCGACGAGGGGTTCGGGATCGCCCGCGCCGAAGAGATCGATCCGGCGATCCAGCATTCCATCCGCCGGGACATCGGCGGCGACAAACAGCAGATCAGCGGGTTCACACCGAACTTCAATCCGCTGCGCTTCCGCTATCTGCTGATGCCGGTGTGGCTGCTGACGGTCATGTATGCGAATCGACCGTTCCAGGTCTTCATCAACGGGATCACCGGCGAGGTCCAGGGCCGCCGGCCGGTCAGCAAGGTCAAGGTGGCCGCCGCGGTGATCTGCGCGCTGGTGCTTCTCGCCGCGATCGTCCTGGCCGTGCGGCTGGTCCGGTAGACCATGTCGATCCTCCTCGGACTGATCTGTGCCGTCATCGTCGTCGGCGCGGCGATCGGCGCGGTGATCGCCGTCGTCGTCTCCCGGTCACAAAGGTCGACGGCGGGCGCCCTCGAGATCTATCCGGGACAGTTCCTTGATCCGCCGGCAGTGCCGGGCATCTGGGCCCTCGGCCACACCCCGGAGGCGCGACTGTTCCGGCGACTGCGCACCACCGCGACAACCCTGCACAATGCGGCCGCCACCGACGCCTGGTTCATCGACGCACGCGTCCAGATCGAGCTCGCGGCCACCGAGGTCGGCACCCGACTGATCGCGCTCGCCACCGTCGACCCGGCCACCGCCGCGCAGTACCATCCCGCTGCCGAGACCTGGGTGAGCGGGGTCGAGTCGCTCGTCGGGCAGCTCGTCGTCGGGGCACCGGTGACGCCCACCCAGCTCGACGCGATCACCCGGCAGCTGCCGATCGGGCCGCCGTCCTGACCGCCTACTGCGGGACGACGACGCCGTGATCGAAGGCGAAGACCACCGCGGCCGCCCGGTCACGCACACCGAGTGTCCGGAAGATCTTGCCCACGTGGCTTTTCACCGTCACCACCGAGATGACGAGCTCGGCGGCGATCTCGTCGTTGGTGAATCCGCGCCCGATCAGCGCGAGCACGGTCCGTTCCCGCGGGGTGAGCCGGTCGAGCAGATCGTCGGTGTGAGCGGTGGTCCCGGCGGACCGGTAGGTGTCGAGAACCCGGGCGGTAATGGCCGGATCGAGGATGGCGTCGCCGCCGGCCACCACGCGGACCGCCCGGATGAGCTCCTCGGCAGGTGAATCCTTGAGCACGAATCCTGCCGCCCCGGCACGCAGGGCGGCCGAGAGGAGCTCCTCGTCGCGGTAGGTGGTCAGGACGAGCACCGGCGGGGCACTGCTGCGGTGCTCATCGCCGGCCCGCAGCCGGCGGGTGGCCTCCATCCCGCTGACCCGCTTCATCCGCAGATCCATCACCACCACGTCGGGCGACGACGCGGCGACGGCGGCCGCGACCTCGTCCCCGTCGGAGCATTCGGCGACAATCTCGAACCCGTCCTTGCGACGCAGGATGCGCCGCAACCCCGAGCGCACCAGCTCCTGATCGTCGACGAGCACCACGCGCACCATCTCAGCACCCCCCAGGTCCGACAACCTGCGCGAGATCGAAACATGCCGTGACACACCAGCGGTCGTCGACCATCCCGGCCCGTAGCCGGCCACCGGTGTTCGTCACCCGCGACGCCATTCCGGCGAGGCCATAGCCACGACCCCGCCGACCACCGCCGGCGGCCAGCGGATTGCGCACGCGCACAACGTAGGTTCCGGACTCACCGGGTCCCACGTCGACGGTCACCGGCTGTCCGGCCGCGTGCCGGGCCGCATTGGACAGTGATTCCTGGACCACCCGGAACACCGCGAGCTCGGTGGCACTGGTGAGCGCGGTCGCCGGCGCCCGGCTGGTGAAGGCGACCGTCGACCCGGCCCGCCGGAAACCGTCGACGAGTGCATCGAGATCGGCCAGTCCCGGCTGCGCCCGGACCGGGGCGCCGTCACTGCGCAGGAGTTCGATGGTGCGGCGGACATCGTCCATCGCGACCCGGCCCTGCCGCTCGGCGTCGCGGAGCGCGTCAACGGCGTCGCCGACGTCGTCGGCGTCCTCCTGCAACACCCGCCGGGCCGCCGTCACGTTCAGCAGGACGATGCTCAGCGAGTGCGCCACGACGTCATGCACCTCACCGGCGATGGCGGCCCGATCCAGCGCGAGTTGCTGAGCCTGTTCGCGACGCTCGGTCTCGAGCAACTGCAACTGGATCTTGAGCAGCACCCCCACCCACGCCGCGAAGCCGACCATCAGGATGTACAGCCACCCCTGGGGCGAGCCGTGCCAGATCGCGCCGCCGATGGCGGTCGCCAGGTAGACCACGGTGTGCGCGGCGGTGCCGCGCGGCGGGGTCGCCGCCGCCGACATCGTGGCCCCGATGGCGAGCAGGAGCGGCGCGACATCACCTGGCACCGGGACCAGCCAGAACAGGACCACCGTGCCGGCGAGCTTGACCGGCAGCAGCGGCATCTGGTGCCACTCGGCTTTCACGAAGAGCGAGAAGACCGGTTCGATACCGACGATGACGGCCGCGGCCAGCACCAGCGTCTGCGACCCCGAGAAACCCTCCACGATGCGCTGCGCCAGCGCAAACAGGCACACGCAGAGCACGCCGAGATCGGCGATCAGCAGGTAGACGGGTGGATAGGGGTAGCCGACGATCTCCAGGAAACTGCGATACCGCCCCAGCAACCAATGCAGCATCCGGTTGCCGCGCCGAGCCCACATGGCCCTGAGTCTATCGCCGCACCCATCGCCGATCCTCCACCTACGGGAGGATCCCATCCCCGGCCCCGGGCGGACACACAGTTCCACCCACGGCTCGCTGACCTGCGTCGATGCGGTTCATAGCGTGAATGTCAGAAGAGGTCATCCACGAAAGGACACCGTCATGTGGCTCATTGTCGGGACCGTCATCTTCCTCGCCCTGCTCGCCTGGCTCTTCCACGATCGGGACGGACTGGACTATCGGCGGCGCGAGATCCGTGCGGCGATCGCCGCACGGGAGGCGCAGGAGGCCCGGCAGGAACGCCGGCTCCGGCGCGGGCTCCGCCGGCGCGGGCTCCGGCCGCGGACCGTGCTCCGCCCGGCCGCATTCGGGCTAGGCTCGCTCTCATGAGCCCCCTGCTCACGCGCCCCGCCGCGCGCCGCGGCCCCGCGGGATGGCATTGCCGCGCCGACGACGCCCCGTCCGGCGTGACCGCGGGCGAGTGCGGGGCCGGACCGCTGATCGACGGTCCGATCGACGCCCTCGTCCCGCCGACCTCCATGCGACCGCCGATGCGCCCGACAACGATCCGCACGTCCGTCCGGTTCGTCGTCCGGCAGGGCGACCTGATGTTCCGCGACGCCGCCGAACACGGCGAGGTGCTGCGCTACACCCTCGCCGGCGGTCCCGGCGAAGTGGTGACGGTCTGCAATCCCGCACACATCAAGGCGCTGATGACCGCCGATCCGCGGATTGTGCCGTCGGCCACGCGGCGCTCGCCGCTGGCCCCGATCGTGGGCCCGGAATCGGTGCTGACCTCGATCGGCAGCCGGCATCGGCAGCAGCGCGCGATGCTGCTGCCGCGGTTTCACGGCAAGGCGGTCGCCGCCTACACGGAGGCCATCGAGGTGGCCACGGCCACCCGGATCGACGCCTGGCCGGCCGGCGTGGACGTCCGGCTGGCGGGGCTCGCGCAACAGATCACCCTCGACATCATCATGTCCGCGGTCTTCGGCATCGCCATCGGACGCCGTGGGGAAGCGCCGTCGATGAGCCCGGCCGAGCAGGCCGTGCGCACCTCGACGCTGCGGCTGCTGCGTGCGTCGGCCCATCCGGCCGCCGCCGTCGCGCAACTGCTCAACGCACGCACGACGAAGCCGGTCGGGTTGACCACGATGCTGCTGGCCCCGCTCGACCGCGCGGTGTTTGCGTTGCTCGCCGAACGCCGGGCCGCCGGCGACGACCGCGCCGATGTGGTCACACTACTGCTGGGCGCCCGGGATGATTCGGGACAGCCGTTGTCCGACAGCGAGATCCGCGATGAGCTGTTGACGCTTGTGCTGGCCGGTCACGAAACCACCGCGAATACGGTCGCGTGGACGTTTGAACGCCTGACCCGGAATCCGCGGGTCTACGACGACGCCCGGGATGCCGCGCGTGCCGGTGACGCCGACTACCTCGAGGCCTTGCTCAACGAGAGCATGCGGAGCCGCCCGGTGGTGCCGATCGTCGCACGAGAGTTGTTGACACCGTGGCACTTCGGCTCCCACGAGGTCGACGCCGGAGTCACCGCCTTCGTGAGCATCCTGCTGCTGCATCACCGCGACGATCTCTATCCGCGACCCTTCGCCTTCGATCCGCAACGGTTCCTGGGTGTCCGCCCGTCCCCGCATGAGCTGATGCCCTTCGGTGGTGGCATCCGGCGCTGCCTCGGGGCACCGCTGGCGATGGCCGAGCTGCGGGTGGTCGTCGCCGAGATCCTGCGCCGCGTCGACCTCGAGACCCACGACCGGCCCGCCGAACGCCCCCGGCACCGCAACGTCACGATGATTCCCGGTGAGGGCGGCCGGGTACGGGCGCGGGCGGTGCGCAGGACCGGCTAGCGTGCCCCGGCGGCTCGGTCGGCCGGGTCAGTCGAGCACGAGACCGTTGATGACCATCGTCAGTTGGCGGGCAAATCGCTCGTTGTCGCCGCCGCGAACATGTGCGGTCTCGACGACGAGGGGCACCTCGGCGCCGAGCCACGTATCGCGTTCGGCCACCGAATAGCGGGACGGATCGGTGCCGTCGGAGTGCCGTCGCTCCTGTTCCTCGATGACGAAACCGACCACGAACGCCGTCACGACCTCGGCCGCGTCGACGATCCGGGCGAGTGGGACGCCCGCGGCAACCCCGCGGCGCAGCCATGGTTCCTGGGCGCGGGGCACCTCTGGGTCGGTCAGCCGGGTTCCGCTGAACGTCCGGGCCCCGTCTCGGTGCGAAAGATATTCCGCTCGTAGAACATTCGCATAGGTCGCGAAATCGTCGCGCAGGTCCTGCCCGCCGGCGCGCCGAACGAAGGCGGCGTTGACCTGGCGCTGGATCGCCGTGCCCATCTCGTCGAGCAGTTCCTGCTTGTTCCGTACGTGGTAGTAGAGCGCGGGCGCCTGGATCCCGAGGCGGGAGGCGACGGCGCGCACGGTCACGGCGTCGATGCCCTTCTCGTCCAGGATCGCGAGCGTGATCACCGCACCCAACGCCGCACCCGTCTGTACCGATTTCCCCATACGACGTCTGGAATCCTTTGGTGCACAGACAGTTTTGGTCTCGTCGGAACCGTCCGACACGGCCGCCGCGCTGGCCGGGGCAATCG
>JASGFO010000080.1:0-15859 GCA_047605505.1 Gordonia sp. (in: high G+C Gram-positive bacteria) | reverse complement strand
CCATCCCGGCCCTACCGGGATGGGCGCCGACGTGGTGGCACGACCGTGTCATTCAGGCAGCGGCCATCCGGGCCGGAGACCGGCCCGCCGGGGGGCCATCGATGCTAGGTTCGGCTGGGGTGCCGCGCTCGGTTCTCCCGATCTCTCGGCGACGGATCGGGCGGCGCGCCCCCTGACGTGTGCCGGCCGAACTCCGGGCACGAGATGTCTTTTGGAGGACACAAGCATGCATGCGGCCGGGAGATCCACGATCGCCGGGCACCGGCTGGCGAAGGTGCTCGGGCAGGGCGGGATGGGCACGGTGTACGCCGCGCATCACCCGCGGCTGCCACGCATGGTTGCCCTCAAGGTGCTCAACGTGCCGGTATCCGCCGATCCGACCTTCCGACTGCGGTTCCAACGCGAAGGACAGCTGGCCGCCTCGCTGGAACACCCCCACATCGTCCCCATCTACGACTGCGGCGAGGACCAGGGCCGGCTGTGGCTGAGCATGCGTCTGGTCCGGGGCACCACCGCGGGCGAACAGGTGGCAGCCGCCCCGCAGGGCCTGCCGATCGCGACGGTCGTCGACATCCTCGAGGCGGTCGCCTCGGCACTGGACTTCGGGCACCGGCACGGGGTCGTGCACCGCGACGTCAAACCGGCCAACATCCTCATCGACACCGAGACCGGGCAGGTCCTCCTCTCCGATTTCGGTATCGCACGCCAGATCGGCGGCGGCGACGGACTCACCGAGGCCGGCAGCTTCATCGGGACATTCGACTACAGCTCGCCCGAGCAGATCTCGGGTGACGACCTCGACGGACGCAGCGACCAATACGCCCTCGCGTGCATGGCCGTGCATCTGCTGACCGGATGCAAACCCTTCACCGGCCCCACCGCGGCCACCGTCATCAAACGCCATCTCATCGACCCGCCGCCATCGGTGTCCGGGATGCGACCCGGGCTGCCGGCGAAGATCGACGGGGTGTTCCACCGTGCCCTGGCCAAGAAGCCGCAGAACCGGTACCGCACCTGCGCCGAGTTCGTCGGTGCGCTCGCGTCGGCGCTCGCCGAGGCCCCCGCATCCGGCCCCACCGTGCCCGGGCGACTCTCGCGGTTCACCGACACGCTCGTCACCGACGACATCACGGCCGCCCAGATCGCCCGGCACTACGAGTTCGTCGGCGAGCCGCAACAGTTCACCTACACGGTGTCCGGGGTCTCGCACACGGTGACCCTGCGTCGGATTCAGGCCACCCGGGACATCCCACAACACCGCGTCGACGACGGCGATCAGGGCGGCTGGATCGAGTCGGCCGCCAACCTCACCGACCAGGCCTGGGTCGGC
This sequence comes from Gordonia sp. (in: high G+C Gram-positive bacteria), assembly GCA_047605505.1. Taxonomy (GTDB): domain Bacteria; phylum Actinomycetota; class Actinomycetes; order Mycobacteriales; family Mycobacteriaceae; genus Gordonia. The sequence goes on along the minus strand of JASGFO010000080.1, from coordinate 14,529 downwards.
GAGGAGGCCTGGGTGCTCGGCGGCGCGCGGGTGCGCGAGAACGCAGCCATCCGGGACAACGCCTTCGTCGGCGACCGCGCCGACGTCTCGGGCACGGCCCGCGTCGACGGTGATGCGTCGGTGTTCGCCGAGGCGCAGGTCTCCGGGCAGACACGGATCTCCGACAATGCCGAGATCAAGGGCAACGCCGCAGTCTCCGGCCGGGCCTGGGTCTATGAGGATGCCGTGGTCACCGACTCGGCCCGCGCCGTCGACAGTGCACGGATCTGCGGACACGCCCGCGTCGCCGACGACGCGGAGATCCGCGACCACGCCATCGTCACCGAGTCCTGCCGGATCGCCGGCCGCGCCCGCGTCTACGGGCACGCCCGCATCTCAGGGTCGGTGAGCATCGGCGGCCAGGCGGTGGTCCGCGATCGGGCCCGCGTCTACGGGCATGCCCAGATCAGCGGGGACGCCGTCGTCGGCGAGGATGCCGCGGTCTGCGGGGATGCCCGGATCGGCGGGCGCGCGCAGGTGCTCGGCGAGGAGACGATCAGCGGCGGCACGCGGGGCTGAGCACCGACGTGCCCAGCTCGAACGCTGTCCGGATCGACACCGACCGAGCGGCGTGGGACAGTCACAGGCGATGAGGATGACCCAACGGCAGTGGGAAGCACACACCGAGTGGCCGATGGCCACCGTGGCGGTCGCCTTCCTCGCCGCCTATGCGGTGCAGGTTCTCGCCCGGCCGACCGGCGCAACCAATCACGCCCTCGACATCGTCGAGCTCGCATCCTGGGCGATCTTCGCGATCGACTATCTGGTGCGGCTTGTACTCGCCGAAGCCCGGCTGCGCTGGTTCGTCGCGCACCTGTTTGAGCTGGCAATCATCGTGCTGCCGGTGCTGCGGCCCCTGCGCCTGCTGCGGCTCGTGGCGTTGGTGCGGGTGCTCCAGTCGGCAATCGGCGGCGCGATCCGCGGTCGGGTCATCGTGTACACCCTGGCCAGCTCGGTGATCCTGATTTTTGTTGCGGCGCTGGCGATCCTGGATGCGGAACGACAGAGTCCGCAGGCGACGGTGCGGACCTTCCCCGATGCCGTGTGGTGGGCGATCACGACGCTGACCACGGTTGGGTACGGCGACTACTCGCCGACGACGATCACCGGCAAGTGCATCGCGGTCGCGTTGATGATCGGCGGCATCGGCCTGATCGGCGTGGTGACCGGCACCCTGGCGTCCTGGATCGTGCAGCAGGTCGCCGAGGACGAGGCCGGCCAGCAGGTGGCCACCCAGGCCCAGATGGCCGAACTACTGGCGGAGGTCCACGCACTGCGCGCGGCCGTGGAGACCCGACAACGCACCGCGGTCGATTCCACCGATGCGTCGGACGGTGCCGCGCCGTCGGCGTGACGACGCGAGCAGGCGTGCGCCCGGACCGTTCCGGGTAATGGACCACGTAGTGTCCCCGCTGCGGCCGGCAGCCTCGATGCGCGACTGTGACTCACGTCATGGATAGCGCTCATCGGGCACGGACGAAGGACACCAGATGACAATCACCGCACCGGTCGCGGCCACCGCGCCGGCCGACTATCTCGAACGCACCGCGGCCGTCGCCGCGATCGTCGAAGACGAGGCGAACTCGATCGAGGACAACGCCACCATCACCCCCCGGGTGGTCGACGCGCTCACCGACGCAGGACTGTTCTGGATGCTGGTACCCACCGAGTACGGCGGGGGCGGATTGGACATCGTCACCGCATTCAAGGTGGTCCAGGAGCTCGCCCGCGCCGACGGCTCAACCGGCTGGGCGTTCATGGCGAACAGTTGCAGCACCGCGATCGCCGTCGGCTTCATGGAATCCGCAGGCGCCGAGGAACTCTGGGCGGGCAGCGACAAGGCGATCACCGCGGGGATGATCGTGCCCACCGGCAAGGGCATCCGCGTCGACGGCGGATATCGGGTCACCGGCCGCTTCCAGTTCGCGAGCGGATCGGCGCACGCGACACACATCGGCGCGGGCTTCGTCGTCTACGACGAATCGGGGGAACCGGTCCTCGACGCCCACGGCGAGCCGGAATGCCGGATCTCGTTCATTCCGCGCGCCGACGTCGAATTCCTCGGGAACTGGAATGTGATGGGACTGGTCGGCACCGGCTCCTACGACTATCAGGTGACCGACGTCTTCGTGCCCCGGCGGTTCACCATGGAGACGTTCTCGACGGTGCCGGTCCGTCCCGAACCGGTCTATCGGCTCGGCCTGTTCGGAATCGGTGTGGGTGGCCACGCCCCCGTGGCACTCGGGCTCGCACAGCGAGCGCTGGCGGAGGTCGCACGGATCACCGCCGACAAGATGCGGCCGGGATACACCGGCCCCATCGGCGACTCGGATCTGTTCCGACTCGACTTCGCCCGGCACGACGCACAGTTCCGCGCCGCCCAGGCCTTCGTGTACGAGGTCTTCGGTGACGCGCAGGCCACCGCCGACGCCGGTGAGCCGCTCAGCGACGAACAGCGAGCGCGGATGCGCCAGGCCGCGACCTGGGTGCAGGAGGTCGCCGGCGACGTCGTGATGTTCGCGCATCGATGGGCGGGCAGCGCCACCGTGCGGGTTCCCAGTGCATTGGGCCGATGCGTTCGCGACGCCGCCGTCGCCACCCAGCACGCATTGATCGACCGCATCACCCTGGCCGAGGCCGCACCCGCCATCATTCCGACCTACCTCAAGGACTAGAGACATGAATTCACTCGATGGAAAGGTCGCACTCGTCACGGGCGCCGCCCGGGGCCAGGGACGCTCGCACGCCATCCGGCTGGCCGAGGAAGGCGCCGACATCATCGCCGTCGACCTCTGCGCCAAGCCGGCGACGACGACGTACCGCGGCAGCACCCCCGATGACCTCGACGAAACCGCCCGCTACGTGGAGAAGACCGGCAGGCGTGCGCACACCGCCGTCGTCGACGTCCGCGAGCTGGCCCAGCTCGAGCAGGCCGTGGCCGCGGGCATCGCCGAGTTCGGCCGCCTGGACACCGTGGTCGCGAATGCCGGCATCTTCTCCTCGGCGCCGCTGCACGAGCTGACCGAGGCCCAATGGGACGAGATGATCGCGATCAACCTCACCGGTGTGTGGAAGACCATGCGTGCGACCGTCCCGCATCTGATCGCACAGGGCGAGGGCGGCTCGATCATCCTCATCAGCTCGACCGGAGGTCTGCAGGGATTCCCGAACTTCGCCCACTACGTGGCGGCCAAACACGGCGTCACCGGACTCGCGCGGACCGCGGCCAACGAATTGAGCGCCCACCACATCCGGTGCAACTCGATCCATCCGAGCTCGGTGCTGACCGACATGATCGATCACAAGGACATGTACCGGCTGTTCCGTCCGGATCTCGACGACCCGACCCACGAGGACTTCCGCGACGCGTGCCAGAGCGGGATGAACCTGCTGCCGATACCGTGGCTCGAACCCGCCGACATCTCGGCGGCGGTCGTGTGGCTGGCCTCCGACGCCGCGCGCTACGTCACCGGCGTCGCCCTTCCGATCGATGCGGGGGCAATGAGCAAGGTGTGATCGTCGCCGCCGGCCCGGTGCCGTCTCACCGGGCCGGCACAGCGCGCAGGGCGCCGACCACCTCGGCCCGACGTTCGAGACACATCTTGCGCAGGACGTGTTCGACGTGCCCCTCGACGGTGCGCACCGAGAGCACCAGCCGCTCGGCGATCTCACGGTTGGTCATACCGGCGGCCACCATGTCGGCAACCTCGCGCTCGCGCGGCGAAAGGGTGCCCATCACCGCGGGATTCGGGGGCCGTCCGGGGGCCGGCCGGTCGGTGTCGCCGAAGACGTACTCCAGCAGTTCCGCACTCGACATCGCGCGTCCTCGCTCCCACGCGGCGGCGAAGGCCGACGTGGACAACTGTGCGTGCGCGGCGTCGAGGGCCGTACACCGCAGCGAGTTCCAATGGTCGGAGCCGTAGAGCTGCCGGCCGAAGCTGCCCCAGATGGTCGACGCCGCACCGAGCAGCACCGCGGCGGTCTCGGCTTCCGCGGGGCCGAGAGCGGCGAGCGACCAGCCGAGCAGATCGGTCATCAGGGTGGTTCCCACCATGTCATCGAACGGCCGATGGCCGCGCAGCGCCTCGCGGGCGAGCCGGGCAGCCGATTCGTGGTCGCCGCCGAGCCATGCCGAGAGCCCCAATCCATAGGTGGCATAGGACCGGAACCACGTGTCGCCGGCTTCTTCCGACTCGTCGTAGACCCGGCGAAAGGCCGCGGTCGCCGCCTCGACGTCGAGTATCGACGCCGACAGCATCCCCTGGTGGATACCCAGCATCGCCGTCATCTCCGAACCGGCGCCGAGTTCGGCGTAGCCTTCGCTCGCCGACGCCAACAGCACTGCGGCCCGGCCGAAGTCGCCGGCGAAGAATGCCTTGAGACCACTGATGTGGGTGGCGAACACGGCGGTCGGACGGTCACCGTGCAGATCGGCGATCTCGGCGGCACGCCGAAGCGCGAACTCCGCCGAATCCCGGTCGCCCTGCAATGTCTGGACCAGCCCGAGCACCCCCAGAAGTCGACCGACCGCGGCGGGCTCGACGTCGGGGAGATCCAGGATCTGGGTCATCCACATCCGGTGTTCCCGGATGGCGATGCCGCACGCCCACAGGCACGGGGCCGCGCCGAGCACCGCCGCCACATCACCGACGCGGGAGCGCAGGGTGACGTCAGAGAGCGCCAGGTGGATCGCCGCCCTGATGTTGCCACGGTTGCGGCGCACGGCATCCGCGCACTGGAGCTGCCGCGGGCCGAACCACTCCCGCGCCGATTCGGCAATGACACCAAGGGCCCAGTCCAACAACCGGATTCCCATGCAGTGCCGCTGCGTGGCGGTCAGGGTGGCCGCGCCGTACTCGCGGATCGACTCCAACATCCGGAATCGGACGCGGCCGTCGACGGTCTCCCGCAGGACGACCGACTTGGCCACCAGGGCGGCCATCGCGTCGGTGATCTCCTCCGCGGCGATCCCCGGGCCGTTCTCGGCGGTGTCCGCGCAGACCGCGCGTGCGGTGTCCAGATCGAAGCCGTCGGCGAAGATCGACAGACGCGCCCACAGATCGCGTTCGACCCCGCTGCACAATTCGTGGCTCCAGTCGATCGTCGCCTGCAGACTGCGATGCCGGGACACCCGATCCCGCGATCCCTTGCTCAGCGAGAGCACCCGGCTGTCGAGCAGCCGGGCGAGATCATGGACCGACAACACCGCCAGCCGGGTGCACGCCAGCTCGATGGCCAGCGGCACCCCGTCGAGCCGTTCGCAGATCCGCCGGACGTCCGCGAGGTTCTCGTCGTCGACGGCAAAGCCGGACAGGACCGCGTCGGCACGGCGGACGAAGAGTTCGATCGCACCGGCGCCGGACGCGTCCGTCGGGAGCGATTGCAGCTGAAAGACGTACTCGGAGGGCAGCGAAAGGTATTCCCGGGAGGTGGCCAGAATGCGGATCGCCTCGGTGGACTCCAGCATTCGGCTGATGAGTTCGGCGGCACCGTCGATCACGTGCTCGCAGTTGTCGAGGACCAACAGCATCCGTTTGGTGCGCAGATAGCCGAGCAGCGCGTCCTCGGCCGATTGTCCGACCGCGTCCCGATTATCGAGACCCAGTGCGTCACAGACTGTTTGGGCGAGGATGTGATCACCACGAACGGCGGCGAAGCCGATGAAGCGGACGCCGTCGGGAAACGCCCGCCGGAACTCCCACGCCGCTTGCGAGGCCAACCTCGTCTTGCCCATGCCACCCGGTCCGGCGACGGTGATCAACCGATGATCACCGAGCAGCGCACGCAGGGTGCGCAGCTCCTCGCGCCGGCCCACGAAGCTGGTCGGCTGCTGGGGCAGCAGCACACCCGAGAGTCCCGCGACCGGTTGGGCGGCGTCCACCTCGGCCCGGATCGCTCTGACGCGGCGCGCCAGCAGCGTGCGGGAGCGCTCCCACTGCAACCGTCTCCCGACCTCGGCGATGGTCATCTCCGGCGAGTCGGCGAGCAGATCCCGGATCCGCGCGTCGACATCATCGGTCACCGAGCCACTGCGCCGGCGATGGTCGTCCGGTGGGACCGTCAGGGCCAGCGCCCTGCGGACGGTGTTCCGGGACATGCCCAGGCGCTCGGCGATCCCCTTGATCGATTCGCCCTCGGCGTGACATCGGCGGATCTCGGACCACTCGTCTGCGTTCACGACACCTCCATCGAGAGATGCACGTCACTTTCCATCCTGGTGGTCGGCGGCGCAACCATGGTGGTCAAGATGTGTCATTGTGACCGGCACCCCCGGGTAGCGGGACCACACAGGTTCGTCCGGCAGTGCGGTGACCTGGGCATATTCCGCAATCAGCCGGCCGCGCGGCGAGACGTCGGAGATCACGTAGTCCGACGGTTCAGCGCCGCACCCTCGATGACGGAGAGTGATCGGCACCACAACCGATACCCGTCAGAAGAGGAACGCATCCCATGAGCGAACAGAACGCGCAAGCCTTGCAGGACGCCTTTGCCGCCGCCGACGCCGGCGACCCCACGGCCCTGGTGAACCTCTACGACGACACGATGACGTGGGCGGGCTTCACGCCGGAGGGCACCCAGCGGGTCTATACCAAGGCGGAGTTCCTCGAGGCGTTCGGCATACTCGCCAAGCTCGACGAGTCCCGCAACGAGGTCGTCCGGTACGAGGTGCTGGGCGATGAGCTCGTCACCGCGAACATCCGCGCCTACCGCCGCCTGGCGGACCGTGAACTCGACATCACCATGGTGATGACCCATCGATTCGTCGACGGCAAGGTGACCAGGGGCACCGACATGGTGCCGTCGTCGTTCGAACGGTTCTGGGCCGAGACCGGTATCACCGTCTGACCGCACCGAATCCGTTCCGGAGAGACCTTTCTCGATGAGCATCACAGCACCAGAACGGCAAGCCGGGTTTCGCGACGCGATGGCGCACCTGTGCGCCCCGGTCGGCGTGATCACCGCCATGGACGACGACCGGCCGCACGGCACCACGGTGAGTGCGCTGATGTCGCTGTCGGTGCGACCGCCACTGGTCGCGGTCTCACTGGCACAGACCTCCGACTGCCTCGCCCTGATCCGGCGCACCGGGATATTCGGGGTGAACGTGCTCGGCGCCGGTCAGGATGCGCTCGCCATCCGGTTCGCTGCCAAGGGACCCGAGAAATTCGCTGCCGTGCACTGGCAACAGCGGACCGGGGTCCCGTTCATCGACGGCAGCGCGGTGTGGCTGGGATGCCAGGTCGCGGGCACGGTGACCGGCGGTGATCACGAGATCCTGCTGGGCGAGGTCGTCGACCTCCAGATCGATCCGGATGCCTCACCGCTCACCTATCACGACCGACGGTTCGGTACCCACACCGCGCACGAGGGGGACCGATGACGGCGCCATCGCCGCCCGACGGGGTCCGCGAGGGCGGCGCGACGCGGCGGCCCTGGCCGGCACGGTCTCGGCCGGAGGGCCCGACCGAGATCGTGGTGGAGCATGCCACTGCAGTCGAGGTCGTCGACGCGGCGCTCCGGACCCACCCGGACGAACCGTTGCTGCGCTACTTCGACGGCGAGTTGACTTTCGCGGAGGTTGATCGAGCGGCCCGCGTAGTGGCGGTCGTGTTGCGCGAGCAAGGTTTTCGTGACGGCGACCGACTCGCGCTCTCGGTACAGAACGATCCCGCGTTCGTCATCGGACTGCTCGCTGCCTGGCGGGCCGGTGGGGCGGCGGTCGCGATCAACCCGATGAGCAAGGCCCGGGAACTCGGCTACCTGCTCGCGGACTCGGGTGCGGTGGCGCTGCTCGCGCTCGACGACCTCTACACCGCGGTCGCGAGGGATGTCATCGATGCCGGATCGACGTCGGTGCGGACGGTGATCACGTGCTCGCCGTTGGATTTCCAGGCTCGCGACGACCCGCGGCTGTTCGCCGGCCGGCGGCGCACCCGGCCGGCCGGGACGCTGGACCTGGCCGAGATCATCGACACCGCCGGCGCCGCCGACCCGGCGCCGGTGGCGCCCGCACCCGACGACGTCGCAGCGTTGGTCTACACCTCGGGGACCACCGGGAACCCCAAGGGAGCCATGATCACCCACGGGAACCTCGCGTTCAACGCCCAGACCTACCGGGACTGGACCGGCCTCCGGTCGGGCGAGGGCATCCTCGGCGTCGCGCCGCTGTTCCATATCACCGGGCTCGTCGGTCACGTCATGTTCGCCCTGCTGGCCCGCTCACCGCTGGTCCTCACACACCGTTTTCATCCGGCGGTCGTGCTCGACGCGATCCGGGAACACCGCCCCGTCTTCACCGTCGCCGCGATCACCGCGTTCAACGCGCTGGCCGCGGCACCCGGTGCCACCCGGGCGGACTTCGCCAGTCTCCGCATCCTCTATTCCGGGGGCGCGCCGATCGCCCCGGCGGTCGCCGACCGGCTGGCGGAGGTGTTCGGTGCCTACCTCCACAACATCTACGGTCTCACCGAGACCACGTCGCCGTCACATGCTGTGCCGCTGGGAGTTCGGGCTCCCGTCGACCCGACGTCGGGGGCGTTGTCGGTGGGCGTCCCGGTCTTCGGCACCGTGGTCCGCGTCGTCGACGAGACGGGCCGCGACGTGCCTGTCGGCGAGGTCGGGGAGTTCGTCACCTCGGGACCGCAGGTGGTGCCCGGCTACTGGAACCGGCCCGAGGCCACCGCGGCCTCGATTCCCGACGGGATGCTGCACACCGGCGATGTCGGATTCATGGACGCCGACGGGTGGTTCTATCTCGTCGACCGCAAGAAGGACATGATCAACGCCGCCGGGTACAAGGTGTGGCCGCGCGAGGTCGAGGACGTGCTCTCCACCCATCCGGCGGTTCACGAGGCCGCGGTCGTGGGTGTGCCCGACGAGTATCGCGGCGAGACGGTGAAAGCCTATGTGTCCCTTCGCGAGGGGCACACCGCCACGCCGGACGAGTTGATCGCGTTCTGCCGGGAACAACTGGCCGCCTACAAGTATCCGCGGACGGTGGAGGTGGTCGACGACCTGCCCAAGACGGTCACCGGCAAGATTCTGCGGAGAGCGCTGCGCGACGAGCGCTGACGACTGACCCCGACAGCACCTCAGGACCGCAGCAGCCGCACGAGCACTCCCGCCGCATGCGCCTGCGCGGCCCGCTGCGCGCCGTCGGCGTCACCGGCCTCCAACGCCGTGACGATCCGGCGATGCTCGGTCACCGCCAGCCGCCGGTTGATCTCGTGCGCCCACATGTCGGAGCGGTACAGATGCGACTGGGTATCCAGCTTCAACAACGCCTCACAGAGCGGTTTGTTGCCCGACGCCGTGCGGATGGCCGTGTGGAAATCGAGATCCAACTGGGCGTCGCGGCGGTGGTCGGCGGGCGTCGCGAGCAGCTCTTCCTGGTGACGTACCTGATCCCAGAGCTGTTCGAGCTGGGCGAAGGAGATGCGGACGGCGGCCTGCCGGGCGGCGAGCCCGTCGAGGACCTCCCGCACCTCGAAGACCTGCCGGAGCATGTCCTCGTCGAGCACGGCGACCTTGGCGCCGATCCGGGGCGTGTACTCGGCCAGCCCGTCGACGACGAGTTGCTGGACCGCCTCGCGCACCGGGCTGCGCGACACCTCGAGTCGGGCGGCGAGCCCGGGCACGCTCAGCGCCGTGCCCGGGGCCATCCGCCCGTCGAAGATCTCGTCGCGCAACTGCCGCAGAACCGACTGCGTGAGCAGTGCGCCGTCGTTGTTGGTGATGCTCATCGCCTGCAGCGTAGTGCGCGCGCTCAGGGTTGCCGGGCGCCGGTCAGCCGTTGTGCCTCCCGATCGGCACCGGTCGGTGCGATCCCGGATTTCATCCCGGCGAGTTTGGCGTTGATGTTCTCGGCGATGGTGATCGGCGGATATCCGGGCTGATCGGTGCGGGCGCAGCCGGGCAGCGTCTCGATGACCGCGTCGTGGTTGCCGTCGAAGAAGAAGGCCGCCGAGCGCCGCCGGATGATCCGACCGTCGACGACGGGCGGATCGACGCGGTGGATCGTCGAACGCCAGCGGTCGTTGGTCCAGCGCGCCATGGCGTCACCGAGGTTCACGATCAGGGCGCCGTCGGCGGGCATCACGTCATGCCAGAGATCGTCGGGGCCGAGCACCTGCAGTCCGGGCACCTGATCGGCCCAGAGCACGGTGAGGATCCCGAAATCGGTGTGCGCGCCCATCCCGGTCAGCTCGCCGGCGAGCTCGATCTCGCCTTCGGGCAGGGTGTAGTTGTTCATCTTGAGGGCATCGATGGAGTGATCGACGAGGCCGTCGAAGTACCCGTCCGGCAATCCCAGTGCATCGGTGCAGGCGCGCAACAGGATTCGGGAGACCCGCTGTGCCTCGTCGAACCAGTCGCTCACCCCCGCGCGGAACTCCGGGGCCGCGTCGGGCCAGGTGTTGTCGGGGTAGCTCGTCTCGGGCAAGGACACCCCGGGAAACCAGCCGCGCTCGGAACCGACCGTGAATGCCTCGTAGAAATCGTTCATCTGATTCGCCGCGGCCACCCCGAGGCTCATGCTCAGCGACTCGCTCTTGGGCGGGCTGTAGCCGCGGTTCTCGCCGGGCCGGGTGTAGCGCTTCTTGATCTGGAGCGGCAGCGCGTAGAACGCGTCGAGGGCGTCGGCGAGGCCGTCGGTGATCTGCTGCGGAATGCCGTGGCCGACGATCTGGATGAATCCGACCGTGGCGCAGGCATCCCCGATCCGACGGGCCACCTCGGCGCGCGCGGCGCGGTCGCCGTCGGGGTCGACGTAGGGCGAGATATCGATAACGGGGACTGTGAACATCATTGCCTTTCTGAGGATTTCGATGGAACGCGGGCGTGGTCAGCGGCGCCGGGAGACCACTGCGGTGAGGATGCCGAACACCCCGAACACGGCGATGCCGAACAGCGACGCGAGCACGATGGCCGCGATCAGGTCGTCGGATTGCAGGCGGGCGCGGTAGATGTCGAGCAGTGTCCCGATGCCGGGCTGCCCCTTGGCGAAGAACATGTCGCCGATGATGGCGCCCACGACCACCAGGCCCGACGCGGTCCGGAACCCGGTCATCATCGCGGGTAGCGCGGACGGCAGTTCCAGCTTGGTCAGGCGGGCGATCGCCGACGCGCCGGAGAGCGTGAACAGCTCATGTGCGGCCTTGTCCACGGACACGATGCCGAAATGGGTGTTGGCGATGATCGGGAAGATCGCGATGATGACGCACACGATGGTCCGGGCGACCATCCCGTAGCCGAACCAGAGACCGATCAGCGGCACGATCGCCAGCACCGGAATGACCTGGAGCACAACGGCCCACGGATAGATCGCGCGCTCCAGGAAGGAGCCCCGGCTCATGGTGATGCCGATGCCGACACCGATCATGGCGGCAAACGCGAAGCCGACGAGGCTGACCTTCGCGGTGACCAGCAGCGCGTCGAGCATCGGGTCCACATGCGCCTTGTCGAGCAGCGAGTGCACCAGCACCTCGTGCGGCGGCGGGAGCAGGAAACGCCGTGCCGGCGAGAGGATCACATAGCTCACGAGGTACCACAACCCAATCGCGACGAGCAGCGACAGCGTCGGTGGTACGACCACCCGGGCCAGTCGGCGCGCGAGCCGCCCCGCCACGGCGCGACGGCCGACGGAGCCGGCGCGTGCGGAGTCCTCGGCCGCGGTGGGACGCTCGGTCGAGGTGTGCGTCTCGGCGACATCGACGGTCATCGGACACCTCGCAGGGTCTCGGAGATGGTGGCCACGTGGGCGGTGAACTCCGGTGTGTAGCGCACCTCGGGGTCCCGCGGGTAGGGAAACTCGATGCGGATGTCGGCGGCGATCCGCCCGGGTCGGGCGGACATCACGATGACGCGGTTGGCGAGGAAGACCGCCTCCGACACCGAGTGGGTGATGAACATGGCCGTGAATCCGCGTTCGGTGTAGAGCCGGAGGAGTTCCACCTGCATATCCAGGCGGGTCATCTCGTCGAGCGCGCCAAAGGGTTCGTCGAGCAGCATCACCTCGGGTTCCTTGGCGAGCATGCGCGCGAGGGACACCCGCATCTTCATCCCGCCCGAGAGCATCCGCGGCAACTGCTTCTCGAAGCCGCCCAGGCCGACCGCCTCGATGGCCGCCGCCGCGCGTGCGCGACGCTGTTCCCGGGGTTGCCCGCCGAGTTCGGCGCACAGTTCGACGTTGGCGCGCACCGTCCGCCACGACAGCAGTGTCGGCTCCTGGAAGATGACGCCCACCGAGTCGGTGGCCAGTGCAACGCTGCCGCTGCTGGGTGCCTCGAGTCCGGCCGCCATGCGCAACAGCGTGGACTTCCCGCAGCCGGACGGGCCGACGACGGCGACGAAGTCGCCCCGGCCCACGTCGAGATCGACGTCGGCGAGTGCGAGCGTGCCGGAGGCGAATTGTTTCCGCGCCCGCGTCGCCGAGATCACCACTCCTTTCGTCAGATGCCGGGCGTCCGCATCGTTCACGGTGTCTATCAGGTTCGTGTTCATGTGCACATCCATCGCGGAGGAGCTGTGCATGCAAGGACATACATGCAGATAGTGGGACTGTCTTCGGTAGTTGATTCTCGATTACATGTATTGCGTTCATGTGTCCGGGCGTAAAAAGTGGATGACACGACAGCCCGCCACGGGTCATCACAGATGCTCATCTGCCGTCAAATATGCTGTTCAGACGCGATATCCGACGAGATCCTTGGCGAGCGGGGCCCCTCGTCCACGATTCCCGTCGCAAGACACAAGGACTTACGCTCTACATGTAACTCTCCCGTTTCCCCTGATCTCAGGAGCCAGCCTTGCGAATCCCCTTGTCCACCAAGCGCGCTGCCGGGGCCGCGCTGACCCTCGCCACCTGCGTCGCGTTGGTCGCCGGCTGCACCGACTCCGGCGCAGGCGACGACGCCGCCTCCGCTCTGCCGGCCGCACCGGCCGAATACAACCTCGCGTCGGTCTGCCCCGAGAACATCGTGGTCCAGTTGCAGTGGCAACCCCAGTCGGACATGGCCGGCGTCATCGGCCTGATGGGACCGGGCTACACCGTCGACGCCGGCGAGAAATCGGCCACCGGCCCCCTCGTCTTCAATGGCGGCGACACCGGCGTCGACATCACCCTCCGGGCAGGCGGGCCGGCCATCGGTTTCCAGTCGGTGCCGTCGGTCATGTACTCCGACGACGCGATCGACCTCGGCCTCGTGCACGGCGACCAGATGATCTCCGCGGCCGCGGCACAACGCGTCGTCGGCCTGACACCGCTGCTGCAGTACAACCCCTCGATCCTGATGTGGGATCCGGCGACGCACCCGGACTGGCACACGATCGCCGACATCGGCCGCTCGAACGCGACCGTCGTCGTCTCCAAGGATCAGGTGTTCCCGCAGTGGCTCGTGGCCAAGGGATTGCTCAAGCAGAGCCAGCTCGACACCAGCTACGACGGCGCGCCGGCGCGGTTCGTCGGCGATCCGTCCATCGCGCAGCAGGGCTTCGCGAACTCCGAGCCTTACACCTTCGAGCACGAGACGCCGTCGTGGAACAAGCCCGTCGGCTACGCCATGGTGCACGATGCCGGATACGACGTGTACGCCTCGAACCTGGCGGTGCGCCCCGACCGCCTCGAGTCGTTGCGCGGATGCCTGGCCAAGCTGGTGCCGATGATCCAGCAGACCGGCAAGAACTACGTGAACTCGCCCGACGCGATCAACGCCACGATCACCGACTGGGTGTCACAGGACATCTCCTTCACCCCGTACAGCGCCGGTGAGGCCGCCTACTCGGCGAAGCTGCTCAAGGACAAGGGCGTCATCGGCCCCGACGCCGCGGGCGTGTGGGGAGGCTACGACCTGACCAAGGCGCAGAACTCGATCAACGAGCTGATCCCGGTGCTCAACCGCACCGGTTCCACTCTGCCGGCACAGATCCCGGTGGCGCAGCTCTACACCGACGAGTTCATCGACACCCAGGTGAGATAGCCGGGCGGCCGGCCTCCGGTGCGCACGGTGATCGTCATGGATTGACGGTGGCGTGCGCACCGGCAGGCCGGTGGCGTGCTCAGATGGTGAGCGTGGCGCGCAGCGTGTTGATGGTCCGGGAGTCCCGACCGACGCCCTTGCGGAGGCAGGCGTCGATGCTGCCGTATTCGTGGACTGCGGCGTCGAGTCCGGCCGGTAGGGCTGCGAAGACACGCAGCAGGATGCGGGCGCCCGCACCGGCCTGCGTGCCGTATCGGGCGGTGACCTGATGTGCAGAGGCGTCGATCGACTGTGCCGAATACTGATTGGTCAGTAGGTAATTCGCCATGATGTCCCGGCTCGATACCCCGGCGATGGTCAGCAGCATGGCCGAGGTCCAGCCGGCCTAAAACGGTGGTGGTCCGAGGTCACGCTCGGATTGTTCGCGTGCGGCGCGGCGGCGTGCCCGGTTACGGGCACGTTCGGCACGCCGGCGGGCGTGTTTGGCGCGGGTGGGTGAGTAGGTGGTGGTCGG